>DASTDH010000643.1:0-7127 GCA_035710445.1 Chthoniobacterales bacterium
TCCTCCGCCTATAATCTGATCGTTACCGCTGGTTCCACTTCGAACAATCCAAAGTATCGTTACGAAGCAGAAAGTGCCTTGTTTCAGCCGGCTCAGCAAATGGCGAGTACCGCCGCATCTGACGGAAAGTACGTCGGCGGCCTCGGGAGGAAGAATAGTCATGTTATCTTCCTGGTCTTTGCCCCGAAAACCTGGTCCTTACGGTTTGACGATCCGCTACGGCAACGGTACCGGTTCTGCAGTCACACAACAACTTGCTGTGAATGGTGATTCCGGCGTATCGGTCTCCTACCAACCAACAGGAGGGCCAGACACATTCGCTACCCTCCATTCAACGGTTCAGCTCCGGGCGGGACTCAATCTTATTCGATTGTCACAGGGAGATCAGGCGGCCGCTGCCGATCTTGTAAGTCTCGATTATATAGAGGTCAGAGCCTACCGAGCACGATACGAGGCGGAGCAAGCGCAGATCAGTGACGCCAATATCACGATTTCGGATCCGAATAATTTCTTTTCCACCTATTCATCGAACGGAGCTTACGTGGCGCAAATTAATAACCTGGATAGTTACGTCGATTTCACGGTGAACGCGCCGGTTGGTGGTACTTACCGGATGACCATTCATTACACTAACGGAACGAAGGTAGACTCGCAGCAAGGTCTTTCGGTCAACAGCGGACCTTTCACATTCGTGACTTATCCACCCACTCAAGGCTGGGGACTATTCGGTCTGCTCGACGTCAATGTTCAACTGCAGAACGGTGTTAACCATATTCGGTTAGCAAAAGGCGATCCGTCATTTGGGTTAGCGGTTGGTTACGCGGAGCTTGACTGCATTGATCTGGAATACCTTTACCCGTGACGCGAAGCGCATGACAAATGACAAATCGCTAAGAGGGGATACGACGAACTCGACCTCGGTATTTGGCCAAGACCAGAACTGATCCTGCAGACTTTGCGGGATGCTCACTTGACCTTTGGAAGTAATCTTGATCCGCAATCCTGACTCTTGCAGGTAAGAGTCTTACTCGTCAAACCTTGCGGACCGAACTACGGCGGTCTCGGAGAGACCGCCCTACCAGTCCCCGACCACTAATCACCAATCACCCGCCTCCGCGGGGCCTACGTCGTGGCAGGCCCTCTCACTGCTCGGCTTCGGTTACGACTTACAATCTGGCCGGCTGCGCTTACAGAGCGCGAATTTCTATGACAAAGTCCATCCAATCAGGCATGGCACGAGAGACGGTAAACTCGACGGGAGCATGGCTGCGAGGTCGCACTCCTTGCTCGCGCTCCTCAGCGTGCCAACCTCGCTCCACCCAGTTCAGGTAAGGAACAAATGTCTTCGTTCCGCGGGCCGCCGGGCGCCGGCGCGCGTTTCCGCTATTGATCGGGGTTAACTCCGTCGAAGACGCATACCGTTCTAATACTTTCTCCGTCTTAACGACGAACAACACTTGGGTAAACCGGCTGCAGGCGTTACGCTGCCGGTTCAGCCGTTCCAAGTCGATCCAGAGAAAGATCTTGGAATTCAGCAGGCGGTACCATTCTTCTGGCGTCATGCCGCGAAGACAACGTTTCAGTGCTGTGGGCGGCATCGGTTTCTGGTCCCGCAGCACTACCCCATTGGGCAGAACCAACCGATGCGGCCGGTGCCTTTCGCGCCAAACCGTCGCTAGGCCAGCGCGTTCGATCAGATCGCTTGCGCTCAGGAGACCCAGCTGTTCGATCGACCGGCGGTTCGACGCGTCGGCAAGATGAAACAACAAGGACGGTAGCCGCATTGTCCCGGAAGCATCGCATCCGAATCAGCCGTTGCACAACCATATTAGACTCTCAATGACGTTCACCTCATCTAGTTCCGAAGGAACACCGTTTTTGGTGCGAGGTCGCCAAAGGGGGGCAGCCAACAATTCTGGTTCTTCGCTGTTTTGTGCGGGTAATGAGAAATAGAAGGATGCCGCTCTGAACTCGGATTCCTCTTTGTTCTTCTGTTTCCCTCAGACTTGAAGATCGTCGTGGAACTGACTTAACCCTGGTCGAACCGCTCGGCGAAGGAAGGTATCTGGTGTACCAAGCGAACGCATCGCAAATGACAAATCGCCAAGAGGCCGAACCCAGCAGCTGTTACCCGTGCCAAATCTGGTTAGAACTTTCGACAGGGTTACCAGTCTTGGCGGCCAGGTCAATGAGGATGCTCAGGTCATGATCTTTGGGAGGCCTCGGCCAGACCATAAAAAGAATTTCCCGTTTCCAGATAGCGAGCCATGGATTCGAGACAGGTCGCGATTGCAATTTCGTCATCGGATAATCGCGCCGGCGCAAACGAGTTCCGGTACCACCATGCTCCGCCGGCAATATAACCTTTGTGATGGTAACCTTCCCGGTTGCCGGTTTGGCCGGTATCCATCCGCTTGAGTTGCATCTCTATCGGGGTCGCAAAATCGATCAAATAGCGGATATCCAGATTGTTCATTTCTCCGCGGTCGCCACGAACCAGGACACGGTGCGATCGGATCCACGAAAAGTATTGATCTTCGACAAAATCGAACACAGCGAGTTTACCTTCGAATTCAAGGCTGGCGATAGTTTGGGTTGTCAGAATTTTTCGTCCTTCCTGCGGCGGTCCCGCGCGCGTCGAACCCGCAACAATCGGAGATTTGAATTGCAATGCGCGGATGGTGGCGTTCTCAAAGCCAATGTTCAGAAACTTACGAATCAGCGATACACCGTGGTACCCGTGCGCAACGGAAATCTGGGCCTCAGAAACTTCTCCGAGCAATCCTGATCTGGTCAGAGCAAGCCTGGCCGTATGACAGGGTTGGAACTGATATTGCTCAGCCACTTGGACGCGTGCATTGACCGGCAATTCTTTCCACAATTTCGTTAAGGCATCGATGTCCTCCGCGGGCGAGGTTTCGGCCAGAACGGCGACATCATGGGATGCAAGTTCGAGAATAAGCGGAGCCGAGGCGGCCCAAGGCACCGACGTCACAACAAAATCGGGCCTTGATTTTATCAGGTTGCCGACGGAACTGAACGTTGGAATCCCCCATGCGGCCTGGATCCGTGAGCGAGTCGCTTCCGTGCGCGCGACACATCCGGAGATGCGAAAACGGTCCGGCAGAGCCCGGGCGATTCTAAAAAAGAACTCGGCGCGCCACGCTCCGCCGACGATGCCAAATGTGATCGTTCTCAATTTTTCTGGGAACACTTTTACCGCTGTGAGAGTCGGCGCAACACAGAATCGATTGCCGCTTTCGCGCTTGGGTCACTCGCTTAGCCTTTTCATTATGAACAGATGGGCTTATTTCATGGTAGAGAAGAAAGAGCACGACCTAAAATGAACTACCGAACACTAGGCAGAACAGGATTACAGGTTTCAGAAATCGGGTACGGCGCGTGGGGAATCGGAAAAGGCCTCTGGATTGGCGCCTCTGATGATGAATCAATCAAGGCTCTGAATAAGGCCTTTGATCTGGGACTAAACTTTGTCGACACCGCTTTGGCCTACGGAGACGGTCACAGTGAGAAACTCGTAGGGAAGGCTATCAAAGCACGTTCCGAGAGCATTTATGTGGCGACGAAAATTCCGCCGAAGAATTATCAATGGCCGGCACAAAGTGGGGTGCCGGTGCAGGAAACGTTTCCTGCTGACCATGTGATCGCATGCACAGAAGAGAGCCTGAAAAACCTCGGGTTGGGAGCGATTGATGTACAGCAGTTCCACGTCTGGTCGGACGAATGGGTCAAGCAAGGGGACTGGTTGGAAGCGGTTCAAAAGCTAAAGAAACAAGGGAAAGTGAAGTCGTTTGGCGTCTCGATTAACGACTTTCAGCCGGAAAACGCGATCCAACTCATTGAAACGGGCGTGGTCGATACCGTTCAAGTGATCTATAACATTTTTGAGCAAACTCCCGAAGATCGGCTGTTTCCTGCATGTGAGCGGCATCAGGTTGGCGTAATTGTCCGGGTACCGTTTGATGAAGGGAGCTTAACCGGAAAAATCACACCGGAGACCGCATTTGAGTCGAGTGATTTCCGCAGCAATTATTTTCGCGGTGACCGAAAGCAACAGGTCTATGAGCGCGTGCAAAATATCGCTTCTGATCTCGGTATTCGGTTGGATCAGCTGGCGGAAACGGCTTTGCGTTATGTCCTGAGCCACCAGGCCGTTTCAACGGTTATTCCGGGGATGCGTACCGTGCGGAACGTGGAACGGAACTGCCAAGCGGGAGATGGACGCGGATTACCTAAGGAACAGGTTAGGCAATTGAAAACTCATCGTTGGGTCCACAATTTTTACGAATAGCTGATTTGATCGCCGTGATCGCTGACAACGGAGCGATCGACACAAGGAAGTAAGCGATTTTTAAACAGAAGTAAGCGAAGTTAACAAAGGCAGAGTTTCTTGCGAGGATTGGGTGGGCCCGGATCACTGCCAGTAGCGACGCTAACCCGAGCTGGGTAGTTTTGAGAAGGCTAAATGTGAAGTTAACTTTGCTAACTTCTGTTTAAAGTTCTTTTCGCTTCCTTTTATTTTGTTTCCGCCGCAGCTTCCGCCCCAATCTGTGCAGCGGCCAGGCTAGTCATGGTTCCCGTACTGCCGACGACAACAGATCGCATTATATCCGGGTCGAGGTGTTACTGAAGTTCTGAGCTGCGATCGGTGTATTCAGCCGGCGTAAGGGCTTAATCGCGTTTTCAAAACCGGCCAAGAACCGAAAGAGTCTCCAATAATTTCGGACCAGCAACTGCACCAGCTCGAAATGATCGAAATGATTTTCAACAAGGAAACTTTTCGCCGACGCGCGGTCACCCTTTGCGTACGGTAAAACGCTCTTCTTGAGGCACGGTCGCCGGAGCAATTGGAGCGCCAAAGCCGCATTTGAATCAGGATTAGGACACAAGGTTTTAGGATAGCAAAGCCTTGCACCGCACCCAAGCTGGACTGGAGAAAACACGGCCCCATTGCCGTGATTGCTTCTTCTGATTCTCTCGCGTGGCCGATTTTCCGGATCGGCTAGAGCCATAGCGTTGGCTGATATGGAATCAAACTATCCGATTAGCTGCTCCGATAGAGCGAAGCGAGACTGCAACAAAAGAGGTTACTTATGAGATTAATGAAGGGTTCATTGGTCGGTCTGGTTCTAGGCAGCATTCTGGCGCTCGGGTCCACCGCTGCGTTCGCGCATGGTGGAGGAGGCGGTGGCCATGGCGGAGGAGGGGGCGGCCATGCCGGGGGCTTCGGTGGTGGGCATGGTGGAGGCGGTGGCCATTTTGCTGGCGGCGGCCATTTCGGTGGTAGTGGGGGACATTTCGCTGGTGGCGGCGGCCATTTCGGTGGTAGTGGGGGACATTTCGCTGGTGGCGGCAGCCATTTTGGTGGTGGTGGGGGACATTTCGCTGGTGGCGGCAGCCATTTTGCCGGTGGCGGCGGCCATTTCGTTGGTGGGCATGGCCGTTTCGTTGGTAGCGGCAATCATTTTGCCGGTGGTGGGCATTTTGCTCATGGCGGGAGCCACTTCGCTGGGTTCACCAGTCATAGTTTTTCTGGCCGCGGCTTCGTCGAACATCGAGGAGAGCACTTTGCGGGGCGCGACGGTCATTTCCGGCACGATGATCATTCTCGGCTCAGGGATCGTTTCGGCGGAGATTTCTTTATTGGGGATCCCTTTATCCTCGATTCCTTTGCGTACGACTACCCGTACTATGGGTTCGACTATCCGGACTACGATTATTATGACGATAACGCCGGTGACTATTCCGATGGACAATCCGCACCAGCGGAAATGGCGCTTTCTCAAGACACCATTGTGGCCGTGCAGCAACAGCTGTCTCAACTCGGTTACTATGACGGGCCAATCGACGGCCTGATCGGTCCGCAAACAGCAAAAGCGATTCGCGGGTTTCAGTCCCACGACAATCTGTCCGTTACCGGTCAAATCGATAGTCCAACATTGAAAGCGCTGGGGATCAGTTAGCCGCCCTCCTCGCAGGAACGACAAATCGGTTCCGGCCTGTCCTGTCGTAGCCCGCAGACTTACCTCCGCCCAGTGAGCCCGCGGGTGCGACAGGCTGCGCCATTCCGAAGCGGGTAGTCGCCGAATCGCCAATGTCACTCCCTCGATCCTCCGAGAACCGCCGCTACTTGGACAGGATGCCGACAACGAAGCCTGCAAATATGATGAAAAGCACGACGGCGGCGGCGGCAGCAAATTTGTAGTCACGTTCCTTCACAAAGATAGTAAGCATCAGGATCACGCGCAGGATCGGCAGCAGAATGAATAACCCGATCCCGGCAGTGACTACTTGTGTGCCGGCGGGGAATGGCATTCGCTCGTGGAGTAATGACAACACAAGCCCGGCAGCGATCACGACTGATGCGAGCCATGTTCCGACGTTCAATACATCCGCCAGAAGCGACTCTATGCGGATGGGTTTCATCGTCCTGCTGGTCACGCCGTCCTCCGGAACAAGTCTGTGCCGAACGCCGCCATGAACATCTGCGCCGCCAGAGCGACCAGGACTACGACAAATAGCAGACGAAGTCTGTCGTTCGAAATGGACATGAGGAAACGGGCGCCCAGGATCGCGCCAACGACTGATCCTAAGGCAACCGGACCGGCGATCGGAGCAACGATATCGCCTCGGACAAGATATGCGCTCGCGCTAGCCGCTGCGGTCACGCAGATCATGAAATTCGAGGTTGCTGACGAAACCTTGATTGGCAGGCGCAATGCCGTATCCATGGCCGGAACCTTGAGAACACCGCTGCCGATACCCAGAAGCGCCGAGATCAGACCGGCACCGTACATTAGCACCATACCCATTGGCAGGCGCTCCACCCGATAGGCGATGTCGCGGCCGAGTGCGCGCTCCGGGTAGCTCGAATCCAGTCGCCGCCGCGTCGTCGAGCGGCGGGTCAAAGGCTGTGTCGGAGCGAGTGCAAGATCACGGCGCTTTGCCAACATCTGCTGGGCTGAGAGCAGCAGAATTATGCCGAATATGAAGAAGAGATACGACGCCGGGATTGTGCCCGCTAGGAGAACGCCACTGAGAGCGCCCGCCGTCGTCGCGGTCTCCAGTACGATCGCGAGGCGAACATTCGTCAAGCGACCCTTTAG
>DASTDH010000644.1:0-4658 GCA_035710445.1 Chthoniobacterales bacterium
GGTTCACCCGATAGACCGCCCTTTCCTCTTGCACTGTGGCAGTCCAGTCCTCCAAAGCTTCAAGCCGAACCGCAGTTTCAACGAGATCATCGGCTAGCTCACTCTCACCGTAAAGGTACCGGATTACCTCCTCTACATGGAGTCCGCGTAACCGAAAAACGTCCTGCTGCGCGTCGTAGCGCTCAACCTGACCTAGACCTGCGATAAGATAAGTTGAACCCAATCGGGAGTTCTTGTCGGTTTGCTGGCGCACCACTAGGACCGGTTCGCGATCCGCCATGCAGTTGAAAAGAGCCACGTTAGCAGCGACGCTCAATCCGCCGGTCTTCGGACTGTAGGCCATCAGCCAGCTGCGGTCGTTTAGGAACGTAATTTGGTCCGTGTAAGGGCTTGACAGCATAGACGCTATCGAAAGCGCGTGAGTTGCCCATTGTGGCTTGAATATACCTTCGCCAGGAGACCGCAAAAGGCCGCCAAATCGGTCGACGTCTCGGAGCACCGACGCCGGTTGGACAGTTCCGAAAAGCGGCGCAACACAGCGAAAAATCTCCTGCCGCCTTGCACGCTCTTCTGGCCGAATCACTTCATCTGAATATTAGACTCTCTTTCCGGAGAAAAAGCAGAACTTTCTGCGAGTGATCTGAAATGGTCACATCTGGATGTTTGTATTGATATCCGAAGTCTCTCCATGCTACTCCTGGAGAATGGTGCTCAGCATTCTGGATCTGAAGTGACCTCGAGATTCTCGTGAGTAACCGGCACTATCGTTGAGGAAAGGATCGTTTGCTTGTTCTCCCCATTTGACGTTCTGCCCAAGGTTCAGCCGGCCGAGTTGCCCCACGAACCGTATCCAGGGGCCACCGCTATCATTGGACGAGTTTTTGATGCGACCGACACAACATACAAGTTCTATTGGTTCTTGAGTTTGTTGGAAAAGGCCTTTCGAATGGAGTCGGACTCACGCCTGGAAATACCAATAATTGATCTTGGTCGAGAAATGGTGACGCAGGGCTGGTACACGCGTCGCCAATTCCGTCTCTGGTTTGGACACCAGGACCGGCTGCAGGCAGTGATTGATCACCTGGGCGAAACTTGTTCATTGCAGCCGGGGGCTGAGCTACACGCGGTGCGATCAGCGGCAATCGGACTACCGGCGACCCAAATCGCGAAAGTCCTCGGCTTCGTCCCGTACCGTTTTGTTAGCCCCTGGTTCCAACAAGAACTTCGGATTCTCGGTTCTGATAGTCTTAAGAACGATGCGATCAGACACTTTGCGATACGCAGTCGTCGGACCATAAGATCCAGCCCGTACTATTTCGACAGTGTCGTTGGAGCACCTCGTTTGATCATCCTCGACAAGGCATGGGTAACGTTCCTGCAGTCTAACTTCAAGGTACTGCGCGCGTTTACGCTAATTTCGCTAGCACGCTTTCTCGAAGTCCGAAATCCTGGTATTCCAGGAATCATCAACAAGCTGGAGAGGCCTCAGGACCGCGATCTCAGCAAAGCACGTCTCTTCTGGAATGAGGTCACTGGAATCAGACCTCTCCGTTGCATCTATTCCGGAGCCGAACTATCCCAGGGCTTTGCCATTGATCATTTTATTCCGTGGAGTTTTGTCACCCACGATTTGATCTGGAACTTGATCCCGGCCAGTCGGGCCGCTAACTCAAGTAAATCTGACAGTCTCCCGAGCTTCACTCACTATTTGGACCTTCACATCGATGCTCACTACGACTCTCTCCAGATCATCAGACGACAGGTCTCGAGTCTTGATCCCAAGAAAAAGCGATCTCTCGACGAGATCATCGATCAATACACCACCCTTGCCCGCGGCTCTGATATCGATGCTCTAACAATGTCGCGCGATCCGTTCCGAACAAAACTCAAATCCGAACTCCAGATCCAGGCAGACCTGGCAAAACGGCTTAAGTTCCCTGACGGTTGGGTCTGGCGACAGAATTGATGCCTTACTTCGCGCTTGGGAGTCCTGAGAGCGGGGCATCAGATCGGGATCAATGTAGATGATTGCGGTCGCGCCACGTTTCTAACTGCTGTGGGATCTCAGATCACCCTTAGCGGTCGCCTCCGGACCGCTCATCGTAGAAGCAGTCGCAACTAATCAGTTGTCCGCCACAACGCGCACATACTTCCAGATCATAAGCCTGCGTTTGTTAGCCGATCGAGGAAACTGGTCTTCGTGATGCGTCTGGCTCGAAGCCTCTCGATTTTGGCTGTGAAGCTGGTTCCAGCCCTTGGCCAACTGCGAGATCACGTAGGTCGAAGAAACGCGTAGGAGACATTGAGCCACTGGATCGCTCTGACTGAGATTGCCCTGTAGAGTTTCAATCTGCAAATGGTAATGATTGGCCATCAGTACATAACCGTGAATCTGTACCCCCCAAACGTATCGGCAATTCCGATAACAGCTCAACGAAATGCCTGTAACATTTCGAGCTTTTGAAGATAGGATGCCGTTCGATACCGCGATTGAGCACGTGGTACCAGCCTCCTTCCAGATCGAGCCGGGTTGGCCGTGCCATCCTACCATCATCGGAGGAATGGCTAATCTCTTACGGTCGGTATTTTCTTGTCGATTCGCGAGGAATCAAGCTGCAGTGCACCTCACTGTGCAGTTTGGGTGAGCGATCTTTACTGAGTCGGGTCATCAGCGTGGCCCAAGCTTCATCAGCAAACTCATCGGCCGGTTGGCTAACCGTTGAAATGAACGGCCTCAAAGCGGTCAGCCATTCGGAATCATCGAACGCCAACAATGAAATATCTTTTGGTAAATTCAGCCCAAGCTGCCAGATCAGCTTGAGCGCTCCCAATGTCATATTCTGGGTTGCCGCGAAAACTGCGGAAGGTCTAGGCCGCTTTAACAATATCGGCTCCAGTGCGCCCTTCACACTTTCAACGTCGTTGCGGCCTACCATGACGATTTGCTCAAATTTTGAAAGATTCGCGCTGAGAAGTGCTTCGCGGTAGCCCTGTATCCGCTCTTTGATATTGCGAAGGCCGGCATCGCTCGCCAACAAAGTGATTCTCCGATGGCCTAATGAGATTAAATACTGGGTTCCTTCGCGGCTGGCTTCGGCATTGTTTGCCGAAACGCTGTCGAATCGATTGTCTTGCCCGACCCGATCAACAAGGATAATCGGGATTTTGCTGCTCCGCAGATCTGAGAGTGCCGGTGAGTCATCGCGGCAAGGTATAACGATCAAACCCTCGATCTGACGGTTGATGAGAGCTGCCACTCGTTTCTGCTCCCATTGCGGGTCTTCCTGACTGTCTGCCAGGAGAATCTGATAATTGGTATAGGCGGCACGCATTTCGATCCGTCGAACGATGGCGGCGAAAAAGCCGATCGTTATATCAGGCACAACGACGCCAACCGTACCCGATCTTTGTGCACGCAGACCCATTGCCAGCGGATTAGGACTGTAGTGCAGGGAAGCGATGGCCTCCTGGACTCTCTGCTGAAGTTCTGAGCGAACGAAGCGAGTGCCCCTGATAACATTTGACACGGTGGCGGTCGAAACACCGGCGGCCTGAGCCACGTCGTGAATCGTCGGGCGGCGATACTCGGTAAGCCGCTCACTTTTCTTCTGCACTTTCTGGAGGATTGCTGAATGCAGAACGATTCGCAACCTCAAAAAAACTGGATTAAAAGCTTGCGTTAATGTTGTTTAAACGATTTGCTACGCAAGATAGAGTAACCCCCCAGAGCCCCTCTCCCTATATGACAATTCCTGCGTCAGCTCTCTTAAAGCTCGCTTACGACAAATATGCGATTGGTGATTGTAACATCCACGACCTCGAACACACCCTCGGTCTTTTCCAAGGCTGTGCAGATGCCCAGTCGCAGCAATGACAGCTACGGCGACATGTTTTCACTTTAGCTTTTATTGAATCATTGTTTCGAAGTCCGCATCGCAACAATGTTGTCGGACCCGCCATTCTCCCCGAAAGATAAACCAACCAATACCCCCCGAGAATATGAAAAGACATCTCGCAATCTTTGTAACCGTCCTGTTCACCGGTGCTAGCGCCATCGCTGAGCAGAAGACGGTGACCATCGCGACGGTCAACAACCCAGCGATGATTGAGCTCAAAAAGCTTTCACCCAAATTCGAAGCCGCAAACCCGGACATCAAATTGAACTGGGTAGTGGTGGAAGAAAACGTCTTGCGCCAGCGTGTCACCACCGACGTGTCGACCGGCAGCGGTCAGTTTGACCTTGTGTTCATCGGCCTGTACGAAACGCCCATTTTTGCCAAACGTGGCTGGCTCAAGGAAATCGCCAACTTGCCGGCAGACTACGACCTGGAGGATGTCTTTAAAGGCATCCGCGATGGCTTGTCTTACGAAGGTAAGCTCTACGCATTGCCCTTTTACGGGGAGAGCTCAATGCTCATGTACCGCAAGGACCTCTTGGAGGCTAAGGGCTTGACCATGCCAGAGCAGCCCACTTACGATGACATTAAGAAGTTTGCCGACGCCTTGACTGACAAAGGCAAAGGCATTTACGGCATCACCTTGCGGGGCAAACCGGGATGGGGCGAAAACATGGCCTATGTCGACACCCTCCTCAACACCTTTGGGTGCACCTGGTTTGACGAAAAGTGGAACCCCACCATCGATACCCCGGAGTGGAA
>DASTDH010000645.1:0-6190 GCA_035710445.1 Chthoniobacterales bacterium
GTGGAATCTGGCGACAACCAACCATTTGTGAGCGTCTTGGCTTCGATTCCACCTTCGCCGAGACGTGTGAAACGGACTTAGCGACCATAGGCACGGCGGTCCCGGACCGACCGCCCTACCCAAAGACCGCGCCACACCCACCAGTTTACTGCGCTCATGGCGCTTTCAGCGTTATTCCCGACTTCTGGTCACTTCCCCTTTGCGTCTCCGAATTCGCCGGTTTTATTACGGCGCGATGTATCGGTTTTGCTTTCGAATCACATTCCAAAACGAGGAGGCGGCATTTTACCAATTTCATGTGTTTCCCCCGGTTGTGTACCTTCCCTGGGTTTCGGGCTGGGCGCGCAAGCGTAATGCCAGTACACAACTCATCCTAGTAGAATTAAAAGGAGATGATGATCGGGATCGTTTCCTGGAACTTTGCTGCGAAAACCCGCACGTGCTGAAAATCGAGGAAATCAGCGAGGATGAATTTACCGCGGCGCCTTCTCACACCATTTAAACTGTTTGATCGACTGCATCATGCCTCCTGCATCCAATTCCGCGAAGAAATTGACCCGCAGAATGCAGGTCACAAACTCGACCGGTCTCCACGCCCGCCCCACCAGTGAGATCGTCCGATGCGCAATGCGCTTTAAGAGTGCCATCACACTGGAAGCCAATGGCCGCAGTTGTTCGGCAGTAAGTATCATGGATATCATGACTGCGGACATCCGCGCCGGCGCCGAGTTATTGGTCACGGCCGAGGGCCCGGATGCAGAGAACGCGCTCAATGCGATCGAACGTTGCTTGGCCGAATTGGCGACAAAGGGATTGTGATGCGTGACGACCTGTGGGCTTATCGGCGAATAGGCGTACCAGCGTGCGCGTCTGCGTACCCTTCGGCGTTCCGAAGGGATATTAAGGCGAAAGTAGCCCGGTACGAAGTGCCGGGAATCGAGAGACCAACTCAGCCCGTCCCGGCAGGGACGATCGACCATCCTCCGACTGTGAGGTGGTATTGAAAACCCAAATGCGTTCGATTCTATCGTCCCTACGGGGACGGACGCGTCCTTTTAAATCCGACCCAGCAATGAATTGCTGGGCTACTATCACTACGTCCCTTCGGGACCAAGACGCCCATACACCACACCGATCTTCTCCGGCCAAGCTCTGGTGCCTGCTTTGCCTCGTCTTGCATTGTCTGCTGTTTGGTGCCGTACCGGCACACGCTGCACAACCGACGAAGGATCAGAAGTTCCCGCTCTCCAGCGCTAGTTATCAGGATGAATCGATTTCATCCCTCAGCGGCAAACTGATCGCTCGAATTCACCGGGAGCCATTCAATGCTGCGGCCACGGCCATCTTTTTCGCCGCAATCATCCACACATTCTTAACTTCGCGATTCCAAAAGATTGCTCACGAATACGATGTTCGAGCTCGAGCGATCGAGGATCTCGATCTTCCGGAACGCGGCCGGCGGGACAAAGAATGGGATCGCTTGCTATTTCGCGCGCAGTTCTTCCACTTTATGGGCGAGATCGAAGCCGTCTTTGGTATTTGGCTGGTTCCGTTGGTCGTCGCCTTCATTTTTTTTCACGGTTGGTCGGCAATGGTTGATTACGTCGGTCATGTTAACATGGCCGAAGCGATATTCGTAGTGGTCATCATGGCGATGGCTAGCTCTTTGCCGATCTTGCGACTAGCCGAAAATGCGATCGCCCGCATTGCCGATCTCGGGCGCGGCAGCCCGGCGATATGGTGGCTAGCTATTCTTACCGTCGGCCCGCTCCTCGGCTCCTTTATTACCGAGCCCGCAGCCATGACCATCAGCGCGTTGTTGCTTCGCCATCGCTTTTACAACCTGCGTCCTAGCGCCCAGCTGAAATACGCAACGCTGGGTCTTCTTTTCGTCAATGTTTCTGTGGGCGGAACCTTGAGCCATTTCGCGGCGCCGCCAGTCGTGATTGTCGCAAGCAATTGGAACTGGGGCTTCCTTTTCATGTTACAGAATTTTGGTTGGAAGGCCGTGATCGCAATTCTGGTCTCCAACCTATTGTTCTTTCTATTCTTCCGAAAGCAGCTTACCGAACTGGTGGTCGAGCCGAACGAGGAGGAATCAACTCAGGAACAAAGAGAGGTTCCGTGGTCAATCGTACTCATTCATCTGCTGTTTTTGGTTTGGACGGTAGTCAACTCGCACTACCCGACCCTGATCATTTTCGGTTTTCTCTTTTTCCTGGCATTCGTGACCGCCACTCGAAGAAGTCAGCATCAAATTGCGCTGCGACCAGCACTCCTGGTCGGCTTCTTTCTTGGATCGCTGGTCATTCACGGCGGTTGCCAGGAATGGTGGATCGTGCCGGTCCTGAGGGAGTTGACCGAATGGCCGATGATGATTGCCGCTACCATCCTAACAGCTTTCAACGATAACGCCGCCATTACCTATTTGGCTTCCTTAGTGCCGGACTTTTCCGACTCGTTGAAGTACGCAGTAATGGCCGGCGCGATTACCGGTGGCGGACTGACCGTCATCGCCAACGCGCCCAACCCGGCAGGCATCTCGATCTTATCATCGCGCTTTGGCGATGGCGGCATTGCTCCGCTCGGCCTGTTCCTGGGAGCGTTAGTGCCTACTCTTATCGCCGGTGCAGCGTTTATGTTGTTGTGAGATCGGAACGACGGAGCAGCAAGAATGGATGGCCGCGGCTGAGAAATGGTAGCGGCGACTATCCCATTGCAGCGCTGGTTTGGCACAACACCGAATGAATTTCGCAAGATGCCAGTCGCAGCTACCACCTTTCGATCCAATCCTCCACCACTCCGCACGATGGCGACTGCACTTTATGACAACTTGAAGGCGAGTAACTTCGGTGAGACTTCAGTGCCGTCCTAAACCAGCGGCATAACGGGACAGTCGCCGCTACCTCTTCCCCTTTCCTGATGCTTATCCATCTCTACTGCTCGTTATGTCGCAAAATTTTTCCCTGGCAACAACTACAGACCGTCTGTACGGAATGTGGTCGTCCGCTGTTGGCGCGGTATGAAACGAGTCCGGAGGAAGCCAAGCGCATCAAAGCAGCGCTGTCGAGCCGACCTCCTGCTCTCTGGCGATATCGCGAGATGCTGCCGCTGCCGGATGACCAAGAGATATTGACGCTCGGAGAGGGTTGGACACCGCTCCTCCCGGCATCGCATCTGGCTGACCAATGCGGTCTGAATCGTCTCTGGATCAAGGATGAGTCGCAAAATCCTACCGGCAGTTTCAAAGCGAGGGGTATGGCGGTAGCTGTCGCGATGGCCAAATATCTCGGAGCCAAAAAACTGGCGGCGCCTTCGGCGGGGAACGCGGCCGGAGCACTCGCCGCGTACGCGGCACGAGCAGGTCTTCCGGCCTACCTATTCATGCCCAAGGACACGCCCCAAGCAAACATCATCGAGTGCCAGATGATGGGTGCTGACATCACGCTGGTGGACGGGTTGATCACGGACTGCGGGAGAGAGATCGCACTGCGCAAAGAAAAAGAGGGTTGGTTCGATCTCTCGACGCTGAAAGAACCATATCGAGTGGAAGGCAAGAAAACGCTCGGCTATGAGATTGCCGAACAGCTTCATTGGAAACTGCCAGACGTAATTATTTATCCAACCGGCGGCGGAACGGGATTGATCGGCATGTGGAAAGCTTTTGCTGAAATGACACAAATGGGCTGGATCGGCACTGATCGTCCGCGCATGGTGGCAGTTCAAGCGGCCGGCTGTCAGCCGATCGTGTCCGCCTTCAAAAGGAATCACCGATTTGCCGAAGAGCATCGCGATGCGGCAACTAGAGCGGCAGGACTACGAGTGCCGAAAGCGATCGCTGATTTTCTAATCTTGGATACCATTCGCGCCTCTCACGGCACTGCCGTTGCGGTTAGCGACGAAGAGATGCTCGACGCGGCTCGGGAAATTGGCCGCTCGGAAGGCATTTTCGTCGCTCCGGAAGGAGGCGCTACTTATGCCGCTTTGAAACGATTGCGAGCGAGCGGCCAGATCCAACCGGAAGAATCGGTCGTGCTATTTAACACTGGATCGGGGTTGAAATATCTGGAGGTGTACAGTGAACATCAGTGAACACCAGCGAACAGCAGCGGTGGACGATGGACCCCCGCCGCGTCCTTTCGTTGTCGTTCGTTGTTGTTCACTCTCGTTCGTTGTTGTTCACTGTCGTTATGGCATCTGCCTCTCATTCGTTTCCTCCCCAAATCGATAATCCGGCTATCCTTTCGTTAATCGGCAAGACGCCCCTGCTCGAGATTACGCGTTTTGATACAGGCGTTTGCCAGTTGTTCCTCAAATTGGAGACACAAAATCCGACCGGCTCGATCAAAGACCGGATGGCTTTGGCTATGGTTGAAGCAGCGGAACGCCACGGTGACCTCAAACCCGGCGGCACGATTATTGAGGCGACTGCTGGTAATACTGGTTTAGGGCTCGCTTTGGTCGCAGCAGCCAAGGGCTATCACCTGCTGTTGGTCATTCCCGACAAAATGTCGCAGGAAAAAATCCTTCATTTGCGCGCGCTGGGTGCCAAGACGGTGATCACCCGATCGGATGTCGCGAAAGGGCATCCGGAATATTACCAAGATCTCGCTGCAAGGATTGCCCAAGAGACACCCGGGTCAATTTACGTGAATCAATTTGGGAACGAGGCGAACCCGTTGGCCCACGAGGAGACTACTGGCCCCGAAGTCTGGGACCAGATGGACCGCCGCGTTGATGCGGTAGTCGTCGGCGTCGGATCGAGTGGCACGCTCACCGGCCTGAGCCGGTTCTTCGCCAGAGTAGCGCCCAATTGTGAAATGATCCTTGCCGATCCGGCCGGCTCAGTTTTGGCCGACTATGTGATCAAGGGAACCATGCACAGTCCCGGCTCCTGGTTGGTTGAAGGAATTGGGGAAGATTTCGTCCCACCCATTGCCGATCTTTCGCGGGTTCACAAGGCCTACAGCATTTCCGATCTGGAGAGCTTTCACGCTGCCCGCGAGTTGCTCAGGAAAGAGGGGATCTTCGCCGGTTCCTCCTCGGGTACACTATTTGCCGCAGCGCTCAATTACTGCCGAGAACAGACTACCCCTAAGCGCGTGGTAACGTTCGCTTGCGACAGCGGCAACAAGTATCTCTCTAAGATGTACAACGACATCTGGATGACTGACCAGGGTTTCCTGGAACGGGATACTTTTGGTGATCTGCGAGACGTAGTTTCTCGCCGCTACCAGGATGGAACGGTTGTGAGTGTCGGGCCGACTGACACGCTGTTAACGGCATTCAATCGGATGCGAATCGCCGATATCTCGCAGGTGCCGGTGCTGGAAAGAGACCAGTTGATCGGGATCCTGGACGAGTCTGATCTTCTTACGCGAGTTCAGAACGGTGGCGGAACATTCCGGGATGAAGTGCGGACGGCAATGACCAATCGCGTGGAAACGCTGGATCCTTCCGATTCACTCGATGCGGTGCGCTGCGTTCTCGACAACGGAAAAGTCGCGATCGTGGTTGAGCATGGACATTTCGTTGGCCTGATCACGCGCATCGATCTCCTTAATTACCTGCGACGCCGCATCTCATGAGCAATCCACACAAAGACAGGTTCGCCACGCGAGTCATTCACGCCGGGCAAGAACCCGATCCATCCACGGGCGCGGTCACTACTCCGATTTATCAAACATCTACTTACGTTCAGCAGAGTCCCGGTAAGCACAAAGGGTACGATTACGCGCGAAGCATTAATCCGACGCGTTTAGCGTATGAGCGTTGCATGGCCAGTCTGGAGAACGGAGATCGCGGTTTTGCTTTTGCCTCCGGGCTCGCCGGTATGGCCACGGTGCTAGAAATTCTGGAGGCCGGCTCGCATGTGATTGCCAGTGATGATCTCTATGGTGGCACGTTTCGTCTTTTCGAACGCGTCCGCTCACAATCAGCTCATCTCGAATTCAGCTTTATCGATCTCACCGATCCGGCGGCGTTGAAAAGAGCGATGCAAAAAAACACCCGGATGACCTGGGTCGAAACCCCAAGTAACCCGCTGTTGAAGCTAATTGACCTGGAAGCAGTGGCTCGTTTTTCTCGCGAAAACAATTTGGTGAGCGTGGCCGACAATACATTCGCAAGTCCCTGGATCCAGCGTCCAATCGATTCGGGCTTTGATATTGTCGTTCATTCGGCGACCAAA
>DASTDH010000646.1:0-5620 GCA_035710445.1 Chthoniobacterales bacterium
ATCTGAGCGAGCAGAGTAACATGGCTGCTCTTTTTCATCCGATCTATGGCAAACACGCGATCAGCAGCAAAACGCGCTCGGCAGACTCAGGCCCGCATGCTTCGGAACCGACGGGTCCTGACCGGCATCAAATCTCAACAAAAAAAGTTGAGGGCGGCGGTCGTTGCGGGAGACGAGAAACAGGTGGCGCTCGAGTTTGCAGCTCTATCCAGCCGCTTAGATAAAGCTTCTCAGCGCGGAGTCATTCACAAGAATTTGGCCAACCGCAAAAAGAGTCGCGCATCCAAAACTCTGGTTGGCGTCGCCAAGTCAAAGACTCCCACGGAATAGGCGATTTCACGTTCCGACAATCGGCAATCGCATTTAATTGAGATTGCCCATCAGCTCTGACCGGCAGGTCAGCCGATTGAGCGACTTCGGAGGTTTTTCCCGGCGGTCGAGAAAGAGCACCGTTATTTCGAACAACGGTGACTGGCTGTACATCCGTTCGCAATGAACGACCATTCCGGTCAGGTCAATGCAAACGGGCGCGGAGTCGCTATATTCCGGCTCGACGCAGACTTTAAGCCCAAGTTGTGTCCCTAATTCAAACTGCCAGCGAGAACGGAAAATGATTCCGTGATCATTTAAGGTGATCTCGCTGAAATAAGAAGAAAGGCACTCGGCCGGCCGGTCGAAATAAATCATTACGTCGGCATTTCGACATTTGGCAGGGGAAGACTTCATCCGCGCAAAAAAGCAACCTCGTGACGTACGGTATTCCTCATTCTTCCGGCGTCAAGCCAGTGTCGTCCATATCGGCTCCGACTTCCCGCATGATTCGCCGGGCCAAACGAGCGAGCAGCCAAGTGGTTCCCATGGTCAGAATGAAGCCGCCGCCCCACAGCAGATAATCATTGGGCAGTGGTCGCTTCAGACCTCTGGCCATCTCGACGCCAAACTGGCCGAGCGTCCCGACGAACGCATACAAGAAGAGACCGGGCATTTGGCCCAGTCCAATCCACAAAAGGCATCGCCCGATCGGCACCCGAGTCAGACCGTAAAGATAATTTAGCAGACTGCTGGGAGCGAGCGGATTCAATTGTGACAGTACCACGATCTTCCAGCCGTGCCGCTCGATCGCCTTATCGAGCAACCAAAGCCGACGATTGCTGGAGAGCAGTTTCTCAACCTTTCGGCGCCCGATTTTGCGCCCAATGGCGAAGGCTGCGGCGGCTCCAAGCAAGTTGCCAATCAGCACCAAAAGAAAACCCCACCAGAGCCCGAACAAAAATCCGCCACCAATGCTTAGCACACCGCCCGGAAGCAGAAAAAGATTACAGATTGCGTAACCAAACGGGTAAACGATCCCGCTCCACACGCCTAGACTTTCAATTTTTTTCTGAGCGTCTCCAATCAAGTCAAGCAGCGGATAGTGTGACGCCAGAAAAAACGCGATCCCACCGGCTGCGAGCAGTCCGGTTCCTTGGGTGAGAAGCGACCACGGGATCTTATGAACTAATTCCTCGGATGTGCTGCGCGAGCTCGGCGGTGGTATCATAGGCAAGGAATGGAGTGATCAGGTAGACCCCGGGGAAGTATTCGAGGATGGATTCAGCGACTTCTTTGGCGATAGTTGTTCCAATCCGTCTCCCTTCGGGTCCTTCTTTACCAGCCATTCGAGACCGAACAGGGTCGGGAATGATAATCCCGGGCACTTCATTGTGCAAAAACTCAGTGTTACGCCCATTGAGCAGAGGCCAGACCCCGGTCAGGATCGGAATACCGAGGTGGCGCGTCCGTTCAAACATGGTTTTGACCAGTTGTCGATCGAAAACGGGCTGAGTCATTACGTACTTCGCGCCCGCTGCCAATTTCCGCTCCAACCGTGAAATTTGCGCATCCAGATTCTTGGCGTTCGGGTTAAAACTGCAGCCGAATACGAAATCGGTGGGATATTTGATGGTCTTGCCCGCAAAGTTGTAGCCCTGATTCAATCCGGAGATAATCTGCATCAATTGGATTGAATTGACATCATAAACCGAGGACGCGCCTGGTTGGTCGCCAAACTTGGCCGGATCGCCGGTGAGCGGCAGAATATGGCGGATGCCAAGTGCAGCGATTCCGAGCAGTTCACTTTGCAGACCGATAAGGTTCTTATCCCGGCAACTCATGTGCAGGAGCGGCATGATATTGTATTGCTGTTTAAGCATCGCGCCGATTGCCAGATTGCTGATCCGAAGGATTGCCAGCGAGTTATCCGCCAGCGTAATAGCGTCGGAACCCGCGTCGGCCAAGTGCCTGGCCGCAGTAAAATAACGGTCTAAATCAAGCGTCTTGGGAGGATCCAATTCCGTGACGATGACGGTATGGCCGCCGGCGATCAGGTCGAGCAGACTCGTTTCCCGGGGGCGTTTCTCTGGAATCGGCTCGGGCTCTGCCAACCACTTGATTACCGGCTTGGATCTGACCGGCTTGAGCCCAACCAGCGCCTTCGCCATTTCCTGGATATGTTGAGGGCCGACCCCGCAGCAACCACCGATTAGGCGAGCGCCCTCTCCAGCGAATTCCTTTGCCGCCTTACCGAAATATTCGGGAAAGGCGTTATAAATGAAACGTCCTTCCTGGTAACGGGGATAACCGGCGTTAGGGTAGGCGCTAATCATGAAGTCAAGCGGAATCCGTTTCAAAATCCGTACCATCGCGCGCGGTCCGGTTACACAATTTACGCCGACCACGTTTGCACCCAGCCGAGTAAGCTCGCGAAATGCTTGCACCACCGGCAGGCTCGACGGCAAACGGCCTTCTTCAGAGCAGACCATCGAACAGATGATTGGAATTTCAGCGCTCAATTGTCGAGCCGCCTCCAGCGCGATCTTTATTTCTTCAAGATCCAAAAAGGTCTCGAGAAAAATGGCCTGAACTTCGGCCTCCAGGAGCGCGCTGATTTGCTCACCGAAAATAGCCCTTTGATCGATCTTCTGCGCTCTGACCTCTTCGTTGGGGACGCCCAACGGGCCAACACTGCCGGCCACACAAATGTCTTTTCCGGAGGTCGCACCTTGAGCGATCGCCACCGCAGCCGTATTCAGCTCACGGACTCGCGACTCCAACCCATGTTTCGCCAGGCGCATGCTATTTGCACCGAATGTGTTAGTCTCGATCACACGCGATCCGGCGGCAATGTAGGCATCGTGAATACGACGGACGACATCCGGAGCAGTAAGATTTACCTCCTCCAAACAGACTTCCATCGGTACTCCGGCTCCCATCAATTCCGTTCCCATCGCACCGTCCCCACAGACCACCGATGCTTGCAACTCTTCCAACAGATTCATGCCCGGTACAAACTGCGCCCAACTAAAGTCGGTGAACGCGCTTTGTCATCTTTTTCTTTGGCCTCAGCGAGCCTTCATCGATTGGTGCCGTTGAGTTGACAACGAAGTGAACATCGGTTGCCGTCACCCTTGTCGCACACTGTCCAGAAGACAACATCTCGGATTCTGCTAATTGCCATAGCCCGAAGCACGGGGGTGAAGAAACCTAAAGATAGTAGCCCAGCACTTTAGTGCTGGGGTTGTGTCCGTTTTAGAACGACGCGTCCCGCCAGGGACGATCGATGGATGGTTGCGCGGTGGGAAAAAGGAAATCATTTCTATCGTCCCCACTACTGTTTCCCTCGCGGGTCGAGAGCATCGCGTAATCCGTCTCCCACAAAGTTCAAGGCCAGCAAGGTGACCGACATCGTTGCGGCCGGAAATACCAGCAACCACCAATATCCTTTTACTGGGTTGATCGATTGAGCGGCGTCACTCAGCAGCAGACCCCAACTGGCCAGTGGCGCCTGCACACCAACGCCCAGAAAGCTGAGAAACGATTCGTCGAGAATGACCGATGGTACGGTTAGAGTAAGATAAACGATGGTTACGCCGATGAGATTGGGCAGAAGATGCTGAATTATAATGTTTCGGTGGCTCTGGCCAATACAGCGTGCCGCAACTACAAATTGCTGGTTCTTCAGGCTTAAGACCTGACCACGGACGATTCTAGCCATGGTGAGCCATTCGGTGAGGCCGAGGCACAACACCAAGATGAGAATCTTCGAGTAGCCAACGACGTTTTGCAGTCGGTGTGCTTCCATGACGCCGCGGAGAATCGGGTCAAGGGCGCTAATGAGTACGAGAAGAAAAATCAAACGCGGAATCGCGTAGAGGACATCGACAAATCTCATCATGAGCGAATCGATTTGTCCGCCACTATATCCTGCGATCATTCCGTAAATGATTCCGACGGCAAAGCTCACCGCAGCACCCGCGATGCCGACCAGCAGCGAGATGCGGGCCCCCAGCAGTACGCGAAAAAACAGGTCCCGGCCGTTGAGGTCGGTGCCGAACGCGTGTTCCAGAGAAGGCGGCAGGAAGCTATCGGCAGTCACTTCGCCGCTTTTGGCGGTTAGCAGTATCGGGCCAAACAAAGCAGCGGTGGCTACCGCGACCACGATCAAGGTCGAAACAATCATCGCTGGATTTCGCCGCAGCCTGGTCCAGGTGGAACGAGGATCAGTCATATAAAATGATTCGGCGATCGAGAACGCCGTAGAGAATGTCTGCTACCAAGTTGAACAGAACCAGCAGGGCGCAATAGACGATCACGACTCCGGCCAGGAGGAACCCGTCGCGGTTAAGCACCGAGTTAACGAAAAATCCGCCCGCGCCCGGAATGCTAAAGATGCTCTCTACCACGATGGAGCCGGTCAAGAGGTTAGCGGCGAGAGGGCCGAGAAATGAAACCACCGGGAGTATGGCGACGCGGAGAGCATGCTTATAGACCACTTGCGATTCGGGTAATCCTTTCGCGCGAGCCGTTCGCACGAAATCCTGGGTAAGAACTTCCAGCATGCTCGCCCGGGTGAGCCGGGCGATGTAGGCGGCGTAGGGTGCCGCCAAGGTAATTGAAGGAAGAACCAGACTTTGCAGGTTTCCCCATCCACCGACTGGAAACAGCGGAAAGTATATGGCGAAGATCAGAACCAGCAGGGGGCCGATTACAAAAGAAGGTAAAGAAATCGCTATGAGGGCTCCGAACATTGCCGTTCGATCGGTCCATGAATGTTGATAGGAGGCGGCCAGGCATCCCAAAAAAATGCCAATGCTCGTCGCCAGGCAGAATGCGATTGCACCTAGGGTAGCCGAGACTGGCAAAGAGTCTGCCAGAATCTCATTTACCGTACGATTCCGGTACTTGGTCGAAAGTCGAAGATCTCCGTGCAGCAGGTCACCGAGATAGTCGATGTATTGAGTCAACAGCGGTCCATCCAATTTGTACTTGGACAATAGCAGGGCTTCGATTTGAGGCGGCAGCTTGCGCTCTCGATCGAACGGACCGCCCGGCATCAGCCGAATCAGAAAAAATGTGATCGTGACGACACAGAAGAGGATAATGACGAGGCCGAGCAATCGTCTGGCGATGAATCCGGTCATTGGGAGGTCTCGTCCTCGTCGTCGTCCTCGAACTGTACGACCCCTGATTTATCCTCCCGCACTCGATATGATTCGGGATCGAAGCGCTCGTAAACGTCGAGCTTTTCGTGGTCGAACATTGGGGAAGCCATGGTTCCAGAAATACGTTGCGGTGGCGTGGC
>DASTDH010000647.1:0-6329 GCA_035710445.1 Chthoniobacterales bacterium
GCTAAGTCTTCTCGAATCGCGTCGGGATCACGCAGTGCTCTTGCGCGACGATTACTGATATAGATCGCCTTGGGCGTTCTGATCTCGACGCCGGCCAAACGGCGGATCAATTGGTCGGCAACGCTCTGTAGTAAGACACAATGAGAAGGGACACTGACCGGCAATCGTTTGGTAGTATGCGCCCCTTCATTTTTGGCGCGATGGACCACCCCTTTCATTCCGGCATCGGATCCCGCGATCACAATCTGGGTCGGTGCATTGAGATTTGCCAAAAAGACTGGGGATTCGGGTTTATTGATCTCAGTGATGATTTCGGAAAGCTGTCGTTCGTTTAGTCCGATAATCACCGACAAACCATATCCTTTGGGATATGCTTCCTCCATCCGCTCGGCGCGCAACTTCACCAGGCACAAGCCGTCCTTGAAGGAAAGTGCCTCCGCGGCGACGGCGGCGGCAAAGGCTCCCACCGAAAGGCCGGCAACAGAATCGGGCTCTATTCCCTCTGCCTGCAGGGCGCGTGTCACGGCGACTCCGGAAACAAAAAGGCCAAGTTGAACCGGCACCGTTGAAGAAAGTGTTGCTTCCGTATCAAGGGTAAGAACATCGTGGCCAAGAACCTGGCTTGCCTCATGCAATGTCTCACGGATTTTGGCATGCTCCGGTAGCTGGTGAAGCATACCCGCAAATTGCGCTCCCTGGCCCGGATAGAGGAAAGCGATGCTCATGCTATTGGCTATCGGCTATTTTCACGCCCACGGATCATCAACCAGAACCGGGCCACCGTTTTGCCTTAAAAGCACTGGTCTTTGGCCACCGGCGTATTCAGCCATAGATACCGCTCCGCGAGGTGTCTCGAGCTGGGCATCGACCCGACAAGCGCTATTCGAAAAGATCGCCATGAACTCTCGCGCCGATTCCATCGATGGGCGTTCCGGAGCGCGGATCAGCAAATCGAGGTCGCTGGTGGCGGTTGCCGTCGGGAGGCCGCTAGCGAGCTCAAAACCGACGCTTCCGGTTGGTCCGTAAGCGAGGGAGAAATTGGACAGTTTTACTTGGATCTCAGCCCAGGTTTTGAGCGCCGGAATCGACTCCCTGCGAGCGTTGCCGCGCGAGCGATCTGACTCGGTAAGCTGTTCCGGAGTAACCCGCCGGAGCACCGACTCGACTCTAAGATATGCGGCTAGCCTCTGGTTCCGCGACGACCCGCGAATCCCGATCGGAATCATTCCGCCAATTGGGTTGGCCCGGCGTACGACCACAAACGGAGCGATCCCTAAAGAGACCTTTACCCAGAGAGGAAATTGTTCCGCTCCGACACTCGCGACATCAGCCATTCCAGAAATTCGCAGCAAATCGTGGGTCGACCAAACCATGAGTTCTTCTTGACCCCCAGATGCCAAGCTATGATCCGCAGATTTCACAAATAACTCAGATTTTCTTCGAGCTACGGGAGAGCATGCTGCGCGGCTTCCTCAATCAGTGCCGCCACTTCCGTGGGATGGGATACGTAGACTGCATGGCTGGCTCCCTCTACCTCTACCTTGTGGCTGTGTGCGCGCTCGGCGTACATGCGTTCCAGGTCAGGGTTGATGGTTTTGTCGTCCTTGGCCACCAGGTACCAGCTCGGTTTCAGTTTCCAGGCGGGGTTGGTGATGGGTGTCGTGAACACCTTAGCCGCAGTGAGCGATTGCGCATGCGCCATGAACTCGGCCTGATCGTGCGGCAGGTCGGCGGCGAAGTCTGCCGGGAAGTTAGCGGGATCGAGAAAGACGAAGCCGTCCGGTGTCTTGACTAGCGGTTTGGAGGCGTTCGGGAACTTCTTACCGTTGGCGGCCTCGGTCTCCCCATCTTCCGGCGCGTGCGCAGCGATGTATACGAGGGCGGCAACATGGGAGTCGGTCCCAGCCTCAGTGATGACGGCCCCGCCGTAGCTGTGCCCAACCAGGATACACGGGCCTGGTTGGCGATCGAGGATACGTTTGGTCGCGGCGACATCCTCCTCCAGTGACGTGAGCGGGTGCTGTACCACGGTGACGCTGTATCCGTCCTTGACCAGAATATCGTAGACCGGTTTCCAGCCGGAGCCGTCGACGAAGGCACCGTGCACCAACACGATGTTCTTGACCAGTGCGGCTTGTACTGGAACCGCCGTCCCGGCGAGGAGGAGCAAGGCAGCGGCTGACACGAACGAGTTTTTGAGGCTATTGAAAATCATAATAACATCTTGTTCCATTGTTTTGGCTCGGTTCTGCTCAACGGGCCGAAACGGTGATCCCAACCTCGACGTTGCCCCGAATCGCATTGGAATAGGGACAGATTTCGTCGGCAGACTCGACCAGGTCTTCGGCCGTCTTCTGATCGACTCCGGTGACAGTGACCGCGAGCGCGGCGGATAGCACAAAGCCGCCCGAGTCGTTGCGACTGAGACCAATTTCAGCAATGACTTCGACGTCTTCGTCCGCAAATCTCAGCCCGGCATCACGGCTTACGCGCAGGAGTGCGTTCTCGAAGCAGGCGGCATAGCCGCCTGCGAAAAGTGTCTCCGGGTTGGTTGCATCTCCCTTGCCGCCAAGTTCACGGGGCAGGGCCAGCTTCAGATCAAGCAGCCCGTCCTCGCTGCGGATCTGCCCATGACGACCGCCAGTTGCGCTAACTTTGGTGGAATACAGCGTGTTCATGATTTCATTTAGCTACCTGGCTTTGAATAAGTGAAATTGTTTGTTTTGTGTCCTGTAATAAGGAATGCAAATAAGACAAACTTGTTTAGTTGGAATGCCACTCCGCAGCCAGTCGCTGCCGTACCGCCAGGGTAGCACTCCGGTGCTTTTGAGCGCCTTGGGATTGGAGGCGGTCGCTCAAATCCCTTTGGCCTGAACGGGCATCGGCAATCGCTGCTAACAAATCGGCCCGCACCTGATCAACCTGTTCCGGTTCTGGTGAATCAACATTCACGCCGTCGATCAATTTGTAGAGTGTGCCAAGCTTGGCGTAGTCTTCAATTTTGTAAGACATGGGAATGACCGTCTCGGCCAACATATCGAGTTCTTCCACCGTCCGCCGAGTTACCCGTGCCGCCGCATTTTTCGCCATCGCGTGGACCACCACGCCCGGATCGTTGAAAGCCAACAGCCGGTTCGCTTGTGCGCCGTGCGTCAAAAAACCGCCGGAGATAGCATGACCGACCAGCAGAGAAATCACGGGATGCCCGGCTAATCGGGCAGAGACGTAGGCATCCGTTGCTGCCGCCGCTGCCAAAAAGATGCCGAGCAGTTCCTCGCGCCGGCCGTAGGCCTGGCTGGGAACGTCAACGACGGCAATGATTGCTCGCTTTTCGCCATCTTTATCAGCCTTAATGGCGTCACGAGCCTGCTTGGCCAGGTTCCACCCCTCTTGCAGTCCGACTTGTCCCTGGCGTGCGCAAGGAAAGCGATTATCCGGGTCCGGGACGATGGCAAGGAGTCGAACCCGTTCTCTCTGCAGCGTCGTATCGGCGACCAGGACTGATGATACGCTCGCTACATACTTCGCTTGTTTTCCGGCGAGGGCTTCAAACCAGGTCCGGCCGCGCGTGCTGACAGTCTTTTCATTACTCATAATTACTTTCCCTTCGACCAAAGCTCGCGCATCTCACTGCTCTCGAACTGACGGGAGACATCGATAGCCGCGAGGCGCCTGAGATAGTCATCCACTTGTTCGGAACGATGCGTGGCAGGAATCCCGCGGCCCCAAGCTTCGACGATGCATTCTTTGATCGCTTCCACATCGTCTTCAGCCAAGTAATCCGCGAAACCAGTAGCATGACGTTGTTCTCCACCATTCACGCCCCAGATTAGCTGCCGGTCTTGCGAATCGAACTCTTCGATGCCCGACTGCTCTTCAATTACTTCTGGGCCGTTCAGGCCTAATCGCGCCTGGCGAGTCATGATCAGATAACTGCAAAGCGAGGCGGTGATCGACATGCCGCCAAAGCAGCCGACCATCCCGGCGATGACGCCGATGACCGGCACATGCTGCCGTAGTGCGATAAGCGACGAGTTGATTTCGGCAATAGCTTCCAAACCAAGATTGGCCTCTTGCAGACGAACACCGCCAGTTTCCAAAACCAGAACGACCTGTACCGGATGACCTTTTTTGGCGTCTTCCAGAGCCAGATCCAGCGCCGCAGCGACCTTGGCGCCAGAAACTTCGCCGATGCCGCCGCCTTGAAATTGTCCTTCGATAGCTAAGATCACGGAGTCGGTTCCGCCAATCTCCCCGCGAGCAACGATCAATCCATCGTCGGCTTGCGGAACCACGCCCTGCGGCAACAGCCAGGGTGATTCGAGACGCTCGAAAGGCCCAAGCAATTCGCGATAGCTGCCTTCATCCAACAAAGCCTGAGCGCGCTCGCGAGCATTGAGTTCGACAAAGCTTCTGCGAGCCAGAAATTCACGCGAATCACGTAAAGTCTGGGGGGAGTTGCTTGCTGTTCCCGGGGTTGATCGGCTCATGCCTGGCTCCTTTCCATCGCTTGCTCCAACCGAAGAGCGACCGCCCCAGGGGTTGCTCCAAAGTCATGAATCTCGATGGAAGCCGCATATTGGTAACGCGAAAAAAAACGGTCCATGACTAGCTTCCATGTCTGGCCGAAGCCATCGACGCTGGTGATAACAGTGACATGAGTCTTCTGATCGGGAGAGGGTTCAAGCAACACTTCGAGGTCACCTGACCCGACCACCCCCACATGGGCTCGTTGCTTGATCGGCTGTGAAGCCGCGTATTCAAAATGAAGCCTTTCCATAGTTAGTTTTCTGTTGATGGCGACTTGGCCATAAAATCGAGGAAAAGGGTAGCTGCTAACAAGTCGGCACTGCCGCCCGGGGAGACATTGAGGCCGAGCAAAGCGCGATCCAGTTGTTGCAGTAGTTCCCAGCCTTGAACAGTGGCGGTACCTCCCGCGGCCAGAACGGTCGCCGCTCCGGTTTGGGCCGTATTTAATGCGGCGCAGCCGCCCCGATGAAGCAGACAGGTATCATCCAAACTGGCCATCATCGCCAACAGTGCGTCCAGCCGGGCCTGAGTTTCGCTCGATCCCTCGCGACGAGAACGCTGAAGGATTGGTAAGCCAATCGTTATCACGTGAGGAAACCCGGCTTGAGCTTCCCCGCGAGCACCGGTTACTTTGTAGCGTTGCATCACGCGCGAACCATTGCTTTGCTGCTTTGGGGCGCTCCCATCGGGCAGACAAGCGAGTTGGCGAGCCCGGTATGCCACTCCATCCGGGGAGTTCGATCCCATCGCCGCAGCGGAGACAAGAAGGCCAAGAGCCCAAATCGCCCCGCGATGGGTATTGGCTCCGCCGGTGGCCAGCAACATCGATTGTTCCGCCCGGCGGCCGATGGCACCCAGGTTTTCGCGTAATGACTGGCTGGGAATCTGCCGAAATGAGACCAGAGCCATGAGTTCAAAACTGCTTCGAAGAGCGCGGGCTGAGCACCTCATCAGCTGCAGCGAAAGATCGGCATGGGCACCCGCACCGCGCCGATCGACCAGGGCCGGTTTTGGCGTCAGTTCGGCCTCCTCAATCAGGGCTCGGACGACGAGATTTGCTAGATATGTGGCCCGTTTCGATCGATCACAAATCTTCCGCGAGCCCTGATAATCGAATCGGGCCAAAGCAGGGCGGTCCGCATGAGCGCGGGGCCAATTCTGCCCAAATGCCGGCACGAAAAACTCGGAGCGGATACTCTTAATCATTTGCTATTTGTCATCCGTCATCGCACTGAAGGTGCGTCACCAGCTCCTAAAACGAGCAGGCGGACTGTAAAGTCCCCCTGACCAGGCTACTAAATCCTCGATGCTTCGCGCCGCGAGCAGGGAGCGCTTCGCCTCTAAGCGGTGAACACCGATATCTTCCGGGTATGCAACCACTCCCTTCTTTCTAAGGGCCGCAGTCTGAGAAGCGACCGCCTTCTGACCGACCGGGCTGACTCCTGCCACTGCGGCGAGCGCGCGGCGGCGCTCTTCCTGCCCTTGAGCCTTGTAGAGATACGCGATGCCCTCCTCGGTTACGACATGGGTTACGTCGTCGCCGTAGATCATGATGGGCGCTATCGGCATTCCTGCCTGCCGGCCAACCTGAACCGCGTCCAGAGTCTCAACGAATGCAGGAACGCTACCGCTTTGAAAGGTCTCAACGATCTGGACGACAAGCTTTCGACCACGAATGATCGGTTTGTCCCCCGTAATCAGATCAAGCCACGCTTTCGTGCTATGTCGTCGGCCATGTGGGTCGTGTCCCATATTGGGAGCGCCGCCAAACCCGGCAAGTCGCCCAGCGGTCACGGTCG
>DASTDH010000648.1:0-3264 GCA_035710445.1 Chthoniobacterales bacterium
CCTGAACTCCGAATAACACAACTCCAGTTGCTCCTGGCCCGCGTCGGAGACCCTAATCGCAGTCGGGCGCCTTGCGCAGCAATGCGCTGGCACTTGCCTCTTATGTGCAATGTTTTTTCATCAGAACGAAGACCTGTGGAAAACCTAGCGTGGAGAATAGCCGACTCGTTTGTCCCGAATCGCGGGATATCATTAGTGCCGCAACGCCATGTAGTGGATGTAATGCACCAGATCGACGACACCTGCCACGAGGAACATCAGAATTACTGCGAGTAGACGCCGAGCCAGCTTCGGAAATTCCCCAGGCTTAGGCGAGTCCTGCAGAGAACGATAAAACAGAGACAACACTGCTGCCGCAAGAAACAGATACAGGAACAGCGGCTCCCGACTAAGTAATTCGGAATAGCCGGGCCCGGGAGGAAAGACCAACTGGGGCGACTCCTACTCAGGCGCTTCGATCAACAATTGATCGGCGACATCAACTTTGTTGAATTGTCTAACAGGGGCCTGACCGTCCTTAAGATATGAACGAGTATAATACGTTCCTAACTAACGACGTTAAGACAAAGGTTTTATCATTGTTGATAATGGAAGGGGAGTGGGGTGGGAGACGGGGATTGAACCCGCGACATTCGGTGCCACAGACCGACGCTCTACCAGCTGAGCTACTCCCACCACTCAGACTTAGTTTAACACACGACTCCGGCCAGCTGAATTTGTCCTTTTGCTAACTCTTGGCGGCTTGGAAACGGCGCTTTCAGTACCCGATTTGGACATAACGGCGCTTGTTAGACTGGCTTTAGCACGGTCCCCGCGCATGAGCCTCCGATGAGTTCGCACGACGTCGATCGCCGCCACTTTGAGCGGCAAATCCTCTACGCGCGGCCGATCGCTATCCTGCTTTCCATTCTGGCCATCCTGGAATGGCCCGCCTCGACTGAATCGCAGCGGTGCTTGTACTTCCTGTTTGCGTATCTGATGCTCAGCCTGGCGATCATCGGGCTGGAGGTCCTGCTGAGCGAACGTGAGTGGCACTCTCCGCTCATTGTTGACCTGATTGGCCTAGGGATTCTCATCTACCTTGTGCCGTTTACCGTGCCCGTGTGGTTTCCTTTTCTGTTTGTTTCCTATGCGGCCGGTAGCCGCTGGGGTTCCAGCACAGCGGTTCCGCTGACGGCCGTGTTGGCGTTGACGATTACGCTGGTGGATGTCGTGGATCGCAATGCTATTGGGCTGCACCTCGTCACCTGGATCGCAATTGTCGGAGCGATGTTCGCGTCGGGCGCAGGGCTGGCGTTTCTGGGTGAACACAGCCAGAAGTTTGCCGCCCAGAATCACTTTCTGTCTTCGATCACGGCGACGATGCAGGTGGAGCAAGGGTTAGCGGAGTCATTGCGCCTTTTTCTGCAAGAGCTGGCGACGTGGTTTCGCGCGGAGCAGGCGTTCCTGGTGTTCCGCGACATGGATCTCGAACGAATCTTCCTCTGGCGCTTGAAAGTCGGCGAAAGCGATCGGCTGACGCCGGACAGCTTTGCGCTGGCCAGGGCCGATGGCTTCTTGCTGGACGATCTGGACGCCACGATCTGCTGGAATTCGTTGCAAGGCGCGGGTTCAGGGTTCGGCTGGGATCGCCGCAACGGCGAAGCAATCAAGACTCTTCCGCGCTTGCCTGGCCCTACACAGGTGGAGTTTGGCATCAAGTCGTTCATGACGGTCACGTTCGACCAGAACGAAAGGCCTGCCGGACGGCTGTTTGTCGTTAACGGGAGGCGCACCAACGGCCCTTTCAGCAAAGCGGATTTGGATTGGATGCAGCGCGTGGCAGACCATGTGGTGCCTTCGCTCGAAAGTGTCTTTCTGCTGCGTCATCTAAGAGCACGTGCGATCGAGGCCGAACGTTCGCGTATCTCGCGCGACCTGCACGACGGCATTCTGCAGACACTCCTCAGCATTGAAATTCAGCTCGACGTGATCCGCCGTCGTGTGGCGACAACGCCGGATCATGCCGAAACATCCCTCGCGAGCCTTCAGCGCACCGTAAAAAACGAGTCGGCTGAGCTACGAAGCTTTGTCACCGACCTGAAACCGGTACGCGTGCAGTCCGCCGATTTGGTCGACCTGATGCGCGGATTCGCGGAACGCTTCCGCAACGAATCGCACTTGGCTCTTGATCTATTGGTGGATTCAGCGGAATTGCGTGCTCCGGACCGCGTCTGTCGCGAGATTTTCCAGATTTACCGTGAAGCACTCAACAACATAAAAAAGCATGCTAAGGCTACCCATGTCGTGGTAAAACTTTCGCAGGATGACAGCCGCCTGCTTTTGGTGGTGGACGACAACGGCGAAGGATTCAGCTTCGCGGGGAAGTTCACTGGTGACGAACTGGACCGTCTGCGGCTTGGTCCCATTTCCATCAAGGAGCGAACGCGCACCGTCAACGGGGATTTGACCGTGGAGTCGAACCCGGGGCATGGGGCACGTCTGACGATTGAGGTTCCGCTGGGATGATGGATTGAACCGGTTTCGGGGTTGATTTAGAAACCCTGAGTTAATTATGGCGAAGACAAAACAACAGATTCGGATCTTGATGGCGGATGACCACGCGATTTTTCGCGACGGTTTGCGCAAGCTTCTGGATGGCGACGAGGAAATCGTGATCGTCGGCGAAGCCCAAAACGGCGCTGAATGCGTGAAAATGCTGGCGAAATTGAAGCCGGATATTCTCCTGTTGGATCTTCGCATGCCGGACAAGGACGGTCTGGCGGTTTTGGAAGAGGTGAATTTCGATCAGTTGCCGACGCGCGTGATTGTGTTGACCGCAGCGGAAGACGATCGTGACGTGGTTCGCGCAATGCGCTTGGGCGCTCGCGGCGTAGTGTTGAAGCAGTCCGCAACGGACTTGCTGGTGAAGAGCATCCAGCGCGTGCACGCCGGCGAAATCTGGCTGGACAACCGCATGACCGCCGAGGTCATGAAGGCGTTCTCGAAATCGTCCGAGTCCGGCCCGCGCCGCGAGAAGCCGCTGCTCTCCGACCGCGAAAAGGAGATCGTGCAGCTGGTGGCGCAAGGGTTCCGCAACAAAGAGATCGGCGAGAAACTGTTCATCTCCGAGCAGACCGTGAAGAACCACCTGCACAATATCTTCGACAAGTTGGGCGTTTCGGACCGGCTGGAGCTGGCGCTGTACGCGATCCATCACCGGTTAATTGATCAAACCTAGGGGAAAGTTCGGGAGTTTAAAAGTTCAAGAGTTCAAGAAGCGCC
>DASTDH010000649.1:0-11066 GCA_035710445.1 Chthoniobacterales bacterium
TCCTTCGGCTCTCTCCAGAGTCGCATGGAGCAGATAACCATGCAATTGCTGCACGTAGAGCTCTGCCGTTTCGCGATCTCCCGTCCAGACAATGGAGCGCCCTTTGTGATGGACCTCCAGCATGTGATGTCGCGCCCGATCCACGGAATACCCAAACACCTTTTGAAAGACCATGGTCACGTAACTCATGAGATTTACCGGATCGTTATGAACCACGACGTTCCAAGGGCTGGCAATCTGGGTATCCGATTTTGTTTCCTGGAGGGTCTCAGGCATGAAGGTTTTCTACCAGCGGGATAACAGCCTCCCGGTAGTAGTCATTTACCGTTCTGGCGGTTTCCCTAAACAAGTTCTCGATCTGCTCCCGATCCGGAAGCTCTAACATCAGTTCGAGCAAGATATAAGCGAAGATGGTCGTGCGAGCGGGTATCGAAAACGCGATTGAGCGAACTGCGAAAAGGGTGACGAAGTGTCCGGGAGTTTCTCCGATACGAATTGCCTCTTGTAGCCTTGCCAGCATTCGGTCGCCCTTTGGGGGGCGAGCCTGCAAAAGCTGCTCGGCCGCGCGTTGGCTTCGATGAGAAAGGGATGAGCTAAGGAATTGCTGCAGCGACCGATCCAGGTACACGATCTCGCGCAAGGAATGTCGAACCGCTAGATCAACCACCTCTGCCAAGTGAGGGAGAATGAAGGGCTTAAATTGCAAGGTTTGCCAGCTTCGCCAATTACGTTCGGGATCGGTACCTGCCCGCCATAAGATTCCTTGGTTAAGCGGTGCCCCAATCCCGCAACGATCAATCACGCGGACTAATTCCTCGATGCCGGTACCCGTGCAACTTTTACCCATGAGGTTAGTCCTATCACGAGTTTGGTTAATCGTCGATATTTGGAGCGGTCAGGCGCGAATAGCGGCAAGATTTGAGCCTGGGTTGCCAGGCCAAACTTGCCGACATAGCGACCCGACGACCTGGCGACGGGCGAAGGCGAGGCGCGAGACTGTGCCGAACAAGCTAGTCACCGCTACCAGTCCTCCTGGCGATCACGGCTTTAGTCCCCACTACACGCCGATAAACCAGATCAGTTCGCCCTTTTCAGGCTGGATGCGCTCAGCCGGCAACCCACTCTTTCCGCTGAGAACCTGATCGATAATCCCCTTCTTCTTAGGATCGTTAACGAGAAAGGCAACCCGCCGAGCCGCGTTGATCAGCGGGTAGGTAAACGTGATTCGGTGCTTGTTGAACTTGGGGACAAAATTGCTCACTACGTTGCGTTCCCGCTCCTGCAGAGCGGCCGTACCAGGAAACAGTGAAGCGGTATGCCCGTCGTCGCCCAGCCCGAGCAGGATCAAGTCGTGCCGATAACGCTTCTCTCCAAATTTCTTGGCGTAGTGTCCGAGAGAGGTCTCGTATTCGTCGGCCGCTTCCTCCGGCGGTAATTCCCCTTTGATGCGGAGGACCTCACCCGGGTTGGTCACCAAAAGGAACGACTCCGATGCCATTCGGTAATTGCTTTCACCATCGTCGGGCGGCACACATCTCTCGTCACCAAAAGTGACGATCCACTTGCTCCAACGACAATCCAGTAAAGAGAGCGACTGATAAACGGGACGTGGGGTATTCCCGCCACTCAAACTCAGTCGGAAGTGGCCGCGTTCATCGATGGCATCTCGTGCAGAGTCAGCGATGAATCGAGCGGCCTCTTCCACAAACGAGTGGGTTCGTATAATCTCGGGTTTCATAGGTACTTAACCGGAAGGAGGAATTCCAGTCTACCAACACCCGCTTTGAGCTTCGGTAAAGTGACTTTTGCGAGACTCGCTTTGCGAAAGCGGATACATTCGTCCTCACCACCAACCAACGCGGCGACAAACTCGCTGAAATCAGGTTCGTGACCAACCAATAGCACCGAAGAATGGTCGGTAAACGCCTTGAGACCGTCCAGAGCGCTCTCAGTGGTCATCCCTGCCGTTACGAAGCCGCAGACCTGCACCCGATTAGCAATCTTGAGCTCTTCAGCGACAATTTTTGCCGTCTGCTGAGCCCGAGCCAGAGGACTACTAATTATTTTCTCCGGGTAGAGGTCATTTCGCGCACAAAATCGGCCTATAGTCCGGGCTTGCTCGCGACCTCGTTCGGTCAATTGGCGTTCGCCGTCCGAGGCCGCTTCTTCCTCAGCTTCGGCATGACGCAACAGATAGAGATTCATCGTGTGGAAACAGGACCGGCCAGAATGTAGGAACGGGAGTAGCGCGGCACAAAAAGAATTTTCACAGGTACAGCCCGCCGGAGCTCGGATAAGACAGCAGATAGAAATGGCAGATAAGGACCGATTGATCGGCGGTCCGGGACGGACCGCCCTACCTGCCTGGCCCAAACCCTTTCAGAAAGGCCACCTCGATCGCCAGAGCTTCGTTTACATTCCGGGAAAGGTGCTCTCGCAATTCCTGGAAAGCACGAACCCTCTCTAAAAGATCGCTAACCGGTATCTCTTTGGCAAAACCAGCCGTCGCATCGCCGTAATCAGTCAGGTCCCTTTCCTGGCTGCCTTGTCGTGCTCGTAACGCGTCCCCGAACCACTCCAGAACTTTTTCGACGAATGCGGTTCTCGCTCGGATGTAGCGGCTCTCCGTAAGCACCCCCAAACGATCTTCCTCTTGTTCCAGCCACTTCCCGTCGGTCGAGTTTTTGTATAGCTCCGATTCGCGTTTGAGCCGTTCATCATGCTCCGCCTCGATATGGTCGCGAATGCGCCCGAGTTGGTCCTGAAAGAGGCGCGCCAAAGCCAGGCCCGATCCGACACTCCAGGAACGCTCGTTGGTCAGTTGAGACACGGCGTCGAAAAAGACGCGTTCCGATTCAGCGAGCGGCTGCCGGCTTGGAGAACGTAAAGTTAGAATCACGCAGCGGGAGCGAATCGTCTCAAGGAGCGCTTCTGGCAACGAGGTCAAGAGCAAGAGCAGTGACCCGTTGGGAGGTTCCTCCAGGGTTTTGAGGAATGCGTTGGCCGACTGGGGCATCATTCGATCAGCTTCGGCAATCACACCAAATTTGAGTTTACCGGTGGTCGAACGCATCCGGAGTTCTCCTTCCAGCAGGCGAATCTGCTCCACTAAGATACGTCGCGATTTGGACTCCGGTTCAACCAGATGGAAGTCAGGATCACGAGCTGCATCACGAACGTTATTCACTGTGCGATAGAATTGCTCGGCCAACGCCAATTTTCCCGAGCCGTCGGGACCACTAACCAGAAACGCATGGGCTAATCGACCGAGTTGATGCGCGCGGACCAAATATTCAGCGGCTTCGGCGGCTAAAAATGGCATCACATTCCTTCCAGATGATCTCTTCTATCTCGTTTTCGGCCAAAGATGCATCGACGAGACGTATCCGGTCCGGCTCACGGCCAGCGAGCTCCAAATATCCTTCCCGCACTCGCTGATGGAATTCGTCAGGCAATTGTTCCAGCCGATCTGTCTGATTGACCGGGCGCACGCGCCGAAGCTGTCGCTTCCGCATCGTTGCCAAATCCAGATCGAGTACGAATGTTAATTTCGGTCGGATTTCGGCCAGCAGAAAGCCTTCCAGTTCTCGAATAAACTGCGCGCTCAGCCCGCGGGCATAGCCCTGATAGACCGCGGTCGAATCAGCGAATCGATCGGAAATAATGACGCGACCTTCAGCCAAGGCCGGTCGAATGATCTCGCTGATTAACTGCGCTCGGCTCGCGCCGAACAAGAGCAATTCGGTACTGTTATCGAGATTTTTGCTTTCCCGCGTATGCAGCAGGAGTTGCCGGATCGCCCGGCCGACCTCGGTTGTTCCGGGGTCATGCACAACGGTGACCGGTTGCCCGGTCGCTTTCAACCTGTTGGCAAGACGCGCGACCTGCGTCGATTTGCCGGAGGCTTCACCACCTTCAAACGTAATTAAAATGCCGGGAGAAAATGGGGATTGCGGATTGCGGATTGCGGGTTCGAAAGGCACGAGAATGGTCCGGTTTTCTTGCGGGGAAGTTTCAGCTATAGCATGAAGCGAAAGTGTTACTCCCATTTTCCACGTCTGTCATTCCGCAATCCGCATGCCGCAATCCGCATTTCCTCTCTTGCTTCTCCCCGGCCCAAGGCCATGGTATGCGCTGTCATGAGCCAGTTTTGGTTGGTGAAGCAAGAACCGACTGCTTATTCCTGGGATCAATTTGTCGCGGACGGGAAAACAGATTGGACGGGAGTCCGTAATTTTCAGGCGCGTAATAATCTGCGCCGGATGAAAGTGGGCGATGAAGTGCTGTTCTACCACAGCGTCAACGGCAAAGCGGTCGTCGGTGTGGCCCGTGTGACCAAAGAAGCATTCGCCGATCCGACGGCGGCCAACGGCGATTGGTCTGCGGTTGAGCTAGAACCCGAGCGAGCAGTGACTCCACCGGTAACGCTTGATCAGATAAAGGCTGAACCCAAGCTTCAAGGAATACCGTTGCTTAAGCAATCACGGCTATCGGTGATGCCGCTGACCAACGAGGAATTTCAGGGAATCCTGAATTTGACGCCGTGAGCGGCGGGAACGAAGAACCGCTTGGGGACGGCGATCTTTGGTAGCGGCGACTGTCCGCCTAGGCTGGGTCGCCCACCCAACCTAAAAATTGGAGCGAAGCAATTGGTTTACAACAGCCAGAAATTGCAGTCGCCTTGGTATCGTTCGTCCAGAAGGTTGTGCTTTGGGGTCTTAGGAAGCTGTGGCGACTGCGGTTTTCGGCCGGGATTAGCCGAAAGCTCCGATCGAAGCACGCGACCTAGTCACACCGTTGGCCTCACGGGACCGTCGCCACTACCAAAGATCGCTGTCGCCAGGGGGGCTTCGGTCCCGCCGCTATCAGGCATCGTTCCCGGGGTTCCTACTTGGCAGCAGGCTCTCCTTGAGCCATTATCGGGTGCAACTCTATGCCAGTCGCATCTTCCCGTCGTGTTCGCTCGCCCGCAACACCCCGTCCGGGAAAGGCGGCTGCTTCACGCCAAAAGGGTGCAGTTACTTTCTGGTGGTTGCCGTTGGCGGTGCGAACGATGGCTTGTCTGGGGATCCTGGTCCTCCTGGCCGTCGTCACGTCCCTGCTGATGAACGGCGGTTTTGAAGATCCGGATCCGCAGAGCAAGATTCTGCGCTTGTCCGACCAGGATATTGATCCAGAGACAACAAACCTGACGAAAACTCTACTTCGGCAAAACCAATCGGATCAACGAATCGGCCTTTATCTATGGGCCAAGGCGGCGGACGCGCTTTCCGCTGACGCTTTGAGCCAAGTTAAATCCGGATTAGCCCACGGTCAGATCGCACAGCCGCTGTCCTCGCTCGCGAAATCATTAGCCGATGATCTGGATCAGCAGAAGGTAGCGGCCTTTACCCTGTGGTTTGTCCCCAACGATGAAGCTGCGTCCGGTGCGGTGCGGCTGCAGCTTGACGGTGTGGACCTCGGCGAATTTCCGGTCGGGAGTGAGCGGTACTCGATCACACTCTTGGCAAAAACCGGCTCGATGGAGCGTCTGCAGATAACCGCCACTCAAACGCACGCCGGACCAATCGTCTATCGAGCCGAAACCGCCACTACGGCAGCCGTAACCAGGCGATTAGCTTTAGGGAAATCCGACAGCTGGAGTATCACCGTTCAGTGATAGGCTAAGCAATGAGAAGTGAGAAGTGATGGGTGAAAGCGATCAGCAGCAGGCGATGGACGCTGAGTGAGTTTGGGGCGATCCGGCTTGGCGCATATTCCATCTACTATCTACTATTTGTTATTTGTCGTCGCGCCGAAGACGCGCTGTTACCGCTTGACGTCCGACGACACCCAACCAACTAGTTCAGCCTTATGAAGACATTGGGCGAAATCGCTAAATCTCTGGAGGGAGATCTCCATGGTGACGCTTCGCTGCAAATTGACCGGGTGGTTCATCCAGCGCTTGCCCAGGGTCCTCGCGATCTGGCACTGCTGCTTTCGGCCAGTGCGGCAAACTATCTCATCTCGGGAGAACTGGTAAGCGCGGTTTTACCGGAGGATGTAGACCCCGCGAGGACGCCAAACTGGATTTCGGTCAAGCGTCCGCGACTGGCCCTGGCTCGCCTAATGGAACTCTTCGAGCGTCCGGTTTATTTGCCGCCCGGTATTCATGCGACTGCGGTTATCGACGCGACCGCCAAAGTGGGCGAGGACGTCAACATCGGCCCTCACTGCTGGATCGGGCCCGAGACTGTTATCGGTGACGGCACCCGGATCGTCAGCAACGTCAGCGTGGGCGCGAATGTGATATTGGGAAGGAGATGCCTGATCCATGCCGGAGTCGCTATCGGAGATCGGTGCGAAATCGGTAATCGCGTCATTATTCAGCCAAACGCCACGATCGGCGGCGATGGGTTCGCCTTTGTCACTCCGGAACGCGGAAGCGTGGAAGACGTCAAAGCGAAAAAACAGATCAACAATTTCAACACCGAAATTGTGCGCATCAACTCAATCGGCAACGTCGTGATCGAAGATGATGTTGAGATCGGTTCCGGCACCTGTGTTGATCGGGGAACCATGGGAGAGACTCGAATCGGTCGAGGTTCTAAATTGGACAATCTGATTCAGGTCGGTCACAACGCTTCCATTGGTCAGAATTGTTTGATCGTTGCTCTCGTTGGTCTCGGCGGAAGCTCACAGTTGGGCGACCGAGTGGTGATGGGTGGACAGTCGGGTCTACCCGACCATATGTCGGTTGGCGATGATTCGGTGGTTTACGCGCAATCGGGCATCAGTGAAAACATCCCTCCGCGTAATCTGGTGGGTGGTACTCCGGCCGTGCCGCTCCGGGATGCGCTCCGTCGAGAGATGAGCGCAAAACGTCTGCCACGAATGTTCCAAGAACTCAAAGAACTCAAACAAAGGGTTGCTGAACTCGAGTCGCTAGTGAAGCAAATTGATGCCGAAGCTTCCGCTCGGCTAAAGTAGGGGCGTTTCGACTCCGGCATGCCAGTCTGTTGACAGGCATCAGCGGCTACGTACCCTTGAACGCTCTGATGAAGATGGTCTTTTCCTCCCCTGACGCGCCGCCTGCGCTCGGGCCCTATTCGCAGGCGATCGGCGCAGGACCTCTAGTTTTTTGCTCCGGTCAAGTGCCGTTGCTGGCCGCCACCGGCGAGTTGGCCAGCCAAGACGTGGCCGAGCAGACAAAACAGGCGCTACTCAATCTGGGTGCGGTTCTACAAAGCGCAGGGCTGTCCTACTCAAACATAGTAAAGACCACAGTTTTCCTCACCGACCTCACCTGGTTCGCAGATATGAACGCGGTATACGCCACATTTTTCTCGGATGCTCCTCCCGCGCGATCCACGATTGAGGTATCCGGATTGCCGAGAGGTGCGAAGGTCGAGATTGAGGCTATCGCAGTCAAACCGACGTAAAGCGTGGAAGAATCCATACTAGAGATATTTGAGCGAACCGGATCTTTGCTACACGGGCACTTCATCCTTAGCTCCGGGCTCCATAGCCGCCAATTCTTTCAATGCGCCCTGGTCCTGCAGTATGCGGAACTAGCGTCCGAGATTTGCGGACGTTTGGCGACCAAGCTCGCGAATATCCCAGCCGATTCGGTCATTTCGCCTGCGCTGGGAGGCATCATTGTAGGTCAGGAGGTAGCACGGCATTTAGGGAAACGGCATATTTTCGCCGAGAAACAAGACGGGAAACTGGTTCTCCGGCGTGGCTTCCAAATCCACCCTAAGGAGCAATTCATTGTGGCAGAAGATGTTGTGACTCGCGGCGGCAAAGTGCTTGAAACCATCGAAATCGTGCGCGCACACGGCGGCGAGGTGGTAGCCGTTGGTTCGATCGTGGACCGAAGCGGTCAAGACAAACCGGATTTTGGGTGTAAATTCGAGAGTTTATTGCAACTTCAGGTAGAGACTTTCGCCCCGGACCAGTTGCCGCCGGACCTCAGAGACGTCCCGGCGATCAAACCTGGAAGCAGGTAGGAGGAGTGGCCTTATGGTGAGCTGGGTTCTAAAAAAAATCTTAGGTTCGAAAAATCAACGCGAGCTACGCCGGCTTCGTCCGACGGTCGAGCAGATCAATCGGATTGAACAAGAGTATCAGGCACTCAGCGATGCGGACCTGCAAGCAAAGAGCTTAGCCTGGAAACAGGAGTTATCCGCGATTCAGGATCAAGATGTTCTGGTTAAGCGACTTAACGCTCTTTTGCCGGAAGCGTTTGCCGCCGTCAAAAATGTCGCTCGCAGGCTTTGCGGCAAAACCTGGCAGGTCTGCGATCAGCCGATCACCTGGAACATGATTCACTTCGATGTGCAGCTCATCGGCGGCATTGCACTTCATCAAGGCAAAATCGCGGAAATGGCCACCGGCGAAGGAAAGACCCTGGTTGCTACCTGTCCGCTCTACCTCAATGCCTTATCCGGGCGCGGGGTTCACCTTGTTACAGTCAACGACTATCTCGCTCGCCGTGATGCCGAATGGATGGGCGAAATTTACAAGTTCCTCGGACTAACAGTTGGTTGTATTCAGCACGATCAATCGCCCTCGGACCGGAAGGCGCAATACGATTGCGACATCACGTACGGCACAAACAGCGAATTCGGGTTCGACTATCTGCGTGACAACGGGATGGCGACTTCCAAAGATCAGCAGGTTCAGCGTGGTCATTATTTTGCCATCGTTGACGAGGTGGATTCCATTCTGATCGACGAAGCGCGAACTCCACTCATCATCAGTGGTCCGGCCACGGTTTCCTCGCATCAATACGATAAGTTCAAGCCGATTGTCGAACAGCTGGTCAAGCGGCAAACCATGCTGTGCAACCGGCTGGTTTCCGAGGCGAAAGAAACGCTCGAAAAGGGAGACTTAGAACCGGGCGGGCGGATCCTTTTCAAAGTCAAACTCGGCCAACCGAGAAACAAGGGCCTGCTTCGATTGATGGAAGATCCGGAGAACCGCCGAGCGCTCGATAAAGCGGAGCTCTCCTTCTACCAAGACTCCCGTAAGGAAGACCTGGTCGCCCTAAAAGAGGAATTGAATTTTACGATCGACGAAAAACACCAGGACTCGGACCTCTCCGAAATGGGCCGCTCATACCTCAATCCAGATGATCCCGATGCTTTCGTATTGCCCGATCTGATCAGCGAATTTACCGAGATCGATTTGGATGAATCGCTGACTCCAGAACAAAAGGAAGAGAAGAAGCGAGCTCGCCAACAATATTGCGACAGTCAGGCGGAAAGGATTCACAACATTTCTCAGCTCCTGCGAGCGTACTGCCTCTTTGAGAAAGACGTCGACTATGTAGTCGAGGAGAACAAGGTCGTCATCGTTGACGAGAACACCGGCCGCAAGATGCCCGGCCGGCGGTGGAGCGACGGCTTACATCAGGCGGTCGAGGCCAAAGAAGGAGTTCAGATCGACCGGGAAACGCAGACGCTGGCAACGATCACGATCCAAAACTACTTCCGTTTGTATGACAAACTAGCGGGCATGACCGGCACCGCTGAAACCGAGGCAAACGAGTTTCACGACATTTATCGTCTGGATGTTCTGGTCATTCCCACGAATCGGCCGGTCATCCGTAAAGACTGGAACGATCGAATTTATAAAACGCGCCGCGAGAAATATAATGCGGTCCTGGATGAGATAAAAAATGCGCATGGCCGCGGACAACCAGTGCTGGTAGGAACCGCTTCGGTCGAAGCATCGGAACTACTTTCCCGCATGCTTAAGCGCGAGAAGATTCCGCATAACGTTCTCAATGCCAAATACCATCGCCAAGAGGCGGAAATCGTGGCCCGAGCTGGCCAACAAGGAACTGTCACGATATCGACGAACATGGCCGGCCGCGGTACCGACATCAAACTCGGTGACGGAATCCCCGAAGTCGGCGGGCTCTTTGTCGTCGGCACTGAACGGCACGAAATCCGTCGGGTCGACCGGCAGTTGCGTGGCCGGTGCGCCCGGCAAGGAGATCCGGGATCGTCCCGGTTTTATGTGAGTTTCGAGGATGATTTGATGCGCAATTTTGGGGCTTCGGAACGGATGACTGCGATGATGGAACGCTTTGGCCTGAAGGATGGCGAGGAGCTTGAGCATCCTTGGCTGAATAAGAGCGTGGAGACTGCGCAAAAGCGGGTCGAACAGAGAAATTACCAGATCCGCAAACGCACGCTCGATTTCGATGATGTCATGAACAAGCAACGCGAAGTGATTTACGCACTCCGCAATGAGACGCTTGAGACATCTGAACCGCGCAAATTGATCTTTGAGATCGTTGACGAAGTCATTCCCGAACGCGTCCGCGAATATCTGGAACCACCGGACGGTTCTGATCCAAATCCGGAAGGCCTGTTGCAATGGCTTAACACGACATTTCCACTCGGGTTGAGTTCAGCCGCAGCCAAGTTGGAAACTCGAACCGTCGAGGAAAACGAGAAATTCGTGGTCGACAAGATCAAGAAATCCTACGAACAGAAAATCAACTTAGAGGAGAGCGAAGCCGTTGCGGGTCTGGAACGTTATATCCTGCTCAACGCGATTGATCGTCTCTGGCAAGAGCATCTCTACGCGATGGATGGTTTGCGCGAGGGTATCTACCTGCGCAGCTACGGACAAAAGGACCCGTTGATCGAATATAAGACCGAGGCGTACGAAATGTTTAGCCAACTAATGGCTAGCATTAAGAACGAAGTGCTGAGCAACTTGTTCCGGAGCACGACAAACCTCATGGCTTTCGAGCAGTTCCTATCCACTTTGCCGGTCGGCCTCAATCTTCCCGGTATTGGTGGGCCGGTGCCCACCGGTCCAGCGCCTCGTCCGATGCCACGACGCGAACAGATGGCTGGTGACAGGGAAGTGGCCGACCAAAACGGGAACAACGACCTGGAGCTGGTGATTCCGGCCGTTCGGCAAAAGACGGTGTCCGTTGGCCGGAATGAGCCCTGCCCCTGCGGTAGCGGGAAAAAATACAAAAACTGTCACGGCCGGGTGGCGTAAGATTAAGGTAGCCGCAGCCCGACTCCGCACAGATGTCTCACCCTTGGGTTTGGCCT
>DASTDH010000650.1:0-5632 GCA_035710445.1 Chthoniobacterales bacterium
TTAGAGATAAGCCCGATCAGCAAAACCACAGTGAGCAAGCAAAGCAGCGAAAAGCCGGCAATGGCGCCAACGATGGCACAGGCTCTTAACACCGCCTGCTTTGTCCGGAGCGCGACAATAATGCCGGCGACCAGCATGATCGAACCCACCGCACACAATGCAAATACTGTCAAAACTTGACCTAGAGAATAGCCAGCGAGATATGCCGTATCGTGATGGGGTGCCATTGGTCGTCCTAGCTTCCAGATTGAGCGCGGGGGTTATCCAGGTTGATGACTCAGAGGTTGCACTCCATAGGGAGACGAGGGAGTGCCCGGCTGATCGCCGTTTCTTCTCTTTTTTTGTCCGCGTTCAGCAACTGCCCAGCCGCCCGCCACAAACCACGGTTGGTGGAATAGGCTAAACACCTCGAGCTTGGACCGGAGATCGGCAAAATCCAATGCATTCCAATTGGCCAGAATCGGGTCTCTTTGCGAGAATTTTATTGAGTGCGACCCGCGCCGACGTGGAATAGAGTCGGTCTCACCCGACTCTCGTCTTACTACCGGTCTGCGAAAAGTTCGGACCGAGTATCAACGATTCAAAAGACCATCATTGACGCTAAGACATACCTTCGATAGATGGACGAGAGCAACCGGATTGTAGATCTTGTAGATCAATAACGCTCAGATATCGGCTAGGAGAGATCGCCATGTCGGAAAAACAGCGTGTAATCGAGATGAATAGCGGCGCGGCGAAATGGCGTCATTGGGGTCCCTATCTTAGCGAACGCCAGTGGGGCACCGTTCGGGAAGACTATAGTGCAGCCGGCACTGCCTGGGATTATTTTCCGCACGATCACGCGCGCAGCCGCGTCTATCGCTGGGGCGAAGATGGTATCGCCGGTTTCTCTGATGAACATCAGTTTCTCTGCTTCGCTCTGGCTCTTTGGAATGGGAAAGATTCAATTCTGAAAGAGCGTCTGTTCGGATTGAACAACGAGGAAGGAAACCACGGAGAAGATGTCAAAGAGCTTTATTACTACCTGGATGCGACTCCGACGCACTCCTACCTCAAAATGCTCTATAAATATCCCCAGCGGGAGTTTCCCTACACGGCGCTTGTACAGGAGAATCGCCAACGTGGCAAACAAGCTCCCGAGTACGAACTAATTGATACCGGTGTATTCGATGATGACCGCTATTTTGATCTTTTCGTCGAATACGCCAAGGCAGGACCAGATGACATCCTGATTCAGATCACGGCCGCCAACCGTGGACCCGAGGCCGCAATAATCCATCTACTGCCACAGCTCTGGTTCCGTAACATCTGGTCCTGGGGCGACAGCAGACCCAAGCCAACGATCGAGGTAGTGGATGGCAACATGCTATCGGCCAAGCATTCGCAGCTGGGAAGCTATTTTCTCCGGACCGAAGGCTCGCCCTCATTGCTTTTCTGCGAGAACGAAACCAATTGCCAGCGTCTGTTTTCCTATCCCAACCCGGCACCCTATTGCAAGGACGGCTTCCACGAGTGGCTGATTCGAAAAAACGGCAACGCAGTGAACCCTACCCAGACCGGTACTAAGTCCGCCGTACACTATCAACTCGTCGTCGGCGCCGGTGCTCAACAGATCATACGCCTGCGGCTCTCCCGACAGAATCTTAGTGTGGGTTTCACCGATTTTGAACAAGTTCTGACTTCCCGGCGAGAAGAGGCTGACGTGTTTTATGCCGAAGTGCAGCGCGACATTGCGGATGAAGATCTTCGTCGAATCCAGCGTCAGGCATTTGCCGGAATGATCTGGAGCAAACAATTCTTTCGCTACGAGGTTCGGCGCTGGCTTACGGGTGATCCTTCCCAACCCGCGCCGCCACCGGAGCGGAAGAACGGGCGTAACCGTGATTGGCAGCATCTGAATACCGCGGAAGTTCTTTCGATGCCGGACAAATGGGAATATCCCTGGTTCGCGGCTTGGGATCTCGCCTTTCACACTCTTCCCTTAGCACTGATCGACCCGGGGTTTGCCAAACAGCAGCTGGTGGTGGTTACGCGCGAGTGGTACATGCATCCCAATGGCCAGTTGCCCGCCTATGAGTGGGCGTTTGGCGATGTGAACCCTCCGGTACACGCCTGGGCCGCCTGGCGAGTCTTTCAGATCGACCGAAAAAAACGACGCGCAAATAATCCTAACGATCCTGGGGACCTTGCGTTCCTTGAGCGCGTCTATCATAAGCTTTTGCTCAACTTCACCTGGTGGGTGAACCGCAAAGACATCGCCGGCCGAAATATATTTCAGGGTGGCTTTCTTGGACTGGATAATATCGGTGTCTTCGACCGGAGTGCTCCGCTGCCAACCGGCGGCTATATCAACCAGTCCGACGGAACAAGTTGGATGGCGATGTACAGTTTAAATCTGATGCGGATCGCGCTGGAGCTGGCCCAGCGCGATCACGTCTACGAAGACATTGCTTCCAAGTTCTTCGAGCACTTCTTGCAGATCGCAGAAGCAATGGACCAATGCCTGGGGGGAGCCGGACTCTGGAATGACGAAGATGGATTCTTCTATGACGTACTGAATTTGCCGAACGGCCAGATGATCCCGTTGCGCGTGCGTTCGATCGTCGGCTTGATACCACTCTTCGCCGTGGAGACTCTCGAACCCGAACTGCTCAATCAGGTACCAGACTTCAAAAGCCGTTTGGAGTGGTTACTAAATCATCGACCTGATCTGGCTGCGTTAATCTCGAGATGGAACGTGATGGGAAGCGGCGAACGCCGGCTGCTTTCTCTGCTCCGCGGCCATCGCATGAAACTACTACTGAAACGGATGCTGGATGAGACCGAATTTCTTTCGGATCATGGGGTTCGAGCGCTCTCCCGCTATCATCGCGATCATCCTTATGTTTTTCGCTGGGACGGTTCTGATATGCGCGTGGATTACGAACCCGGCGAGTCGACTTCCGGCCTGTTCGGAGGCAATTCCAATTGGCGCGGGCCCATTTGGTTTCCGATGAATTTTCTGTTGGTCGAATCCTTGCAACGTTTTCACCACTACTACGGCGATGATTTTCGAATCGAGTGTCCGACCGGCTCCGGCAAATTCTGGTCGATCAAAGAAATTGCGGCCGAACTGCGCGATCGACTCTGCCGACTTTTTTTACGCGACGCCAACGGGAAACGGGCGGTTTTTGGCGAGAATGAAAAATTTCAGAATGACCCCCACTTCCGCGACTATCTGCAGTTCTTTGAGTACTTTCATGGAGACAACGGCCGGGGCGTTGGTGCGTCCCATCAAACTGGGTGGACTGGTCTGATTGCCAAGCTGATCGCGTCGCACTTAAAGTGAGTCATCCCGTAAGGGATCCAAAGATAATAGCCCCGCACTTTGGTGTGGGGTCTCTGATATTTGCTGGCTAGGATGATCAAAATTTCGGACATGCACGAGTGGCTGGAGGCGGACGGTCTAGGAGGCTTCGCCAGCTCGACTACTTCGGGGGTTCGGACCCGGCGCTATCATGCTTTGCTGCTGACGGCAACAACTCCTCCGTCGGGTCGGATGGCACTTGTCAACGGTGTCGATGCGTGGATCGACGTCGAAGGGAAACGGTTCTGGCTTTCATCCCAGCGTTATGTTCCCGATGTCGTAACCCCCAACGAGTCTCTGGAAAGTTTTCAGTTTCAACCTTGGCCGCTTTGGCGTTTCCGATTCACGGACGAGATCTGGCTCGATCAGGAGATCTTTGTCCCCCGGGGACAATCTACCGTGGTTCTCAGCTGGCGCCTGGGTGGCCGAATAGATCAGATTTTTTCTCTTTCGGTGAAGCCATTCTTGTCTGGCCGAGATTTTCATGCGACTCATCACGAAAATAAAGCGCTCTCCTTCGAACCAACCGTCACCACTGACGCGGTTCGCTGGCAGCCGTATCCTGGGGTGCCGGCGGTTGTCTGCCGTTCTCGCGGAGTCTACCAGCACGCTCCCACTTGGTACCGGAATTTCCTGTACACCCGAGAGCTCGAGCGCGGCCTGGATTCTATCGAGGATCTAGCGGCACCCGGTACGCTCATCTGGCAACTCGATACTCGGAATCGGGAAGCGGTCTTGACTTTTTCGGCTGAAGGTTTTGCCGAGGCCGGCTCCAGCGACCTGGAAGAATGGATCGCAAAACTCCGCCTGACCGAACGTGAGCGACGCGGGCAAACTTCCGATCCGGTTGAACAAGCCTCCGAGAATTATTTTGTTCGGCGTGGTACCGGTCGAACCATTATCGCCGGTTATCCCTGGTTTGGGGATTGGGGTCGGGATACATTTATCTCGATTCGCGGGTTAGGTATCGCCGTGAACCGTTTGGAATGGGTCCGCGATATCCTCTTGGAATGGGCCAATGCCGTTTCTCAAGGTATGCTTCCAAACCTTTTCCCAGATCGGGGAACTGTGCCCGAATATAATTCAGTCGATGCTTCGCTCTGGTATATCATTGCCGTTGGCGATCTTCTCAATGCCGCATCTGTGCAGCCCGGTCTGATCGACGAGTTAGCCGAACACAGGTTAAGAAATGCGATCGAAGCTATTCTGGTCGGCTATCAAACCGGGACTCGCTTCAACATTCGGGTAGACAATGACGGGTTGGTTGCGGCCGGAGTTCCCGGCGTTCAGCTCACGTGGATGGATGCGAAGGTTGATGGCACGGTCGTTACGCCGCGTATTGGAAAACCGGTCGAGGTTCAAGCTCTCTGGATCAATGCGCTCGCCGTCGCCAAACGCTTTTCGCCCAAATGGGAGCATCTCTTTGCGAGGGCGCTACTTTCATTCGAAAACCGATTTTGGAATGAAGCTAAGCATCAACTGTTCGATGTCGTTGACGTTGATCATCAGCCCGGATCGGCCGATTCGCTCACCCGACCCAACCAAATCTTTGCGGTCGGCGGGCTACCACTTTCTTTATTGTCGGACAGTCATGCTCAGCAGGTGGTTGAAAGTGTAGAAACCCAACTTTGGACACCCACCGGCCTTCGCTCACTTGGGCCAAACGAACCGGGATTTACACCGCGGTACGCCGGAACTGTTCTGGCACGGGATTCCGCTTATCATCAGGGTACAGTCTGGCCCTGGTTGGCCGGGGCTTTCATTGAAGCGTGGGTACGCGTTCGTGGAAATACGCCCGAAGCGAAGGCAACCGCCCGGAAGCGTTACTTTGAACCGCTCCAATCCTTGGTTGGCGGCGCTGGATTGAATCACCTACCTGAAATCACTGATGCGGTTGAACCCTACCTGGCGCGTGGCTGTCCCTTCCAAGCTTGGTCGGTCGGAGAGTTCTTGCGCTTAGACCGAGTCATTTTGCGTAAGTAATTCAACGTCTGTAGCATGTATGCGGTTACTCTCGCCCGGCGTGGCCTGTCGAGCAGCGGCCATACGCCTCAGCCTACACCCGTAAGCTTGTTCGCACCCACTCCCGGGTTGGTCCCGGAGGGACAGGATGAGAGTAGCCCAGCACTTTAGTGCTGGGACGGCATCGATGAATGATGGTCCGTCCCGTTAGGGACGATAGAAAGTTTTCGCAGCTAGCGTCCGATTTCGAGGCCGGTTCTCGTCTGTTTCGTTGAGCCAATATGAGAGACAATATGGGACTTATCTATCGTCCTTGTCGGGACG
>DASTDH010000651.1:0-5101 GCA_035710445.1 Chthoniobacterales bacterium
AACCTTTCCAGCAGCGTCATCTTCGATTTTCAAAACGTGACAACCTGGACGTACCTCGAGGTTCCCAGTCGCTTCCCCTTTGGGAATTTCCGAGTTGAGCGTCGACCATTTCGCATTCGAACGAATGCCCTGAAAACAGAACCCATCCTGAATCGTCGCGGGACGCCCATCGCGCGGGCGCGAATTGATCGCCATGTTACCGGTGGAACATTCTTTGTAACCGACTTTCCTGGCCCCCGCCGCCATCACAATTTGGTTGTTGTCGGCGTCATGTAGAGGAATTCCATGAGTGCCGGTTACACCCATTTTATCTTCTGCCTTGTCGTAGTACGGCTCGAGCTCGGCCAGTGTTAAGGGCCAATTTAAAAGGCTTGCTCCCGGGATATCGCCGTACACATCTTTCGCGCGGAATTCATGTTCCTGGAAACGCAGGCAACCGCCTCCCCAATGCACTGTTGATCCACCAACAACCTTACAAACCCATGCGGGAAAGTTCGGAGAATTCTTAGCGACCCACCACGATCCCGAACTTGCGCGTTTATCTAACCAGGCCAACTGAGCAAGCGATTGGCGCTCGTCATCAATATGCTCCTCCCGTTCAATCCGAGGTCCTGCCTCGAGAATCAGCGTGCGTACTCCTTTCTGAGCCAATTCATTTCCGAGCGTGCCACCTCCGGCGCCTGAGCCAATAATCAGCACCACGCCACCGTCATCCAGATCAAACGCTCGTGGCATAAATTAAAGCTCCTCTCTTTTTATCCAATCGATGTCGTTGAAGCCACGATGGAGATAACCGCCTTGATCATTGGAGGGCCCTTTGTACCCGAAGCGGGACCAGATCGCCGGATTACTGTAGAAGTAAAGGACGAAGTCCGACCGCAGCCTTTGAAAGAAGGGAGTCTGCTCAGCTCGCTCGAGTGCCTCTAGTCTTGCCTCCTCTGAAAGGCCAGTCCACGCGGAACCTGTCTGGCCGTTCAGAGCCTCGACTCCCTCGGAGAGAAAAGAGGGCAAATTTTGGTGCTGCGCTGCTTTGTCGTCTAGCTTTCGGACAACATGCTCGTACAACTCGTCGGGAACGTCATCGTGCGGAAACATGATCCGATAGATGGAGACGAGTTGTTCGACGAGTTCGGGATGAAAGCGGTGGTACTTGTAAACTTCAGAAGCCGCCGAAACAGAGTCGGTGAATCCGACTGGTGGGTTCATGGGGGAATTTCCTTTCTTCGAAAAACGACGCTGGTGATGTCGGCCAATGGAAACCTCTCGGCAACCATCAAGCTGCCACGCGCTGGGAGTTTTCGTCAACTGATCAGTAGCACCGGGTGGTAGAATCGTTTGATTTATCTTCTATGATCGCTGCGCTTTTTTTCGTTTACAGCTGGAAACGCATGCAGAAGGATATGCCATCTAGCAAGTGTCTAACGTTTGCGCGAAGAGAGACAACTGGCTGGTTTTGATTCAACCGCCGACATAGCACCGCTAAATTTTGCTGCCGCTTCTGGCGATTTTTCGATAGGTCAACGTATGGCTATAACACCCGATTTCAGCGTAGCAGGAAAACACGTTCTGATCACCGGTGGTATTGGCGGTGCTTTCGCAAAAGCCTTTCTCAATCACGGCGCAAACGTCATCGTTGCTGACCTCGCAGCTACACACGCGATTCACGTCAGTCGTGCCATTACGCGGACTCCACAGGACTGATAGGAAATCGCTTTTCGCCCTCCGGGCGTTGGCCCGGAGTGTGAAGCCGAAAGCGTGCGTTTCCGTGCGCGCAGAGTGACAAAAGTGGGCCCGGACATCAAACACAGTGTTAACTCGACCGGCGGTAGTGGAACAGTCGAATTTGATTGGCCGGATTGCTGTCCTAGCTTCTAAAACGATTCGTAGGGCTTTAGAGCGAGGGAGAATGACCCTCTCCGCCCTGGAGCGCTTGAGTTAAGGCGCGTTTCGCCGTAACATCGGGCTCTGGGTATCAAAATAGGGATTAGAACTCATGGGAAAGCCTAGTGGGGGCGGCGGCTCAACTTCTCAGGAGTGTTCTCACGGATTTCTTTGATTGCGCCATACATGCGGCTGTAGGACTCAAAGAGCTCGGCGTAAACCGCATGCTTATCCTCATTGGGTTCAATAATCTCCTTGTTCCTGACCATGGCTTGAACCGCTTCTCCGATGGAGTCGAACAGTTTAGCTCCGACCGCAGCCAGAATGGCGGACCCTAATGCCGGCGCGTCTGCTATCTCGGTCCTGATCAGTGGCAGCCCAGAAACATCAGCGTGCGTTTGCAACCAAAACGCTGACTTCGCCGCCCCGCCAGCAATAACCACCTCAGTGAGCCGAAACTCGTCCGTTTGAAATGCCCTCAGGATAGCCTCAGTTCCAAAGCAGATGCCCTCGATCACCGCTCGATAAACGTGCGCAGGGGTGTGCGCGAGTGTGAGCCCAACAATGGCGCCACGAGAAGTCGGATCCGTATACGGCATTCGATTGCCTTGAAAGTGATCGAGTACCAGCAGGCCATCAGCGCCCGGTCCAACGCGTTCCGCCGCATCGTTCAGTTCTGCGTGAGAGGCACCGGCGCAAAAGTTCGTTAGGAACCATTTGATGATGGACCCCGTCGATGTCTGACCACCCTCAATGACGAAGCTACCCTTGTAAACACAGTCCTCATAGGGTCCCCACCACCCACGGCTAAACGTCGGCCGATCTGTTACTGCCAACTGCAGGTGCGAAGAGCCCGTGATGAGGGCTAACTGCCCCGGACTGATCACGCCCAGTCCCACCATTCCAATAAACGCGTCTGCGCCTCCCTGAACCACTGGCGTTCCCTCCACCAATCCCATGTGTTTGGCGGCCTCCGAAGTGAGTTCTCCAATGATTTCCCCGACAGAGACAATGGTGCGGGGCCATTTTTCGGCCAAGTCCGAAAGTCCGAGGCTTGAGAGCAAAGAAGCAGGCAGGCCGCCATTCCTTTTGACGAAATGCCATCGGATGCTGCAGTTGTTAAAGCTTCCAACATATCTACCGGTCATGCGGTAATTCAGGTAGTCCTGGTATTCACAAATAGCGGCGGCCTGGGCGTAGGTGTCAGGTTCATTTCGCTTCAGCCAAAGTGCCTTTGGAATCATCCATTCTGCGGAAACCGGTCCGTTTCCCGCGGCGTTGAGTTGGACGGCCGGATCATGGGTTGCCAGAACGTCCTGCGCCTCTTGTCTGGCGCGCACGTCCATCCAGATCAACGCTGGCCGGAGTGACTCCATGCGTTCATTCAGCGCCACCACACTGCAACAGGTTGTATCGACCGCAACGGCCTTTATTTCCTGCGGCGCAGCTTCTGCTTCCTTTAGAGCCTTCTGAGAGGCCTCGCCGAGCGCCACCCACCAGGAGATTGGCTCTTGCTCCGCACAACCCGGCTGCGGGAACCAGGTTGGGTAAGAGGCCACCCCACTGCCTTTCGGGCGTCCCTGAAGATCAAACACAAAAGCACGCAATCCTTCAGTCCCACCGTCTATACCGATCACCAATGACATGTGACTTAGCTTAATTGATTTTTTGGGAAGTGTTGCGAGCTTTTCAAACGCACGTTCAAATGGCGCTTTTTTGGGGAAGTCGAGTAGTTGGAGGATACGGCTTTAGTTCAGTCCTTCGAAAATAAACCGCTACCTGTGCATCCCGGCGATTTGATCATGCGGCGTATCCGCATCCTTGGCAGCCAGCAGAACGGTCGCGAATATTTGTGTGAAGCGTTACAAATCGCGGCTTCTGGAAAAGTCAAAGTGATGACTGAGATCTACTCGCTCGATCAGATCACTAAAGCCTACGAACGCGTCGCTGTGAAGAGGACGGAAAGCCGTGCAACAGAACGAGCTTTGGATTGGCAGGATCCCCAGCCTCTCGATAAGCGATATTCAGTGTATCGACTGACAACCTTCCATATTTGACGGACTCTGAAGCTGCTACTGGTGTGTAATCGGCAGTTCGCCGGGTTGGACGCGTGCTTTTGCGTTCTACTCAATTTCCCTGAGCCCGAGCATCTTGCGTATCAAAGACAGTCATTGATTGCCAGACGTTCACGCTAACGCTGATGGTGACAATGTAACGCGGTAACTCGCGCTGCTCCTTTGACATCGATGTCAGAGGAAGCGCTTTCCTGTGCTGGCCGTGGCTCGTCCACTCAGAACCCGATTCTCTTACCCGTTCGGGTAATTTTAGTGACGTTTAAAACAGGTCCAGACTAGACTGAGAAATCATGGGAGCTCTCCAAAAATCGCCTGACCTAAACTTCGACGTTTCCGTAGTCGCGTGTCTACGTAAGCGAGTTGCACGTGCGGCAACTTCTCTGAGGTTCGTCGGATTTCTATCGAGTTGGCCGGTCTTTGCCTACTTGTCCCAATTACTGCGATGACGGCCATCGACATTGCATCACGCCCATTGACGGAGGCAGATCACCGCGCGCAGCTTCGTCGCGCCGTGATAGCCAGCGCCGTGGGGACCACGATCGAATGGTACGATTTTTTCTCTACAGCCAGGCAGCTGCGCTGGTGTTCGGTAAGCACTTCTTCCCCAGATCGGATCCGTTGGTCGGCGTCATGGAGGCTTTTGCCGTCTTCTTCGTGGGCTATGTCACCCGCCCGATCGGCGGCGATTTTCGGTCACTTCGGCGACCGCATCGGGCGCAAGAAGACATTGGTCACGACGTTGCTGATGACCGGCTTTGCCACCTTTGCGGTGGGCTTGGTGCCGACCTATGCCAGTATCGGCATCTGGGGCGCAGTTCTCCTGACCATCCTCCGCCTGATCCAAGGCGTAGGCGTTGGCGGTGAGTGGGGCGGCTCGGTGCTATTGTCGATGGAATGGGCGCGAACGAACGCGCATCGCGGCTTCATTGCCGCTTGGCCACAATTCGGGGCGCCGGCCGGATTGCTGCTGGCAACTTTGGCGATGCTGGCCTTCAGCGCGATCTTGGGCGATCAATTCCTGGTTTGGGGGTGGCGCATCCCGTTCCTGCTCAGCATCATCATGGTTGGGTTGGGCCTCTACATTCGGCTCCGTACCCTGGAAAGTCGTGACGATGTAATGATCGAAGTCACCGGTCCAGCGGCGG
>DASTDH010000652.1:0-3303 GCA_035710445.1 Chthoniobacterales bacterium
TAATCACACATCCAGACAGAGTTTACGCTGTCGTTTTCGCGCGGCGTCTGGCGATAAATGACGTTTTCGCGCGTGCCAATAATCGTATTACATCCGGTCGCACAACTTGTGCAGATGCTTTTGGTTTCCTTCAGAAACCACACGCGCATCTTGAAACGGAAATCGGTATTGGTCAGCGCACCAACCGGACAGATATCCACCGTATTGAGCGAATAGTTGCTGTCCAGTTTTCGACCCGGATGGGCAGTGAGATAAGAGTGGCTGCCCCGGCTGGCAAACCCGAGTACATCGTCCTTAGCCACTTCTTTCATGAAGCGGATGCAACGAGAGCAAAGAATGCAACGCTCATCATCCAATGTGACCCGTGGCCCCAATTCGACTCGTTTGGGTTTTTTGACTTTTTCTTCGAGGAAGCGCGATCCACCGGTCCCGTATTGTACGCTGAATTCCTGCAGCTGGCATTCTCCGGCCTGGTCGCAAATCGGACAGTCGAGTGGATGATTGATCAGCAGGAATTCCATCACGCCATGCCGGCACTCCCGGACTAACGGTGAATCGGTTCGGACACCCATCCCCTCCGCGATATCCTGAGCACAGGAAATCTGGGGGCGTGGGATCCAGTTGATAACCGGGTTACCGTCTTCTCCAGTTTCCGGTTTGCGGTCCGGCCCGAGTTTGGGCATTCCCATCTCGATCAAACACATGCGGCAATTTCCCGGAGAGCTGAGCTTGGGATGATAACAATAGTGGGGGACAAATTTGCCAGCCTTGGAGCATGCTTCGATTACGCGAGTTCCTTTGGGGAACTGATGCCACACACCATCAATTTGTACGTTTAAAAGTTCTGCGGAAGCACTCATAACCTCGAATCAGGTCTGCCCAATTTTAGAGCCATTCTTGGCGGCATAGGCCTCAAATTCGTCACGAAACTTGGCCACAAAGCTCTGAGTTGGCCAGGCACAAGCCTCGCCAAAAGCGCAAATCGTCCGTCCGGCAATATTATCGGCGACGCTCTTGAGGACATCGGGATCTCTCTGATCCCCTCCGCCTTGCAGCATTCGACCGGTCATCTTGCTCATCCAGAGCGAACCTTCGCGACAAGGGGTACATTGGCCGCAACTTTCATGGGCATAGAATTCGTTGATGTTATTAAGTGCCCAGACCATGTCCCTGGAGTCGTCCATTACAATTACTCCGCCCGAGCCGGCCATCGAACCGACCGCAGCCAGAGAATCAAAATCCAAGACAATGTCATCGATGCCGATTTCCTGTTCGGCCATCGTTCCGTCGGACTGCTTGCCTTTGATTTTGAAGCGCTCATCTGCGCGCAACACCTTCGCGGAACTCCCCCCGGGAATCACTGCCTTCAGTTTGCGTCCCGGTTTCATGCCCCCGCAAACATCATAAATCAGTTCTCCCATGGTCAGTCCACCTACCTCCAACTCGTAATACCCGGGTTTCTGTACATCTCCACTGACACAGAGAAGGCGGGTTCCGGTATTGTTGGGGCGCCCAATTTTGGCAAACTCAGCGCCACCCATGCGTACGATGTGCTTTACATTGCAAAGGGTCTCCACATTGTTCACGACCGTCGGACTCATGTACAAACCGAGGACTGCCGGAAAATAGGGTGGCTTGATCCGAGGATAAGGGCGCTTTCCTTCCAAAGACTCGATCAGGCCGGTCTCTTCTCCGCAGATATAAGCGCCGGCTCCCCGATGGACATAAATCTCGAGGTCAAAGCCGCTACCCAAAATGTTCGCACCGAGATATCCGCGCTCTTTCGCTTCAGCGATTGCCTGTTCGAGAATCTTAGCCCCAAGCGGAAATTCTCCCCGAATATAGATGTAGGCCAGTCGAGCATTCACCGCGTAACAGGAGATGATCATCCCTTCCAGCATTTGGTGCGGATCTTGGTGAATGATGTAGCGGTCCTTGAATGTTCCGGGCTCCGATTCGTCCGCGTTGCAGATAAGGTAAACCGGCTTGGAACCACCCGGCTTGATGAATCCCCATTTTGCTCCGCAGGGAAAGCCCGCACCGCCGCGCCCCCGCAGGCCGGAAGCCTTCACCTCGCTCACAATGCGCTCCGGCGCCATTTTCAGCGCGGCACGCAAATCTTGGTAGCCACCATCTTTTTCGTAGCAATCGATGTCCGGCGTCCAGCCTTCCCGGTCGATGTTTTTGAAGATGATCCGCTTTTCGCGAGGATGGGGGCTTCGTTGGGGCGTTGCCATGGCTATTGATACTTTTGCAGCAATTGCGGAACTTCGTCCTCCGAAACCGCCTCATAGAAATCATCGTTGATCATGCAAACCGGGCCGGTACCGCAACTGGCCAGACACTCGACAAATTCAACACTGTATTTTCCATCCGGACTCTTGAGCACATGACTACCATGTTCATGCTTTTCCGGATCAATCTGGGCATGCCGGCAAAATGTTTTCAGTAGCGAATAGCTACCTGCCATCGCGCAAGATAGGGTGCGGCAAACCCGGATATGGTGTTTGCCGTACGGCTCGTGGTGAAACATCGGATAGAACGTCACCAGCTCGAATACGTTAATCGGCTCCAATTCCAGCTTTTGGGCAACCCAGGTGACCGCTTCTTCCGGTATGTAACCAAAGTGTTCCTGGATCAAATGCAGCAACGGCAACGAAGCGCTTCGCTTCGAAACCGGATAATGGGTGATTACCTCGTCGATCCGGGATTCCAGTTCGGATGGGATTTCCATGTTCAATGTTCGGCTAAAAGGTCCGGCTCTTTGACCAAATGCCCGTTCTGAAATCGAAGAACGATCGTCTGGCTGCCCTGCTCATAATAATAGGTAAGCACGGTTGCTGGTTTCCTATCGATTTCCCCGTCTTCTTCTTTTTTCTCCCGATTCGGTGGCCCTAAAATTGTCTCGACTTCCTTCGGACTCATATTGAGTCTGACCTGTTCCAGATTTCGGTTGGCGATCTCGCGGTTACAACCTTCCAGGAAAAGCGCCGCGGTGAACGCCACGATCATAATCCGGAAGGCCATAAGCTCAACGGTCGCATTCGCCCATAACGAAATCCAAACTGCCGAGCACTGCGACAACGTCCGACATCATGTGGCCAATTAAAATCTTCGGAAGAATACTGAGATTCACGAAGGAGGGCGCCCGGATCTTCAAACGATAAGGGACGCCACCGCCTTTGCTGTGAATGTAAAATCCAAGCTCGCCCTTAGGGTTTTCCGCCCCGAAGTAGACGTCGCCGGCCGGCGCATCCACCCCTTCGGTGTGGATGATGAAGTGATGGATGAGTTCCTCCATCT
>DASTDH010000653.1:0-2500 GCA_035710445.1 Chthoniobacterales bacterium
CAGACGCGCGCGCGTGCAGCAACTGCGCAGGTCGCAGCAGACTCCCAACATGATCGGCGCGACATTCGGACGCCATGAAGTCCCTCCAGCGACTATTGAATCTTAGGCAAGGGGGCCCGATATTTAAAGAAAAACTGGGGAGGAATTCTGGTGGATCTACAATATAGAATCATCGGTCCCCCCGACGCGTCGTTAGGAATAAGCTCCCTTCATTCCCCGCCCGCGGACGAATGCGTCCGCGGCCACACAAGCCTGGTGCGAAAAGCCCTGTTCAGGTATAGAAAGCAGCCTGTCCGGCAAACGATTCGCAATATAATGTGTGCAACGTGGCGCGTCTATGCTGGGGAATCTAAAACGATCCGGTCAAGAATCAGTCTGGTTATGGCTTGGGCTTGTGCTCACTTGTGCACTGCTGGTTGCCGCTTTCTTAACTCGGCGCCGCTCCGATGACGAAGTGCACTTCAGTCGCGATATTCGTCCCATCCTGAATCAAAACTGCATGCCGTGCCACGGGGGAGTACGCCAGAAAAATGGCATCTCGTTCTTATTTCGCGAAGAGGCACTGGGTACGGGAAAATCGGGTAAGCGAACGATTGTGCCCGGGAAGCCCAATGAATCGGAGTTGATTGCGCGTGTTACATCCTCGGACCCTGAGGCCCGGATGCCATACCATGCGCCGCCTTTGTCGGCTCAGCAGATCGACCTCCTGCGTCGATGGATCAAACAAGGCGCAAAGTGGGAGGACCACTGGGCTTTTGTTGCTCCAAAGCCGCAGGCCCTGCCCGCTGTCAAGCATAGCGAATGGCCGCGTCAGCCACTAGATCGATTTATTCTCGCCCGTCTTGAAAAGGAAGGCCTATTGCCGTCTTCTGAGGCTGATAAGTCCGCCTTGTTGCGGCGAGTCTCGCTCGACCTTACAGGCCTTCCACCGACACCAGAAGAACAGGCGTTATTCTTGGCTGACTCGTCTCCCAACGCTTACGAAAAACAGGTCGATCGTTTGTTGACCTCGCCACGTTATGGCGAACGCTGGGCCTCGATGTGGCTCGACCTGGCGCGTTACGCAGATACCAAAGGTTATGAAAAAGACATGGAGCGCCCCGGAGTATGGCCATATCGAGACTGGGTGATCGATGCCTTTAACCGCAATGTACCGTACGACCGATTCGTGATCACGCAGGTGGCCGGCGACTTGCTCCCCGACGCCACGTTCGAAGATAAGATTGCAACCTCCTTCCATCGCCAAACACCGGTCAACGATGAAGGCGGTACCGATGACGAAGAATTCCGCACAGTCGCGGTGATGGACCGGTCGGCGACGACGTGGTCGGTGGTCAACGGTCTCACCATCAACTGCGTGCAGTGTCATTCGCATCCGTACGATCCGATCCGCCACGTCGAATATTACAAATCCTTAGCATTCTTCAATACCACCCAGGATGCCGACCTTCCCGAAGACACTCCTGTTTTGCAAGTACCAAAGGACAAGACGCGTTATCCAGAAGCTGCGCGGTTGCAGCAGGAAGTCGCCAAGCTAGAGTCCGACGTTGTATCTCGTGGCCGCCAGCTTGAACACCAGTCGCAATGGTCACCCATTCGCATTGCTTCTGCAACAGCCAGTGCGGCGCTCGCATCGGAATGGGAAACTTCCGAACTAGAACATCAGCTGGCTGAGTTGAAGCAGAAAACTCTCACGCCGAAGAAAGAAAAAGACCAGCGCAAATATCTACAACAGGCCATTGCCGACGGCCGGAAAAGAGCTGAGGCCGAAGCAGGCAAAGTTACGAAGCTCCAGATCTCGGACGGGGATCTGCAGGCCAGCTCTGAAATCTCTGGCAAGCAGTCGTTCGAGCTCACCGCGAAGGTTGATGCGCCCGTAGTAGCTGCGTTGCGCATCGAGGTTTATCCGGCGAACAGCGAAATTGCGCGACATACTCCAGATCTTGGCTTCATTGTGGATCGAGTCGATGCCTGGGTCATGGGAAGTGGGGGACAACAGAAGAAGATTGTTTTCCATTCGCTGATCCCGGATTCTGAATCAGGTCTGGATAACGCGGTAAATGCCGCGATCGAATCCAAGCGCGAAATTACTGATGACCCCGGTGCCAATGGGTTCCAGGTAGTTCCGAATCTGTTTCATCCCCGTTGGGTATTGATCGTGCTCGCCCAGCCTTTAAATCTCAGTCGCGGGAGTCAGATCAAACTGCGCCTGACGCAGACTCAAGAAATTGACGACAAGCCCGCTTTGGTGCGACACGTTCATCTATCGGTAAGTGGAGATGAGACCTGGCACAGCCTCGCCAACGATACCAGTTGGAGCGAGAACCTCGCACAACTCACAAAACTGACGCACGAACTAAAAAAGATTCCAACCGTTCCCCTTCCGATCATGGCGGAAGAGCGCGATTACGACCAGCGAACCACACTGGAGTTCGAGCGCGGCAACTTTCTCACAAAGATCGGGCCTCCGCTAGTTCCCGACGTGCCGGGAATTTTTCCC
>DASTDH010000654.1:0-14131 GCA_035710445.1 Chthoniobacterales bacterium
AGCCAGATCAGTGCCCTCGGGACCCAACTCAAGAAGAACGAAGAGCGGGCGCAACAAGAGCAACAGAATGCTGATCTCGCCACTAGGCAGCACAGCGCGATGGAAATTGAGCTAAAAAAAGCGCAAGCAGAGAAGGTACAACTAACACAGCAAAATGCGGATCTAACGAGCCAGATCAGTGCCCTCGGGACCCAACTCAAGAAGACCGAAGAGAAGGCGCAACAAGCGCAACAGAATGCTGATCTTGCTACGAGTCAGCGGAGCGCGATGGAAACTCGGCTCAAGGAGGCAGAAGAGAAAGCGCAACAGAATGCCGATCTGGCTACTACCCAGCGGAGTGCCGTGGAGACCGAACTGAGAAAAACACAAGAAGAGAAGGCGCAATTAACAAAGCAAAATGGGGATCTTACCGGCCAGAGCAGCGCGCTGGGGGCCCAACTCAAGAAGGCCGAAGAGAAAGCGCAGGCGGTGCAACAGAATGCCGATCTGGCTACTACCCAGCGGAGTGCCCTGGAAACCGAACTGAAAAAAGCGCAAGACGAGAAGGGGCAATTAACAAAGCAAAATGCGGATCTTACCAGCCAAGGCAGCGCTCTGGAGGCCCAACTCAAGAAGGCCGAAGAGAAGGCGCAATTAGCACAACAGAATGCCGATCTTCTCATTAGCCAGCGGAGCGCGCTGGAAACCCAGCTCAAAAAGGCCGAGGGGAAAGCCCAACTAGCCCAACAGAATACGGATCTTGCCACCAGCCAGCGCAGTGCGCTGGACACCCAGCTCAAGAAGGCCGAAGAGAAAGCGCAGCTAGCGCAACAGAACGCTGATCTTGCCACAAGTCAGCGGAACGCGTTGGAAACTCAGCTCAAGCAGGCGCAAGAAGAGAAGGCGCAATTAGCGCAACAGAATACCGATCTTTCCACCAGCCAGCCGAGCGCCCTGGAAGCTCAGCTCAAGCAGGCGGAGGAAGAGAAGGCGCAACTGCTCAAGAATGCCGAAGAGAAAGTGCAACTAGCGCAACAGAATGCCGATCTTGCCACTAGCCAGCGCAGCGCGTTGGAAACTCAGCTTAAGCAGGCGAAAGAAGAGAAGGCGCAACTGCTCAAGAAGGCAGAAGAGAAAGTGCAACTAGCGCAACAGAACGCTGACGCGCTGAAAACTCAGCTCAAGAAGACCGAAGAGAAAGCGCAACAGGATGTCGATGTTGCCACTAGGCAGCGGAGCGGTCTGGAAACTCAGCTCAATAACGAACAAGTGAAGCTGCAACAAGTCCAAGCAAATGCGGACCGCGCGGCCACCCGGCTAAGCGAATTGGAAGCTCAACTAAGGCAGGAGCAGGAGAGGGCCCAAAGAGCCCAGGCAAACGCAGATTTCGCGACCAGCGAGCTTAGAGGGATGCGGCTTGTCGAACGGGTTACAACTCCGCTCAGGGCTTTGAAGATTCAGCCGCCAACGAATGATCGAAATTCGGAATCAAGGATTGGCGCCGACGCTACTTTTGCGTGGTTTATGGACGGACTACAGTGGGGAAAATACGTCCGGCTCAACCCGCCTCAAGACGTCTCTCCGACACCGCCGCCATCCACCAAGGAATCCGACGCGTCTAATCCTTCAGAGTCGCGATTCGATCGAAGAGCCGAAGCCTCCGGGGAAGAGGAGTTCTTGAAAGAATTCGTTCTCGGGTATCTTCGAACCATTGCAAGCAATGATACGTCAATGCAGCGGCGGTACTTTGCTGAGCAGGTCAATTTCTACGGAAGAGGCGTCCTTAATTCATCGAATATTGAGGCTTCTACGCAGCGTTACCATGATGAGTGGCCCATCCGGGAATGGGCGCCCCGCGGCGAGGCTAAGGTCGTGCGGTCGCGAAAGCCCAATCTGTTTGTCGTGTATCAGCCATTCAATTGGACCGTTTCTGACGGTTCCCACAATGCCCGTGGCAATGCGACCCTCTATCTTCGGATCCGCAAAAATTCTCAGGGCGAATTTCGGATCGTTCACGTCCATCAGCTTGATCGCTGATCTCTTACTGGGCCCGCTGCTTTTGCAGTGACTACATAAGGTCGATGGAGATCGTCTGACCGCTGGTGCGGCGCTGGCCCAGGCAGGAAAGCGAATCCTGTTCTGGGAGCAGCGAGTGCAGCCTTGAAAAGAAAAGCGATCACGCGCCGCTCGAGCAACGCCTCCGATGGTTCGGCCGCTTGCTGCAGCTTATTCATGCGCCGCATCGATCTCGAGTTGCACGAGATCGGCATAATTTTGCCGTCGGCGAATGACCTGATGAGTTTTTCCTTGGACCAGCACCTCCGCCGCCAGGGGGCGAGAGTTGTAATTCGATGCCATCGAAAATCCGTATGCCCCGGCGCTCATGATGGCGAGCAGATCGCCCGCTTTCACGTCGGCGATTTCGCGATCCAATGCGATGAAGTCGCCAGTCTCGCACACCGGACCAACAACGTCCGCACGCATCAGATTTGCCGTTTCGTTTAGAGGAACAATTTCGTGGTACCCCTGATAGAGGGCCGGCCGAATAAGATCATTCATGCCGACATCCACAATAATGAAAACTTTGTTTGGGGTCTGCTTGCGGTAGAGAACTCGCGTTAAAAGTACTCCGGCGTTACCGACCAGAAAGCGGCCCGGTTCAAGCAGGACTCGCATTCGGAGCGGTTGCAGTCGAGGAACGATTGTTCCCGCGTACTCTTCGATGCTCATTGCCTGGTTTTCCTTCTGCTGCCACCAAGCCTGGTCTCCGCTTTTCAGAGATTCCCGGTAAACAATGCCGATTCCGCCTCCGATACTGAAAAATTCGATTCCGAAGCGGTTGCGCAGGTGTTGTGCAACCGGAACAATTTTATCGATCGCATCCGCAAATGGCTTAGGCTCGGTAATCTGTGAGCCGATGTGTGTCTGCAGTCCTTTGAGCTCCAAATGTTTCAGTCCGGCCGCCATCTCATAGACCGCCTCCACGCGGTCGAGACCGATCCCGAATTTGTTTTCGCTTTTTCCGGTCGAGATATATTTGTGGGTTTTGGCGTCCACGTCCGGATTCACCCGCACAGCGATTGGAGCCGTACGATCCAGTGAGGAAGCCACTTCCTCGATGGCAAGCAGTTCTTCCTCCGACTCGATATTGAAGCTCCCGATATTGTTATAAAGCGCGTAGGCAATCTCGTCTCGCGTTTTGCCGACACCGGCAAACGTACATTGAGCGGGATCAGCGCCGGCAGTGATGATGCGATAGAGTTCCCCGCCGGAGACGATGTCAAATCCTGCGCCTTCTTCCGCCAGGATTCGGAGAATTGCCAAATTGGAATTTGCCTTAACCGCGTAACAGATTTCGCGATCGAGCGGCTCCAAGGCACCGTTCAATCGACGATAGTGGTCAAGAATGGTCTGCTCGCTGTAGACGTAGAGCGGCGTTCCGTGTTCCTCGGCCAAAGGGGCGAGCTCAGTCGATTCGCAATACAGTCTGCCTTGTTGATAGTGAAACGAGTGCATGGCGAGGAGCCGGAACCTTAGCTTGATTAGCCCGCGATGCCGGTCTGATGCTGGCAAGCCGATATCGTGTTTTCCATAAGCATCGCAATCGTCATCGGCCCTACTCCTCCGGGAACCGGTGTGATGGCTTTGGTTCGCTCCGCAACTTCATCGAAGGCCACATCGCCGACCAGACGAAAACCGCTCGGTCGGGTGTCATCTTTCACGCGATTAATTCCAACGTCGATGACAACCGCACCTTCGCGAACGTGATCTGCGCGTAGAAATTCGCTGCGTCCGATGGCAGCGACCAGAATATCGGCGGAGCGGGTTATTTCGTTCAAGCCGATCGAACGGGAGTGAGCCACCGTGACCGTCGCGTCGCCGCCCCGGCCCTTTTGCATCAAGAGTAAAGCGAGCGGTTTCCCTACCAGCATACTCCGGCCAACAATTACGACATGAGCTCCCGCCGGGCTGACCCCGGATTCCAGCAGCAGTCGCCGGCAGCCCAGAGGAGTACATGACACCAGTGCGGTCGGGTCGCCTATGGCCAATTTCCCGACATTGACCGGATGCAGTCCGTCCACATCCTTAGCCGGGTTAAGCGCATAGACGATGGCGCGTTCGTCGAGATGCGATGGAAGGGGTGACTGAACGAGAATGCCATGAATCTCTTGATCGGAGTTCAATTGCTCCACGACTTTCAACAGTTCGGTCTGAGAAGTGTTTGTCTCGAGCTCGATTTTCCGGGAATGAATGCCGAGCTCTTGCGATGTGCGATCCTTGTTGCGCACGTAAACCACCGAAGCCGGATTGTCGCCGACCAGGACAACCGCCAGGCCAGGTACAATCCCTAGGCGCTTTAACTGAGCGACCTTCGCTCTGGTCTCATCGTTGATTTTGCGGGCGATCGCTTTTCCGTCGATAAGTTGCATGAGGCGTATTACAGGAGAGGAGGTTAGAGTTTGTTTCGAAAAGGCTCTACCACAAACGTGGAATCTAGCACGTTGGGTTTGGGCTGAAAGCAAATGCACAGGAGGAAACGGAGATGGTCATCATTTGGCTGAGCCTGTCTGAGGCATCGGTGTATTAGGGAAATGCACCCGGATTTTAACAGAGCGGCGCAGCTCACCGGGGGTATTATTGGCGCGGCGGTCGAGGTACATCGCGACAAGGGTCCCGGTCTCATCGAGTCTATCTACCAGTGGTGCCTGGAAAAGGAGCTGGAACTAAATGGCCTATCGTTTGTCAGTCAGAAGGTTGTGACTGTATCCTATAAGGAGTTTGTTCGGGAAGAACCTCTGCGTTTTGACGTCTTGGTGGAAGGCTGCGTTTTGGTCGAGGCTAAGGCCGTCGGCCGAAATCTTGCCTATCCACAAGGCACAACTCTTGAGCTATCTCAGGTTGCTTAGCGTTCCTATCGGATTGCTCATTAATTTTAACGAACTCAAGCTTGTGAATGGCGTGCATCGCCTGATTCTGCCCGGCGCGAACCGGTAGCCCACGTAAGGAGAAATGAATCTCCTTCTCGGTTGTTTGCTCCCGTGCGAAATTAGCCTCCTGTGCGAAATTAGCGCTCGAGCCATTCGGTGTGGAACGATCCTGATTTATCGATCCGCTCGTAAGTATGGGCGCCGAAGTAATCGCGTTGGGCTTGCAATAGATTGGCGGGCAGCCGTTCCTGTCGATAGCTGTCGTAATAAGCCAGGGAGGCGCTGAACGCGGGTACAGCAACGCCTGCTTGGATTGCCTGGCTGATCGCGAATCGCCAATTCTTTTGCGTCCGCGCGAGGATCTCTTTGAAGAACGGATCAAGCATGAGATTCTCCAATTTTTGCTCGCGATCGAAAGCCTCTTTGATTCGGTTAAGGAACTTGGCGCGAATAATACAGCCCCCACGCCAAATGGTTGCGATGTCTCCGTAGTGAAGGTTCCACCCGAATTGCTGGCTAGCTGCGGCAAATAGGCTGAAGCCCTGCGCATAGGAAATGATCTTTGACGAGTAAAGAGCGTCCCGAACCGCATCGATCAGCTCGTGACGATGCCCTTCGTAGACATCGTTACTTGGACCGGGAAGTTGTTTCGAGGCCCGCACTCGCTGCTCTTTCAAAGAGGAAAGAATCCTGGCTTCCACGGCTGCATTGATGGTCGAAACGACAATCGTCTGCTCAATCGCAGACTGGAGAGTCCACTTGCCGGTCCCTTTTTGTGCGGCTCGATCGAGAATGACGTCGACTAAGGCTTGACCGGTTTCGGGGTCCTCTTTTAGGAAGATGTTGGCCGTGATTTCGATGAGAAAGCTGTCGAGATCGCCTCGGTTCCATTCAGCGAACACATCGTGCAGCTCTTTTGGGGTAAGGCCGAGGAGGTCACGGAGAATGGCGTAAGCTTCACATATCAGCTGCATGTCCCCGTATTCGATGCCGTTATGCACCATCTTGACGTAGTGCCCTGCCCCGTCAGGTCCCATGTATCGGCAGCAAGGTTCTCCGTCTACTTGCGCCGCAATCTTCTGGTAGATCGGTGCGACGATTTGCCAGGCAGCCTCCGATCCCCCCGGCATCAGCGAAGGTCCTTTCAGCGCGCCTTCCTCGCCCCCGGAGACACCGATGCCCATGAAATGGATTCCTTTTTCAGCCAGCGCTTTTTCTCGCCGTTGGGTGTCAAGATAAAGCGAATTCCCGCCGTCGATAATGACATCGCCCCGATCAAGATGAGGCAAAAGTTGATCGATGACCGCGTCAACCGCGCCGCCTGCTTTCACCATGATCATAGCTTTGCGCGGGCGGGCCAGGCTCTGCACAAATTCCTCGATCGATCTGGTTGGCACAATCTTTTTCCCTTTGGCCCGGCCAGCCGCAAATTTGTCGGTGACCTCTGTGGTTCGATTGAAAACTGAGACCGTATAACCTTTGCTCTCCATATTGAGCACGAGGTTTTCACCCATCACTGCAAGCCCAATGAGCCCGATATCCGATGCATTCATAATCCGATTTGGCAAAACAAAGATAGTTGGCCCCGTGATCGCTTGTCTCGCACCTCAATTTATTATTACCATGCCGCTCGATTCCGGGTCCGGCGAGGGTGCTAGGCGAGGAGTACGGGTTTGTCTTTCGCATTACGCTAGCCTTTTTATTCGTGCAAGCCGAGTCTGCGTTGCTCAAAAATCTCTGAGGATTTATAAGCAACGCAGGCTAGAGTGGTCCTGATGATGCCGCTCGATGTCAAAGTGACGACCGAGTCCTTGTCCGGGTTCAACCCGGAATTTTCCGGCACGGACGGGGCATCGGTCGATTTTTTCGGAGTCGTGCGAGGAACGGAAAATGGACAGCCGATTGATGGGGTAGACTACCAGGCCTTCGTTGAAATGGCAGAAATCGAACTTTGGCGAATTGCCGAAACGGTTCGCAAGGAATTTGAGCTCGGCCTGGTTCTGATCCATCACCGCATTGGATTCGTGCCGGTCGGTGAGCCGTCCTTGTTTGTCCGGGTCACTGCACCTCATCGTGATGCCGCCTTCACCGGTTGCCGGCAAATTATCGAACAGCTAAAGGCTAGAGTGCCTATCTGGAAGCACCCAGCTTTCTGTAAACAGGGCGCGCATGAACTTGCCTAACCAGCTGACGCTGGCCCGGTTGGTGGTTACCTTGCCGTTCGTTGTGGCGCTGAGTGTGGATTGGCCAGGAACGAAAACATTCGCCTTGTGCCTGTTTCTCTTGGCGAGCCTGACCGACTATGCTGACGGGATCATTGCCCGCCGCTACAATCTTGTCAGCGTATTCGGTCAACTCATGGATCCGCTTGTCGACAAGGTGATGACGATGTCGGCCTTCATCTGCTTAGTGGCGCTACGCGATATTCCTGCCTGGGTGGTGATCGTAATCCTGAGCCGTGAGTTTCTTGTGACCGGTTTGCGTCTGATTGCAGCCTCTCGGGGCAGAACGCTTCCCGCAGAGAAGTTGGGCAAGCACAAAACCGCCTGGCAGATCGCCACCATCGTCTATTTTCTTGCCGTACGCAGTATTCGAGAGTTCGCCGGAGCGGACTGGCCCACTCCCAGCAATCACGTCCTGAGGTTCATTGGAATCTTTTTGCTGGCGGTCGCTGCGTCGTTAACCTTGTTTTCAGGAGTTGGTTATCTTGCGAAAAATTGGGATCTCGTAAGAGAAAGCCAATAAAGAAAATGCGGAGTGCGAAACGCGGATAGCGGAATGCGCTCGTTTCACTGTGCCGATTCCAGATCTCGAGTCGCAGTCAGTGCGCCGTTCCGCCATTCGAATAGTTCCGTCGAGATTGGCCAAGCATTGTTGTGATAGAAGCCGCGCAGCGCATCGGCCACTTCCTGGATGTCTCCGCCGATTCGAGGAAAGAGAAATATCACCTGGCGATTAGGAATGGATACCAGGCAGTTCTTGCCCAAAACATCGGCGAACTGGTCAGTAAATCCTGGGATGAGCACAAGCGAAGACAATGCTGGGTCGGTGCTTTCAATTCGAACATCGATCGCAACGCCGTGTTTATCGCGACTGATCTTAGGGGTGACGCGCCGAAGCAACGCTCGAGCGTGGGCCAAAGCAAGGCTTTTTAGCTCGGCTAACGGATGCTTTGCCAGAGAAGGGGTCGGAATCGGTGTGACGGTACCGTCGCTGGATTCATCGTAAAATCCGACCAGCGTTTTCGAGCTGCCCGCAATTGGGAGGGAGACGGGAGTATGGTAAAAATGGGGATCGAGGATCATCACCGGTTCTCCCCGAGCAAGGCAGGCAAAGCAGCTCAAAGATAAAAGAACGACTAGGAAGGGGGCAGACCATCGGTGCAATTTGCAGTTTCGGCGAGCGGAGCTACTTCTAAAAGGCATAATGATTGCATTTCTCGAGGGGGAACTGGCGGAAGCTTGGCCAACCCAGGTCGTCATCTCGGTTCAGGGTGTCGGATATCTGGTGCAAATACCTCTTTCCAGTTTTGATCAGCTTCCGTCGGTTGGCCAACGCGTTCGGCTTTTAACTCATTTGGTTGTGCGAGAGGATGCCCACCTGTTATTTGGGTTTGCCAGTTCGGCCGAGCGGGATCTTTTTCGCCTGCTCTTGCAGCATGTGAGCGGAGTTGGACCGAAGATCGCTCTGGCAGTTTTAAGCGGCATGACAGTAGCGCAATTCAAAGCAGCGGTTGTTCGCGGAGACGTCGCGGCGTTGGCTAAGATCAGCGGCCTCGGAAAGAAAACCGCCGAACGAATCGTCCTTGAGCTCAAGGACCGGGTCGGAGTCGCTGCTGCCTGGGAAGCCGCGGTCAGTGCCCGAGAGGATCAACCAGTCAAAGTAAACGATGCTTTGCTGGCGCTGATTTCACTGGGATTCAAGCAGGTCGAAGCACAGAAGGCGCTACATGAGATTTATGACTCGACCAAAGATGTCAATACGGATGATCTGGTCCGGCTCGCCCTCAAGAAGCTGGCCTAAAGGGAGACATGCAAAGCTCGGTTGATCTTATCAGAGTCCACGGCGTCCGCGATCGATTCCCGGCAGAAGGTCTCTTTGCCGAAAAGGACTGGCTGGTTGCGCCCGAGCCCTTCTTGCTGGACGCAAGGGTTGCCGACCTGCTTACCCGTCTGGGTCATTGGCTCTCCAAGTTTGTTCGGGCAACCAATCTCTTGTATCGGCAGAGTCAGCGAGGAATTCGGCCCGGTTGGGTTGCGGAGTACTGCGAGGCGGGTAAACCGCCGGATCTGATCGAGGTCTCCCGCAAGAATTTCAAGGCGATACCTCGGGTCATTCGGCCGGATATCATTCTTACTGAGGAGGGGTGGAAGATATCAGAGCTCGATTCGGTTCCCGGCGGTATCGGACTGACCGCCTGGCTTAATCGAACCTATGCTCAGCTCGGGTTTGACGTGATTGGCGGTGCCGACGGCATGCTAGACGGATTCCGCGCCATATTCCCCTCGGGTATCATTGCGGTCTCAACCGAGGCTCAAACTTATCGGCCGGAAATGAAATGGCTGGCCGAAAACCTGAAAACAAAATATCCCGACTCATTTTGGGAAGTGGTGAGGGCGGAGGACTGGGAATTTTCTCGGAGCGAGGCAGTTTACCGGTTTTTTGAGCTGTTCGATCTGCCCAATCTGCCGTCCCGCGAGAGCCTGCTGAAGGCAGCAAGGACCGGAAGCCTGGAGATTACTCCTCCGTTGAAACCATTTCTAGAGGAAAAGCTTTCTCTTGCGCTCTTCTGGTCGAGACCTTTGCAAGATTTTTGGCGGCGCGAATTGAGCGAGCGTCATTGGCTGGCGTTGCGCCGGTTGATTCCTCGCACCTGGGTACTCGATCCCGCTCCCATTCCCCATCACGCCGTTATTCCCGGATTGGAGATCCAGGATTGGAATGAGCTGAAGAAGTTCAGCCAGAAACAGCGGGAATTTGTCCTCAAGATCAGCGGCTTCTCCGAAAAGGCTTGGGGAAGCCGCGGTGTCTTTGTTGGGACCGATCTTTCGCATCAGGCCTGGTCGGATCGGATTGACGAAGCGCTGCGCTCTTTCCCTCGGAATCCTTACATCCTACAGCGCTTTCACAAAGGCAAACTGTATAACCAGCGTTTCCTGAATCCGGTCACTGGCCAGATTGAGACGATGCGGGGAAGAGTCCGTCTTTGTCCCTATTACTTCGTCGTATCCGAGCACGATATTCGGCTGGGAGGCGTGCTTGCCACGATCGTCCCGGCAGACAAAAAGATCGTCCACGGGATGCGTGACGGGGTTTTGGTCCCAACCGCGATTGCGCCGGAGTAGCAGAAAATGCGGATCGCGAATTATCCCGCGTTCGATCCGCAATCCGCAATCCGCATTTTCTGCCAGGCCTCCCTGTGCTTACACTATCTCGATTTCGCGTCGCTGTTCGATCGAATCGGCTACCGCTTGCACCACCTTCATATATTCGAGTCCTTCTTTGAAGCCCGGCTGTGGAGAGATTCCACTGGGAGATCGCACCGCGGCGATGAAATCCGCTTCGACGTTCCAGCTTTGTTCGAGCTGTGGTGGTATCGACAGCGGAATCGCTGCTTCATCGCCGATTTGAGCCGCGGAAATCCGATCCGTTGAGAAGTCGTATTCCAGCATTCCTTGGCTGCCGTAGAGTTCTAACCGGTCCGGTGCGGCAAACGGAGCGATTCCGCTGAACTCCAGGACCCCCTCCAATCCATTGGCGAACGTGCAAAGAACAGTCACCATATCAGGAATGCGAATTTCGTAGCCCTGACGCACGGGGTTGATCGTCTTTTCGTGAGCAACCAACCGCGCGATGGGACCGAACCAACGGAGCAACACCTCTGCATAGATACCCAGAGTCAACACATTGAGTCCGGAGTATTCGTCGCGTTGCCGCCAATGAGGAGGTGCCTCCGAATCGATGTAGGCGCTCGTCAGGCTCTGAAGCCGAAGATGATGTGGACGGCCGATGTGCTCATCGGCAATCAGCTTCTGGATGAAACGACTACCGCGCAGCCCGTGCGGAGGCGGACAAAGCATAGTGACCAGATGCGGATGCCGCTGAACCGCCGCAACCATCTCCTCCGCCTCGGCAAGGTTCATCGCCATGCGCGCCTGACAAAAGACGTGCTTACCCGCTTCGAGGGCAGAGACCGAGATGGTGGAGTGGAGGTAGGGCGGAGTACCGATCCAAACGATATCAATGTCCGGTTCGGCCACGAGTTCGGCCCAGTTACTGTATGGTTTTGCATCGGGAGCAAATTCGGAACAAAATTTTTCCGAGCTTTCGTAGGAGGAGTTGCAGACCGCAACGATTCGGACATCCTCGATTTTTTTCAGCGCGGGCAGGTGGCGCTGTTTGACGATATTCCCGGCGCCGATGAGACCTATATTCAATTTAGCGCGACGCATTGGCATGGAAATGCTGTGTCTGACAAGAGAAACAGCAGATTGTTTGACGCGTCGATAATTTTCTATCAGGCGGCAGAATCATAACTCTGTTATCTCAGAACAATTCCAGCCTTCGGCTGACCATGTGCGTCAGCAATAGAGTCCGCGACGCGCATCAGAGAGCTCGGTCAAAGTCCCAAGGATCTGTCCCAGAGGACCTGTTGAAAATAGCCCCGCAATTCAGTGGTGGATTCGCATCGTTTGGGGTGGCTCGTCCCGTCAGGGACCCAAAGAAAGTAGCTCAGCAATTTTATTGCTGGGTCAAATGTTCAAGGTACCGAGTGCGTCCCGTCAGGGGCGATAGAAGCGGTCGGTTCCAGCTTTTTGAACTGTTTAACAAAATACAAACGAAGCTCTATCGTCCCTGACGGGACGCGGCGCTCCAAACGATCCTAACCCAGCACTGAAGTGCTGGGCTACTTTCTTTGAGTCCCTGCGGGACGAATCCCAGTAATATTCCCTGCGGGACGAATCCCAGTAATATTCCCTGCGGGATGGACCCCAGTAATATTCGCTGCGGGATGGATCCCAGTAATGTTCCTTGCGGGACGAATCAGACTAGCGCGGGCGAACGGGCAGACACGGCCGACGGTTGACAAATCCGCTGGATGCAACGCTCCCAGGTTTCGTGTCCGCTCAGAATCTCGATTTCCACGCGCAAGTAATAGATCGGAAGCGGCAAAGGATCGATCGCTGGAAGACGAACCGCATCTTTTTCGGTAGTGATAATGGCGCTCACGTCGCGGCGAATACAGCGTTGCAGGAAAGCGCTCACCTCAGCGACGCCGTAGCGATGATGATCGGCGAAACGGCGAGACAGCTCAAGATTAGCGCCGAGACGACGCAGCCCGCCCTCAAAGCTCTCCGGTGCGGCAATTCCGCACAGGGAGGCGATATATAAACCTTTCAAGTAATCGAGCGGGAGCTTCTCGTCCTTATAAACATGGCGGAGATAGAGAGGTTTGTGCCCGCATTCGATGATTTCGGCGGTTCGATTGTATTTTCGGATGCGACTGATGAGTTTGGCATTCGACTCTCCGTTGCACTTGGTGATGAAAATGTAGTTGGCACGCCGGAGATTCCTCGGCGGCTCCCGTAGTGTGCCGCGAGGCAGGAGATGTTCATTTCCAAAGGGAGCTTGACGGTCGATTAACACGATGTCGATACGATGCTTGAGATGCAGATATTGCAGTCCGTCGTCGAGTAACAGAGTGTCTGCTTTCAGTTCTCGAATTGCGTGAGACCCACCTTTGACCCGATCCTTGTCGACGACCACCGCCACATTGCGGAGGTTGGAGGCCAACATGTAGGGCTCGTCGCCCGAGGTTGCCGAGTCGAGCAGAATTCTCTTACCGTCGGATACGACTCGCGGCGGATTCTCCTGTCCGCGCCGCAGTACTCGATCGAGCCAGGTGCGCCGCTTCCGCGCATCGACGCTTTTATAACCCCGACTCAGGATCGCAACCCGTCGACCACCTTTCTGAAGAGCTCGCGCGAATTTCTCCACGATCGGCGTCTTTCCGGTTCCGCCCACCGTCAGGTTGCCAATGCTGATCACCAGACAGCCAAGCTGGTGTTCTTTGAGGACGCGGCTTCGATAAAGGTGAATGCGTAACTGGACGATGAGGAGATAGATAGAGGAGAGCAACCATAGCAGGACTCTGAGCAACGCCGGTCGAAAGCCATGCTTGCGGTCGAGAATGACCTCGATCGCGTACTGTTCCAGTTCATCGAGCCATTCCCGCATAATTCAGGAAATTTGCGCTCCGCTGTTATCCACCCCGACGACTAATGTCGTCGTCCGAATACTTGGAGGAACAGCGCCAGCCATAGCCTGAGCTACTGCATCGGCCTTGGTTGCAGTCACACAAGCGATGGTGGAACCGGATCCGCTCAGAAAACCGCCGTAGGCTCCGGCCTCGCGTCCTGCCTCAACGGCAGCTCTCAAAAATGGGACGAATTGTTCTCGATAAGGTTGATGCAGGTGATCGGCAAAAGCATTCTTGAGCATCTCGTATTGCCGCGAAGCGAACGCTGCAGCAATCTGGCTGCTGTTGGCCAGATTACAGATCACCGCGGAACGAGAATATACCGCCGGGAGAACAGCGCGGGCGTCGTTCGTGCGTACCTCCATGTCTGGAATGAGCAGAACGAAAGTCACACTTGGATCGACGTCAAAACGATGCACCTGGTTGCCGGCTTTGTTCACCACTACAAATCCACCGTAGAGCGCCGCAGCGGCATTATCCGGATGCCCCTCCAATTCCGAGCAGAGTTGAAAGATTTGACCGCGATCGAGCGGCGATCCCGCCAAGACATTTAACCCGAGTAGTACACCAAGTCGGACAGTAACGCTACTCCCGAGGCCGCGTGCCGGCGGCACGTCGCCCGATATTTCGGTCCGGAACCCAAAGGAATCGATTTTGGCAGCGCCAAAAAAGGCTTTGGCAGCGGCGCGAACGATCGGTGGCTGCGGCCCCGACTCTGGCCAACCGCTGTCGCGGTCGATCTGGACCCGGTTATGAATCTGGAGAGCCGCACCCAAGCAGTCGAATCCCGGACCAAAATTCGTGGTCGAAGCTGGAATTTGAATGGTTGCGGCCATAAAGGTGAACGCGGAAACTGAACCACTCCCAGGCGTCGCGCAAGGCGGATATGGGACGGATGGGACATATAGGCCAATGGGATGAACAGGATCAATAGGACAAATAGGACCAATGGGATATATAGGAC
>DASTDH010000655.1:0-7389 GCA_035710445.1 Chthoniobacterales bacterium
TACTTTCACCTGTCCCTACCGGGACGCGCCGCTTCAAATCGCGCAAAACCCCACACTAAAGTGCGGGGCTACTTTCACCTGTCCCTACCGGGACGCGCCGCTTCAAATCGCGCAAAACCCCACACTAAAGTGCGGGGCTACTTTCACCTGTCCCTACCGGGACGACCGCTTCAAAACGCGCAAAACCCCACACTAAAGTGGCGGGGCTACTTTCACCTGTCCCTACCGGGACGACCGCTTCAAAACGCACAAAACCCCACACTAAAGTGCGGGGCTACTTTCACCTGTCCCCGGCAGGACGCGCCGCTTAAAGACACGCAAACCCAGCACTGAAGTGCTGGCTACTTTCATTAGGTCCCCTACCGGACAGACCCTATCAATCGGCGCGAACCCTCTTATTGCGCGTCGGTGCGCTCGCTAGGCTGGCTCCATCCTTCGAAGCGATGCCCTGCGAGCGGGCGAAAGCTGGAGCGCCGGCTACAACCGATTAAACATCTGGAGGGCCAGGAAAATAACCAGGCCGGCGAGAATCACAACCGTCAAAACCAGAATAAGCAACCGCATTCGCGCGGCCCTCCGTTGGGCTCGCCGCGGCCGACGGCGTCGTTCGGTAAATAGTTCGCCTTCGTGGCGTACATCTTCCAAGACATCTGGGGAATCGAGCGGACTTCTCCGAGTTGAAGCCCGGGCGATCTGTTCCTGGCGCTTACGCTCCAATTCTGCCTCGGCGATTTTGGGCGCCTCCGCGATAATCTGTTCAAGATCTTCCATTTGGCGGCGGAGATCGGCTTCCTGTTTGGCCAATTCATCCTTTTTAGCCTTTATGGGAGACCCCGATAAGCGCTTGCGGGTCATCACTTCGAAAGGGCAAAGTGAAACACGATAAACACAATGAGTACAATCAAGCCGAAGAGGATGAGCGGCAGCGTGAATGCCAAGCCGCGTTTGAACCAGGCTGCGAAATTACTCTCTTCAGGTAAGTATTCGCTGTAGTCAGTCGAGGCATGTGGGTCGATGACTTCATCTTCAGATCCGGCGTTAATTTTGGTGATCGATTTGTTATATTCTACTCGGGCATCATCTACCGAACTGAGCGCCTTACTGAGCTCTTTGTGGAGATCTTCGTTCGCCCAAACCTTGGGATCGATTCGCTCGAGCGCGCGCAGATGCTGCGAAAAAGAGACGGACGAACTTTTCAGTTGTTCGACTCGTTTTTCGGCATCGTAGGTCTGACGCTCAATAACCACTAGCGAGCGGCTCAGCTTTTCAATCATCTCCGCTCGTCCCCGTTCCAGCTCGTCCTGTTTGCGACTTAGCTCTTCGAGTTCTCGCTTTTGCTTCTCTATGGCCTCCTGCTGCCGTTTGAGTTGCAGCAACTGTTCCTGGGCTCGTTGTACTTGAGAATCGAGCTCGTCCGAAGGTGCGTTTTCACCTCCGCGGAGATCGAGGAACGGCTCTTTCATACTGTCCGACATCGCGCTTCCATAATTCCCGCAACCGGAACTGGCTGCAACAGAAAGCTGGCTGAGAACGTTCGTATCATATCAATGGCCAATAGCCAAGAAGGGAGAGAAAGTGATTGGTGATTGGTGAGAGATGTGGCGATGGAGCTCCCGGGTAGGTATAGGATACATTGGACGTATATGTCACATTAGTACATATGGGACGGATGAGGAGCATACCCTTCACCCCTCACCAACCACCAGTCACTTTTCACCAATCACCTCTCACCGCTCCCGTCGTTGTCGGCGTTACCGGCGTTTCCTATCTTCCCGCTATTCGCTGAAAAATGAACCCCTTGAGATACTCAGTCTCCGGCAGATGCGGCAGAATCGGATGGTCCAGCGGCTGGCCGAGCGATTTTATGATTCGCAAATGCCGTTTCGAATCGACGCTCGCTTCGACCACAACTTCCAGCAGCATCTGTCGTGATACATGATGGGAACACGAAAAACTAACCAGCAGCCCCTCATCCGCCAGGAGTTGCAAGGCGCGGAGATGAATCTCCTTGTAACCACGCCAAGCACTGTTCAAAGATTCGCGTGATTTTGCAAACGATGGCGGATCGAGCACGATCAGATCGTACTGCGATCCCTGCTCGATCTGTGCAGTGAGAAAATCAAAGACGTTATCGTTTCGTGCATCGATTTGAACGCCGTTCAATCGAGCATTTTGCTCAATCGCCAGGGTGAGAGTCTCATTGCTCTCCACCGCCGTCAGGCTCGTGGCGCCGCCTCGGGCGCATGCGAGAGCGAATGCGCCCTGGTTAGAAAAACAATCGAGTACGCGCTTCCCGCCGGCGAATCGAGCGACTTCAGCATAGTTATCGATCTGATCCAGGTAGAATCCGGTCTTTTGGCCGCTTTGTAGATCGATTTGAAAACGCGAACCCGCGACCTCGATTGGCAAAAGTTCGGGGACCTGGCCGAAGAGCAGCCCAGCCATAAGCGGTAGTCCCTCCGCTTTGCGTACCGGGACATCGTTGCGCTCAACGATTGATGCCGGCGAGAAGAGCTGCTGGAGCACCTCAACAATCAGATTTTTACGCTGATCCATGGCCAGGGTGAGCATTTGCACGACAAGATGCGACCCATACCGATCGACTATCAAACCGGGCAGACCGTCGCTTTCGCTCCAGACCAGCCGGCCCGGATTCCGGTCATCCAGCCACTTCTTGCGAAATGCGCTAGCTTGTTCGATACGCCTAAGAAAGAAATCTCGGTCGAGACCCTGGCGCTGCCGGGAAAAGCGGCGGGCCACTATTTGGGATCGAGGATTATAGATCGCGCTCCCCAGCAACCGATCACGACCGTCTTTGATTGAAATAACCTCTCCGGGCTCCGGGTTGCCAAACGTCTTCAAAATCTCGGTTTGGTAAATCCAATCGTGACCGTGAAAGATCCGAGATCTCGGTCGAACAACAATTCCCGCCATTGAGATAGATTAGCTTGGATCGGGTGAATGCAAAGGAGGCCCTCCAGGGCGTTTATGATACAATTGGTAGTGGCGACTGTCCCGGCACGTTTCTGGCCTTGGTACCGCCGCAAAACTGAAGCGGAGCCGCTCGCGCGGCATTACCAGAAACCGCAGTCGCCACCGTGCTGCAGCGTTTGCAACTCGATATGCTGCAACCGAGCTTTCCGATCCAACAAGATGCAACCCGTTCCCGAACCGACCATGGCGACTGCGCACATTGGCGAGGATCGTTTCATTCCTTCCGATAAAAATCTCTCGGCGGATCACGGGTCTAACTTTCGGTTGGACAGTCGCCGCTACCAATTTGCGTGACCGCGACGCGGGTTTGCGCAGTTCGGGTTTCGTCCTTGTACCTACCGAAATGGGTAAGGCGGCTCCGTCACGCCTTACGAAAACAAGAACTCGTCGACCGGTTCTTGGGCCCGGTATGAAGTCGCCGGCTGGCCCTGCTCCGGATACTCGAAGATTTTTCCTTCATAGTTCCGAATCACGATTTTTTCGTGATCATGAAACAGAACATATCCGGGGTTGATCGGCACTTTGCCACCACCGCCGGGAGCATCGATCACAAATTGAGGAATAGCGTACCCAGACGTGTGGCCACGGAGCCCTTCAATAATCTCGATGCCTTTGGCAACAGAAGTTCGCAAGTGAGCCGACCCGTGGATCAGATCGCACTGATACAGGTAGTAAGGTCGAACCCGGCACTGCAATAGCTTGTGTACCAGTGTCCGCATCACTTCGACCTCGTCGTTTACTCCCCGGAGTAAAACGCTCTGATTGCCTAGCGGAATGCCATGATTCGCCAAAAGCTCGAGTGCGGTCTTCACTTCGAGCGTCAGTTCACGTGGATGATTGACATGCACACTCATCCAAAGCGGATGAAACTGCTGAAGCATCCCGCAGAGTTCAGACGTAATCCGCTGAGGCAAGAAGATCGGTACGCGCGTACCGATCCGCAAAAATTCAATGTGCGGAATCGCGCGAAGGCGTTGCAGAATCCCTTTGAGTTTGTCGTCGGAAAACAAGAGGGCGTCTCCGCCGGAGAGCAGGACGTCGCGTATTTCGGTGTGATCCTCAAGATAACGATAGACCTGTTCAAAATCGGTGTGAAGTTCTTGTTCCCCGACCCCGCTGACGACCCGGCTTCGGGTACAGTAACGGCAATAGGACGCACATCGATCGGTGACCAGAAACAGAACCCGGTCCGGATAACGGTGCACCAATCCGGGTACCGGCATATTGCTGTCTTCGCCGCACGGATCAGCCATTTCGAGCGGAGACACGACTGATTCCTCGATTCGCGGGATCACTTGCCGGCGAATGGGGCAATCTGGGTCCGTGGGATCAATTAGATTGAAAAAATGAGGAGTGACCGCGAGAGCAAGTTTGTTTCCGGAGAAGAGCACACCGGCTCGCTCTTCATTGGAGAGATCGATTTTGCCGGACAGCTGGTCGAGGGTCGTCACTCGATTTTTGAGTTGCCATTTCCAGTCGTTCCAGAGATTCGAATCGACCTCGGGCCAGTGACCTGGCGCGTGGGAGACAAACCGCTTGTCAGCGGTTTCAGCTAAATGATACATGATTTGTTGACTAGTTGGTCTATTTTAGATGGCTGAGGGGGGTTGTCAATTGACCGGAAAGTTTCTCCTTGTTTCGCAACCAAATCGCCTTATCTCGTATTCGAACTCGCTAAACGATCGGCACGAGCGGGACCGACGGATGTGCGAATACGCCTTGGGCAAGATTTGAATATGAGGATCGTCGATCTACGCGCTCTGTTGGTTTCGTTGAGCGGATTGGCCGCCGTTTTCCCAGCGGCCGGGCAGAACAACAGCGCAAATGCCGGAAAAGATTTAGTCCATCAGCTCAACGAAGCATTCGAGCAGGTCTACGATCGGGTGTCGCCGACAGTGGTGGTTATTGATGTCGCCAAGACCGCTCAGTCCGGTAACGGCAATAACCCGTTTGAGGGCTTTGACTTTTTCTTCAAAACTCCCAAAGGAGACGATGGCGGCGACCAGCCCGATCAAAGCGAAGGTTCGGGATTCGTGATCCGATCGGACGGGTACATTCTTACCAATAATCATGTAATTGATGGGGCTGACCGGATTCAGGTCAAATTCAAGGATGGCCGCGTGCTCGCCGCAAAAGTGATCGGATCCGATGACCGAACCGATATCGCTGTCATCAAGGTTGAAGCCAACAATCTGTCGATTGTCGAGCTTGCAAATAGTGATGAGGTGAAAGTCGGACAGCTGGTTTGCGCAATCGGTGCTCCCTATAAATTTGAGTACACCTTCACGACCGGGGTAGTGAGCGCAAAAGGCCGGAACGAGCTTTTGGCAGACAAGTACGAGGATTACATCCAAACCGATGCCGCGATCAATCCGGGCAATAGCGGAGGTCCGCTGTGCGATATCGACTCGAAGGTGATCGGCATGAATACGTTGATCCATGGCCTGAATCGCGGGCTCGGTTTTGCGATCTCCAGTAATCTGGCCAAGCAAGTGAGCGATCAACTGATCAACAACGGTAGGATTGTGCGGCCCTGGCTCGGCATCATTATTGAATCACTTACCGAGCAGAATCGAGGAGATCTGTTCAAAGGCGTTGAGAAGGGAGTCGTCGTCAGGACTATTCAGGCCGATACGCCGGCGGCAAAGAGCGATCTGCGGCCGGCTGACGTCATCACTGAAGTCGATGGAGTATCGGTGGCATCGGCGAGAGAACTCCAGTACGAAATCTTAAAGAAAAAGGTGGGTGATCAAGTGAATCTGGGAATCTGGCGAAGCGGAAAGAAGATTACGCTGGCGGTAAAAACCGAAGAGCTTCCGACCGAAAGCGCGCAGGCGTCCGCCCCGCCAACGGCAACGCCGCCAACACAAAGCAGCAATACTTCGTTTGGAGTTGAAGTTCAGGATCTAACCCCTGATTTGAGACGAGAATTGGCTCTGAAATCAGATACCGGCGTGGTAGTCACAGACGTGGTACCGAATAGTCCGGCTGCAGTGGCTGATATCCAGCCGGGAGATGTAATAACGGAAGTAGGTCGAACGCCAGTACTTAACCTGGACGCCTTCCAAAAAGCTTTGTCCGAGCAAAAAGGGAAGACGAGTCTGCTTCTTTTGCTGGACCGCAAAGGAGTAAAGACCTATTCTATTGTGAAGACTGGTAAGTAGCCAGTTTCCCCTTATCTCTCCTTAACGGGCGGCCGAAGCCACAGATGGCTTCGGCCGCCTCGTTTGAGGATCCTTCACGTACTTTCTTAACGGCGGAAAAATCTGCCGTTCGAACGACCGACCAGCTCCTGTTATCCGCATCAATGACCGAGCCAACTAGAAAGCGAAAAGCGCGAAAACCGATCCGGCGGTTCAGTGAACTTGGCAGGTCTCAGCGCCTCCGCATTATTCATATGCTGAAAAAGACGCAGGGTTTAGCGATCGGAGAATTAGCCAGCCGCCTCGACTTGAGCTACATGGGCGTGAAACAGCACTGCGAAGAACTCGAACGTCAGGGCTTTCTCGATACCAGGCGACGTCCCAAGCCGATCGGACGGCCGGAGATTGTCTACCGGCTGACTGCAAAAGCCTCTTCATTTTTCCCGGCTGCGGCCAATCCTGCCACGATCAAAATCCTGCAGGCAGCCCGTCAGCTTTACGGGCCGAATGCGCCCGAAAAACTATTGGTCGCCTTATTCCGCGAAAAGACCAAATGGTACGCCGAACGTCTGAAGGAAGGCGACCTAAAGACGCGGGCCGCGCGATTGGCGAAAATTCGGGACGAAGAAGGATGTCTCGCTGAGTTCGTCGATGGACCGCAGCTACTCATTCTGGAATACCACTCCTCGATTATGGATCTAATCGAAGCATTTCCGCTGGTGCGCCGGCTGGAGAAGGAGATGTTCGAAAGGCTTTTACAGACTCACGTAGAAAGGCACGAGGAACGAGCCTCGGGTTTGTTTCTTTGTACGTTTGTAATTGGTTAAGAAAACGTGGGCGCTTCGGTCCTGATGCAAACGTTCATCGATCGTCCCTGGCGAGAAGGGTCGTTCTAAAACGAATGCCAACCCAGTGCGGCGACTGTCGAACCGGAGGTCTGAGACGCGGCGAAAGGGCGGGGCGCGCCGAAGCCTGCTTGCTCGGCCTACCAAAAAATCGCAGTCGCCATCAGATAGCAACGGCTGCCGTCCGGCGTTAGGGGATTCGGCCATTCCTCTCCGCCCCGGTCTGACCGGAAAAATCGCGAACGCTGCGATGGCGACTGCGCTGAATGGCCGGGTACGCTGATTTCCTCTCGCTGAGAACTCTCGAAAGGTCGCGTCTTCCGCCTCCGGTTGGACAGTCGCCGCCATTAACGCAATCTTCGGCGTCCTCGCGCCATATCCCCCATGCCGGCCCACCCCGCCGAGAA
>DASTDH010000656.1:0-8010 GCA_035710445.1 Chthoniobacterales bacterium
CGAGTACCTCGGCGATCGTTGGAACGTGCGTTTCAACGTGAAATGCAACGCACCGTCCTGCACGAAATCTTAAGGGTTCGGGTTAACTATGCGCAAAAGCTGCTCGAAACAACTCCTCTATCTGTTACTGACGTCGCCGCCCGGTCCGGATTCGTTAATCTTAACCACTTTTTTCGCGTGTTTCAGGGGCGAACCCGCCTTACGCCGCGCAAATTCCGGCCAGCGCGTCAGCTAACCGTTCCCAGCTCGGTGAGGGCTTAGGTCGTGCTCGTAAATAGGTCCTATCTGTCCTATACGACTTATACGACCTATTCGACTCGGTTCATCGGTGGAGCGGAAAGCATCCGTTCGACTCTCAGCACTCTCTTTCATGAAAGGGATTGGTCGTCGAAGAAGCAGTAATAGCCGCGATTAAATGCGAACAGGTCAAAAAATTTATGAGAAGTAAATGACTGCTAAATTTGCTTCTTCTGCCGCAACCGAAGCCAACTGAAGCCAAACCCTGGCAATTCTAAATCGATCTCTGCCTTCTTTATTTTCTCATTTGGCCGCTCATCAAAGAGATGAATGAAATGATCAAACGTTTTCTCCCAAAGCTTGACGACGACTTTAATCGGCGCCTTCGTCAGATTATGGGCTGCAATGACGGCGTTCCCGTTTTCATCCTGACAACTATGGGCAAAAATTTTAGTCGGCTCAGACGTGTCCAGAACACGATACGTTCCGGTACTGAATTCCGGGTATTCTTTTCGCGTTCTGATCATCCGCTCCAAATAGTTCAACAACGATTGTGGATCGCGCCGCTGAGCTTGTACATTAACTTTCCGATAACTAAACGCGCCTTTATCAATCACCGGCCGAACCAGGGTCGATGGATCTGCGGTTGAAAATCCGGCATTCATATCCGCCGTCCACTGCATCGGTGTCCGAACACTGTTTCGCTCTTCTTGAGTAAGATCTTCACCCATGCCGATCTCCTCCCCGTACCAAAGAATTGGAGTACCGGGAATCGTGAAAATCAAACTATAAATCAGTAGCTGCAAGTCGAGGCGCCCATCGAACATCGATGCTAACCGACGCCTGATGCCTCGTTGGTAAACCTGCATTGCGGGCTTCGGACCAAAGGCACGGAAGCAAGTTTCACGTTCCGATTGACTCAAACGACTGAGGTCCAGTTCATCGTGATTTCTGACAAAGTAAGCCCAGTGACTGAGGGTCGGAATCTGCGGCAATTGGCGAAGCGCGCGCTCGATCGGCTCTGGTGATTGCTCGGCGATAGCTAAGAAAAGATGCGGATTGACGAAGAAATTAATTACCATCGTCATTCGCTGTCCCCGCTCGCCGAAATAGTTCAAAATCTGATCGGGAGCAACGTTCGCTTCTGCCATCAAGATCGCATCGCCGGTCTTCCAGCGAAGAAACTCCCGAAATTCTTCCAAATAATCAAAGGATTCATGCGGCTGTTTCTCGGCATCCGGCCCCTTGTATGCGATCACGAAAGGCGCCGCGTCCACGCGAAAGCCGGAGACTCCCAAAGCAAGCCAAAAACCCATGACCTTTTTGATCTCATCGCGGACCGCTGGATTTCCGGTATTGAGATCCGGCTGATAAGCATAGAACCGATGGAAATAGTAAGCCTTCGCAAGCTTGTCAAATTCCCAGACGCCAGATTCTTTGCCCGGGAATACGGCTTGGTCCGATGTATCGCCGGGATCATCCTTTCGCCAAACATAGTAACCGTTGTATTTCGGATCATTACGACGGGCGGCTTGAAACCAAGGATGTTGGTCGGACGTGTGGTTGACCACCAGATCGATGATCACGCGAATGCCACGATCATTCGCCTCCGACATGAAATCGGCGAAATCGCCAAGATCACCTAAATGCGGATGAACCGAGAGATAATCCGTAATGTCGTACCCGTTATCCCGGTCCGGGGAGTTGTAGAATGGAAGTAACCAGATGCAAGTTACGCCCAAGCCAGCCAAGTAGCTCAACCCCTGCCGCAGCCCAATAAAATCTCCGATGCCATCCCCGTTTCCGTCACGAAACGTGTCAACGTCGATGCAATAAATAACCGAGTTTTTGAACCATCGATTTTCCATGGAGTTTTCCTCTGCGGACGAATTTCTGGCTTCTGTTCGGCTTGCGTCTGCCAAACGAGTCTACCCAAGCGACGAAAAACATGCGCTCGTTTCGGCGGAGCTTCGCAAAGCTTTGTCGGTCCAATCACTGCATACGTGGTTCGGCAGAATGAATTTTTGAAATAAAACCGGCGTATGGTGGCGCTATTACTAAAAGCATTTTTGCAGAGAAGATCCCTCATTTAGTTTCCGCTACCAGTCCCTGGAGAGATGGGGGCTCCATTTCCGGATTGACGTTACCCTCCGACTTCAACTCTTCGGTCACGACAGTAAATTTCTCGAGTTTGTGACTGCCGAAGACCATGGTAATAGGTACATCGACAGCGTCGCGCCCTCTTCCGATCACAATGCGGCCGATTCGGCGTTGGTTATGGCGAGCATCGAAACTGTACCACCGGCCGCCCAAGTAGACTTCAAACCAAGCGCTGAAATCCATTGGATCTGGAAGGGGCGGCACACCAATATCGCCCAAGTAGCCGGTGACATACCGGGCAGGAATATTGACACAGCGGCACAGCGTGATCGCGAGATGGGTAAAGTCCCGGCAAACCCCTACCTGCTCCTTGAAAGCATCCAAGGCGGTGCGGTTCACTCGAGCCATCTGATAGTCGAAACGAAGATGTCCGTGGACAAAATCACAAATCGCCTGGACCCTCGCCCAACCAGGAGAGATCGGGCCAAACCGGTTCCAGGCAAACTCCAGCAACTCGCTGTCAACCTCACAGTAACGGCTCGGTAAAATAAAAGACAAACTCTCCGTAGGAATCTCACGCAGACCATTTTCTCCGGCTTCGGGAGCATAGGCGTCCGGTTCACCGCTGTCGCGAATCACAGCGTGATTGAGAAATCGAACAGTGCCTACCGGAGCATTAACACGACCACAGCGATTGCCGAAGGCGTCCAGATAGTCTTCGACTTCTAGCTCTGGTTCGATTCGAAAGTTTTCCGCCGCGATGAGCTTCGATTCGCGTGATGGATGCACTCGGAGCAGAAATATTATCGGCGTCGGATTGGGAAGATCGAGGGCGATGTCATAGCCAATCCGTATAAGCATATACCTTTACTTCGTTCCGGCGATTCGGAACGGTCGCACCGTTTCGACTCGCCAACGGGTGGCAACGTCGGAGCGATAGGAAGTTTCGAATCTTAAAAAAGTAAACTTCCAGGGACCCATCCACGGCGTTGCCCCCCGTCGATCCATCGGAAGAAGCCCAATTACTTCATGCCGCCTGAAAAAATTATTCTCCTGCCACCCACTCACGAGTCCCTTCCAAGCTTTCATGTGCAAGGAGATCTGTTGCCGTCATTTCTTGATCACTTAGCAAACTCGGGAATAAAAGTTCCCGAACCGCCTGAGCTGCAAAAAAAAATCGAGCCGGGAGCGATCTCTGTGGTGGAAGTAGACGTCGAGGAAGGCACTTCTCTCAAAAGGCTTCAAGAAGTGCTCAACGAATTCTTGACAAGCCACGGTCTTCCCGGCTCCTCTGAGAAGAGTTGATTCGTCATACGTAAGCAACGATCCATGCTTTGCCTCATTTGCGCGAAGGATGCGCTGCGCGGATCGTTAGTATTACTTGCGACTCGGGCCATGCCAATCGCGCATTGAAACGCTCGCTATCCGATGACTAACTGACGGTCTATAATTTAGCCGCAGAAAAGGTTTTGCTCGGTTCTGACCATGTCCTTGATCGCCTGTATCGTCCGGTTCCGGCTCATAACCTTCGACCTCACTGGACTTGAGCAGTTTGCCATCATTTCAGTAAAGCATCGACCGAGCGTTAGCGAGAACAGGGGTAGCCGTCTAATCTTAGGGGTCTACCTCGCCTGGAGAAGCGGCGACCACTATCACGGCTTTTGCTGCCGGCGGCATGCTTCTTCCACCAAATAGAGCTCTCGCAGCAATGTTCAGCACGTCCATCATATGCGCCGAATGCGAACACCGGTCCTATGGAACTCCAAACTCTTACAGATCTTTATATTCATGAACTGAAGGACCTTTACAGCGCTGAACAGCAACTGGTGAAGGCTCTACCCAAAATGGCAAAGGCGGCCGTTAACAAAGAACTTGCTGCGGGTTTTCAAGAACACCTCGAACAAACGAAAGGGCATGCACAACGCTTAGAGAAGATTTTGTCCGGCCATAAGCAGACCGTTCGAGGACCCAAATGTAAAGGAATGGAAGGCATTGTTGCAGAAGGTGCTGAGCTGATCGAGGAAGAAGCCGACGACGAAGTCAAAGATGCAGGTCTGATTGCGGCGGCCCAACGAGTTGAGCATTACGAAATGGCCGGCTACGGAACGGCTCGCTGCTACGCTGAACTTCTAGGCGACAAGGAAGATGCGAACCTGCTCCAGAGGACTCTTGAAGAGGAAAGAGCGACCGATCAAAAGCTGACTAAATTGGCGAAGACCGCGATTAACCTAGCCGCCGCGAAATAGAGTTCAAAGCCCCGGAAGCCTTTCAGATTTTGGCGCGGAAAAAACAATCGGGCCGTCCCAAGTTCAGCCCAGCCACCAAAGTCGCGGCCGCGAAACGCCCCACAATAATATCGGTCACGCCTGGCAAAGCCGGCCCGGGCAAGCGCGATTCCTTGCTAGGGAAAGTTCTAAAAGTCTTGGGCCCGGGGCTGGTTACAGGCGCAGCCGACGATGATCCGAGTGGCATAGCCACTTACTCCAGCGTCGGTGCACAATACGGGTATTCGATGCTGTGGACGATGGTGTTTATTTATCCGTTCATGGCCGGCATTCAGGAGATCAGTGGACGTCTGGGTCGTATTACTGGTCGAGGAATTGCCGGTAACATTCATCGATTCTATCCCCGTTGGGCATCGTACTCGGTCGTTGCGCTGCTATTGCTGGCAAACATCATTAACATTGGAGCAGACCTGGGAGCGATGGGCGCTGCGGTCAATCTGCTGATTGGTGGCCCCGCTTTGATTTACTGTGTAGTCTTTGCTGTCATCTCAGTACTTTTGCAGGTTTTTATTCCGTACAAAACATACTCCGCGATCCTCAAGTGGCTCACGCTATCTCTTTTTGCTTACGTGGGTACCGTCTTTGTAACGCAGGTATCCTGGGCGGAAGCGCTCCACGGGACATTTCTTCCCAGTCTTTTATTCAATCATGAGTCGATGGCAGCCCTGATCGCGCTTTTGGGAACCACCATAAGTCCCTACCTATTCTTTTGGCAGTCTGGTGAAGAAGTTGAACAAATGCATTCGGCTCCTAAAGAAAAACCGCTTAAAGAAGGGTCGCATCAGGCGTCGCAAAAGCCGATGCAAAGGATTGCGATCGACACCTACCTTGGCATGGCGTTTTCCAATCTGATCGCCTACTTCATCATTTTGACTGTGGCAGTTACTTTGCACGCCCATGGAAAGACCGATATCGACAGCGCTGCGCAGGCCGCTGAGGCTCTTCGTCCAATTGCAGGGCCCTTTGCTTCTCTGCTTTTTAGCCTGGGAATTGTGGGAACCGGCTTACTGGCGCTGCCAGTTCTGGGTGGCTCGGCAGCTTACGCTGTGGGGGAGGCTTTGCGATGGCCAGTAGGGCTGGAGCGAAAGCCAAAGGAAGCCAAAGCATTTTATGGGGTACTGGCTGTAGCAACGCTGATCGGGTTGATGATTAATTTCTCCAAACTCGATCCTATCAAAGCGCTGGTGTGGGCGGCCATCATCAACGGGGTAACGGCGGCCCCAGTAATGTGTTTTATGATGCTGATGGCCAGCAATCGAAAGATCATTGGCAAGCTGCATCTTCCCTTCTATTTAAATGTGGTTGGATGGGCGGCGACCGGTATCATGGCACTGGCCGCAATCGGAATGTTTATTACTTCGGGCAAATAACATTTTCACCGTTCTTCACGCGGCCAAGACCAGTTAGAACAAATACGTGAGATTGTTGAATCCAGAGGGCCGAGCCCCTAGGAACCACGGCGCTGCTCAAAACGCAACGGATTCTGAGCCGCTTTTGGAGCCTTCGTTCATTGATCCGAATTTCTTTCCAAAGAGCAGCGACCTTGAGCGCTAACCCGCGCTCGCCCAAGTGTACAGGTCGAGCATGGATCCGATTCACAAGATTTGCCATCAGCCTGTATCCACGTGGGCGCTTGCGATTCTTCGGAGAACCTGGCACGTTACTTGTCTTCTAGGTGACGTTGCTGAGCCCAAAGCCAACAGAAGGATTCGCTTGCTGGTAATTTGCCGATACCTTGATTTCAACCGGATCGGAAAAAAGTCCGACGACGTGCGGTTGGACTAAGCTTGGTTCTTCTACAGCCGCTCTAGCGATTGTCCTCCCGGAACCGATCGTAGGCACGTAAGCCCTAGAGAGAATCGCACTGCCGCTGAGCAAAAGCACAAAAGCAACGAGCACTGAAAGAACCAGGACTGGAAAATCGAGCGGGCGATTCACTCGGATTCAAATTCACAATCGCGAGTGTGGCGTTCTGCGGCCGTACGTTTTCTTCATCGATCCACCTTATGGAATCACACAGCTTTTTCTCAAAACGGGTGAAAAGCTGAAAGATCCAGGACGCGAGAGTTACTCCTTGAGAACTAATTTGATTGCCCTCAACAGCTGTTCCGGACCAAACGGCTTGTCCAGGTGAGCCTGAAAGCCGGCAGCAATCGTGTGGTTCGGATCGATTATGTCCGAAAAGGCAGTCATCGCGATGACCGGCACCCTGCCTCCGTCTTCTGTTCCAAGCGCGCGAATATCTCCTAAAAGCTCAAAGCCATCTCGATGCGGCAGACTGATATCCGAGAGGACCAGGTTTGGATGGTGTTCTTTGATTGCCTGCAACCCGCCGAAAGCATCAGAGCTAACGACGACAGTGGCTCCCTGGCGATGCAGAAATTGGGTCAGAGAAGATCGAGTGTCCGGATGATCTTCTACGATGACGATGGTGATGTTACTAAGTATGGGCGTGCCCAACATATCCAAAAAACCCGGTCCGAGCTCCGACAATGTTCGGCTTAACACGGCCTCGCGGTTCTCGATCTGAGAAAACAATCCAGGAGCACGTTGAAGAAAACCGGGAACGTTGGAGAAGCATTAAAGCCCCGCGCGTCAACGGATGGCCTTTTTGTCGGTCCTCAATTCCCAATACGGCGTGGGGTCTTAGGCAATTTACAATGTGCTTTGAATACGATCTGGGAATGTCAAGTGAAGCACTCGGTCAAGAGATCTGCGTTTTGTGCGGGCACGATTTCTGCCATCTGCTTAAGCCGTTCTGGGCGTTTGAGATTCGCGGCTTATCATGTTCTTCCGCAACCGTTGGATTGAGCGCTCGAGTTGGGCAACGCTCGCAGGCTTGAGGATGTGATCACTGAACCCAGCCTCGCGGCTCTTCTGCAGGTCCTCGCTAAACCCGTAACCGCTCATAGCGATTCCCTGCATTGGATAATGTGCTTTGATCTCTTTCATCAACTCATAGCCGGTGGCATCGGGCAGGCCGATATCGCTAATGATCACGTCGAACGGCTCCTTGCCTGCCAGTTCGAGCGCGGCAGCCGCGCTCCCCGCCGTCTTGACGCTATGTCCAGACGCATTTAACAACTTGCTCAGCGCCAGCGCCGTATCGGCATTGTCGTCTACGAACAGAATGCGCAGCGATCCACCGTTCTCGCTGGCGCGATTCGCTGGTGCAGCCTGCGCATCTGCCTTTGACCGCGCCAGAGGAAACTCGACCGTGAAGGTCGATCCCTGCTTTGCTCCGTCGCTCTCGGCGCGAATCGTTCCGTGGTGCAGCTCGACCAAATTCTTGGAAATCGCCAGCCCCAAGCCCATTCCACCGAATTGCCGCGTTACGTCGGGGTCGCCTTGCTCAAAGGCGTCGAAAATGTGCGGCAGAAAGTCGGGC
>DASTDH010000657.1:0-3175 GCA_035710445.1 Chthoniobacterales bacterium
GTTAGTTACGAGTCCGATCCGGCCATAAAAAGCTGATGACAACGGAAAAGCGAGGGGGGTTACATACATTGCGGTCCCCCACGTCAGAGCCGGAGTAGAGGAGATTTTAAGGGGAGTCGGTGACAGGTATTTTTCCGCCCACCGGCTCTTGACGAACTTGATCGCATAAGGGCCGCCACCGTCCCTAACGATGCGGGCGAGCCGTGACTCCTCATAACTCCTGATCGTGTGCTCCACCGCCTGGAGAATGCCGCGGCCAACCATAGCTTTCCTTCCGCTCCAGCAGATTTAAGCACAGCTTCAGACATCAACACAAACGCGCCGTGGATATACGAACCAACGCTCGAATCTCGTCTAGACACTCGTATCAAATCAATGTGAGTTCAAACTCTGCAAGAGTCAGTTGGACTCATCGCCGGTAAACCACGGAATGGCCAGGGCCGCTCGCCTGGCGTCACGACGGCGTTAGGGAGCAATATCGGAAGTTATCCGACGCGGTCTCGTGGCACAACCTTCCGGCGTCAGGGCGTTTATGGATGACCTGCCACATGTCAGTAACGCGCGCTTCCCGTCAAGTTGAACACCGAAGAGCCTAATTTCCAGTTAGCGCACATCATCAAGTTGGGACCATGCCCGTCTATGCAGCAACCTGAAGCACGATCTTGCCTGGAGCATGGTTTGCGGCGCCATGTTCGAAGGCTTCGCGTGCGCGGGCGAGCGGTAACACTTCGGCTATCACCGGCTTTAGCTTCCCACCATCGACCAATGCGCTGATTTGATCAAGCTGCCCTCGATTGCCACTCACGATGAAGAATATGCCGCGCACGCCGTTCTGCTCAGCTTCACCGGTCGGAATCGGCGAAGCCAGTGTTACCAGCACGCCACCTTTCCGAAGCACGCGCCAGGAACGCCTCCGCGTTTCACCGCCGATAGTGTCCAGCACCACATCGATGTCTCGCAGCGTATCCTCGAAGAGCGTAGCGTGGTAGTCGATGACAACATCAGCTCCGAGGCTATGCACGAACGCCGTGTCGCGCGCAGACGCCGTGGCCAGTACGCGGGCGCCTCGCCAACGTGCCAGTTGTACTGCCAAGGACCCAACACCGCCGGCGCCGCCGTGGATCAGCACGCTTTGTCCGGCGGCAAGGTGCGCATGTTCGAAGAGCGCCTGCCAAGCTGTCAGCGCCGAAAGCGGCAGCGCCGCGGCCTGTGTGTGAGGGATGCTGCGCGGCTTCAAAGCCAGATTGATCGCGCGCACTGCCGCGAACTCAGCAGCCGCGCCGTCACGCGGAAAATCAGGAAGTCCATAGACCTCGTCGCCGATCCCAAAATCAGTTACATCACCCGCCATCCGCTCCACCATCCCCGAAACTTCATGTCCCAGAATGCCAGGGATTCTTGGCGTCCCGTCCGCGTTCTGATACGTCTCGTCCCAGGTCAGTTCCGCCGGCGTGATGCCAGTGGCACGCACCTGCACCAACACATCCCCACGTCGGACCTCCGGCAGTGGTGCATCCTCGAAAAATATCTGCTCCGGCCCGCCCCGGCCATGAGTTCTGACGGCTTTCACGAGAATCCCTCCCTTCCATCATATTTTGGCGCGCGATCGATTCAAGTGGGTGGTGCAGTGTTACCCGACAACAACTCTGACGCATCATCGCCGATCCGGTACGAATCCACTTGGACGAGAAGTCAGTGGGAACCCATGTCCGAGAACCGGCCTTGTGACCAAGGATGGAGATTTTCCCGCTACGCGCCTTCGATAGGCCCGTGAGCTGTATCACTTTCGCGAGGAGAACTCAGCAGATGTTATTCTTCCGATCCATGGATGTACGGCTCCGCCCACTCCCTTCGCATCGACTTCAAAATGAGCATGCAACGAGTACTGTTGTTGCAACAGTGTGTCTACCGTCATGTCGTTACGGTCTACGACACAAATCAGCGTCTTGGGGGAGAACCCGAATTCGCGGATCGCCCCGGAATTCAAGCGGACGACAACTGGCCAAACCGAGATAACCAGTCCGGGGCTCGGACCAGCGGCAAGGAGTCTGACGTCAAAGACCTGGTACTCCTTTCCGTCTAAGGCCATGGCGGTGAATCTCAGGTTGTAGAAGTCTTCACTGATAACTAGGTCTTGCTCGGCCGAGCCAACATTCTGAAACAACACCCGCAACCTGGTTTCGGATGATGCCGGGCCCAATCCGATTCCCAGCCGCATTCCGTTTACAGCAGGGCCCCAGGCAACTGCATCAGCACAAAAAGTGGCCGGTGCTACTGTTAACGTTGCCGCCACGATCCATGCGATTCGGAAGGTTCTCATGATGCGTCCAACCCTAAGTGTACGCAATCGTTCGACCAGCTATGGGCGTCGTCCAAGTGAGACCCGCTCGAAGGGAATCGATGAAAGGGTCCCCGGTCGGCCGTCGCACCGCTAGTCTTGCGAAGCTGCGGACTGCCTATGTAGAGTTGAAGCACGATTCGGTGGTGGAGTCGCAAGTTTGCAAATCGGTTGAGAAAATGGAAGAAAACTCTTCGACGTTTCGTCTCAATTCCAGGTGATTAATCTGAGTGATCGCGAGATCAGCGCAGAGATCATCGCATCTTGCCGCTTGGGCGATCGGGACGCTTTCCGTGCGCTCTACGACGTGTATAAGGACCGTGTGTATTCAATCTCGCTCTATTTTTTTCATGGCGATCAAGCCATGGCCTCTGATGTCAGCCAGCAGGTCTTTCTAAAATTGATGACCAGTATCGGCCAGTTCCGTGGGGATGCGGAATTCTCGACCTGGCTGTACCGGCTGGTTGTAAACGCATGCACGGACGGAGCTAGGCGCAGCAAGTCGGACGCTGTAATCTCGGATCGCTTCCGTATGGAAGCATGTGCCGGGATCGACTCGCAGGAGGAGGACTACGCGCGTGCAGAGATGGCGAACTCGGTTCGGGCGGCGGTGTCGGCTCTGCCACCGAAGTTCCGAATCGCGGTTTTGCTGCGGTATTTCGAAGATCTGTCCTACGAGCAGATGGCGGAGGCTCTACATTGTTCCATGGGGACGGTGGCTTCGAGGCTGAGCCGGGGGCATAAGATTTTGGCGGAACGGCTGAAGGGCTTGATCAGCGCAAAGAAATAACGATGTTTACGAAGCATTTTTCCGGACAACTTGCGCCTTATATCGAC
>DASTDH010000658.1:0-2629 GCA_035710445.1 Chthoniobacterales bacterium
AACATACTCATCTGTGAGTTCACGAATCCTGTTCACAGTTCCGTGACGCCGAAATTGTCGGAGTTTCTAGCGAAGCAGGGCGTTCATTGGAATGTTTTCAAATCCGCGCACAGACCGATTTCGGAACCGCATAACCGGCAAGGGACTCCACTGCTCGCTGAGCGTAACGAACGACAGGCTTGAGGTGAACGTAATTGCGCCGGCATCGGAGTCATGTCAATGCTTAACACCGAAAAACTCGACACCCATCACAAAGCCCTCACGCTGAATCTCGATCCAACCACTTTCGGTTCTTTCGCCGAAATCGGTGCCGGACAAGAGGTTGCGCGCTGGTTCCTCATAGTCGGAGCCGCTTCCGGCACCGTCGCCAAAACGATCTCGGCGTATGACAAAGAGGTTAGCGACGATCTTTACGGCTCCGGGTCGCGCTACGTCTCAATGCAGCGGCTTGAGGCAATGTTGGAGAAGGAATGGGACCAACTGCTTACGCAACTAAAAGAAATGCGCGGTACGACGACTCGCTTCTTTTCCTTTGTCGATACGGTTTCGGCGCGCAACTACGCCGGAACCAATGAGTCGCATGGATGGGTGGGTCTGCGGTTCCAGTCGCAGCCTGGCGGCCCTACCAGCGAAATTCTACTGCACATCAACATGCGAGATTCCTCGAACGCCCTTCAGCAGGAAGCCGTTGGCATATTGGGCGTGAATCTCATCTAAGAAACACGCTCTCCGTTCACAGATTATCGGACCTACGCAATGAGCGAAACAGCGCAGTACTGCACACCACGGAGATTGCGGTCGCAAGCGCCAGCGCCGCTGAGATCGAGTAGCGAATGACGACTGCGCCGAACGCTGCGCCGAAAAAGATTGCCAAGACCGAGCCAACTCTTCTCGCCAATCTCGGGTTGTTGCCTTTCGCGAGTGAGGAGTCCGCAGCGATGCCTGTGACCGTTAATGTTAGGACGGTCGTCGTCAGATCCGGGATTGCGAGCTTCCGAACGGCCGCATTCCGCGTGCCCATGGCCAGCCCCGTAAAGGCGATCAGAACAAGCGGTTGAAAAGAATGCTCCAGCAAATCGCTACTGTATCCGATGCTGCAAAACGACGCCGCAGAGAGAAAGATCACCTCGAGCAGAAATGCTCGTGCCGCGAATCGAATCCGTGAATCGGCGCTCGCGCGGGCCATGATCCGCCCGCCGAGTATCGCGCCCATAACAAACGCTATGAGCGCCGTTGACGAGCGCGCCGCGGACAGTCCAGGGACGCGTGCCGTCGCAAACGCTAGAATCAAGATGTTCCCCGTCATATTCGCAGTGAAGACGCTTCCGAGGGACAGAAAACTGACGGCGTCAACGAGACCAGTAACCGCTGTCATTCCGAGGAGGAGATAGGGGGCGATTTTCTCGGCGGTTGGATTACTACTCGTCGAGGAACTATTCATCATAGCTGCAGCAGGATTCTTTCCGGCGTCGATGGTGTTTTCATTTTGCGGGGTCACTGCTTGCACCTAAAACCTGTATCCGGTCCACAAAGCCCAGTAATTCAGGTTGCGGCCCGACTGGCTTTCTTTCACGAACCTGCCCGCATAGAAAATTCCGTAGTCGGCCTGAAACCATAGATGCCGATTCGCCTGCCATCGCACTTCCGCGCCCGGACGGTGTCCGACGAAACGCGCATTGCTTTTTCCTGCCGGAATAATCAGAAATCCGGGCACGGAATACACGCCGTCTCGCAAACTCTCCCGCCACTGGAAGATCCAGTCGACGGAGATAGTCACACTGTGCGGCAGCGTCGCCTCAACGCGAGGGTGTGCGTCTATAAAGTTGATGGGGCCGGGGCCAGCCGTGGCGAGCACGCCAAAATAATTGCCCTTGGGGAATAGCGGATTGAATGTGCCAAGGGTGTTCGTTCGCGGATCGTCGCCGCTCGAGAGGTCCGCCTTGGCGCTGAATCGCGGTTTCAGGGGAGCGTTCGGAAATCGGTAACCGGTTTCCGAAGCCACTGTCCAGGCGCGTATGTTTGCGGAACCGAAGGTTCCAAATTGCCAAAGCGCTTCATAGTCGAAATCCCAGCCGGGCTTCATCTCGGCGACGGGACGAGCAAAACGTGCACCGATAGTGTGCCGCACTTCGTGGTCTACACCTCGGTTGAATGCGGCTGTTTTTCGATCGAGGCCAAGGTAGTAAACGTCCAGCGTGATGGTCTTCGTTAAAGGTCGTACTCCGTATACGCCCCAAAATCCGACAGCGTGGTTTGGCACGTTATCGAAGAAACCCGGCTTGTCCAGGTCCGGCCGCACGGCGAAGCCGTCAATCTGCCAACGGCCGATGCCTGTCTTTACCTTGAATCCGTCGAAGCTCAAGCGCACGTTGGGGCCCTCACGAACATCGATCAGGCGCCCGGAGCCATATTCCAGCTCGTGTCTCCCGGCTCTGAACTTGATCCAGTTGCGTTCATCCCCCGTTCCGACTTCGAGAAATGCTACTTGGAAATCGAGCTTTTTTTCGTCGATCGGTCTCGGACCACCGATGCGGTAAGAGTTCAAGCCGCTTTTGAGCTCAACGAACGAGCGAACGTGTTTGCCGTAATGAACGTCGAAATAAAGCATGTAGCGTTCGTTGAAATAGGC
>DASTDH010000659.1:0-14686 GCA_035710445.1 Chthoniobacterales bacterium
GGACCAGAGATACGGAACAATAACCAGGCTCACCAGGATCAGCATCACGACAGAAGCGGCGGCGCCCAGGTTGTAGCGCGTCGCTTTAAACGTCATATCAAAAACAAAGATGCCGGGCACATCGGTGGCAAAACCGGGCCCGCTGCCGGTCATTGCAAAAATTAGATCGAAAATCTTGAGCGAGACATGTCCCAGAATGATAGCCGTGCTCACTGTGACGGGTTGCAGCAGCGGAAGGATCACTTTCCGATAAATCTGAATCTCCGTGGCTCCATCAATCCGCGCGGCCTCTCGGAGATCGGCGGGTATCGTGGAAAGTCCGGCCAGATACATCGCCATAGCGAAGCCGCTGAGTTGCCACGCTGCCGCGACCACCACCGGGATCATTGCCAAAGGAATACCCAGTTGAACGCTCATGCCCTTTACTGCCGGGAAGATGTTCCCCAACCAATCGTTCACTGAGAAGAGCACCGCCGGATCAGTAGTCCATCCGGGCTTTAATGGCGGCCCGCCAAGCGAGGTAACGAGGTGATTGATACCGAGTCCATCAAAGAGGAGATTAATTCCGGTTTCTGGATTGAAAATCCAGCGCCAGGCGATTCCGGTAACGATAAAAGAAAGCGCATAGGGAAACAGGAAAATGTTCCGCAGAATCGTGTGACCGATCAATTTCCGATCGATGAGCAGTGCTAGGACCAATCCGAGACTCATCGACAGAGTCAGAAATAGGACGGTGAAGATCAATACGTTCCGCAGGTTCGCGTGCCAGCGCGGCATCGCGAACATTTGCAAATAGGTAAATCCGAATGGATCACGCAGATCCAGGTTCATGCGCAGCGTTCCCCATTTCGACAAGGAAACCCAAACCGTGATACCGATGAAGACGTAGACAAAGATGATAATCGCAATCATCGTTGGGGTCAGGATGATCGGAGACAGCCATGCCTGGTTGAATCTGCGTTTGCCTTTCTTTTGCGCTCCGGTTTCCTCTTCCCAAGGACGTCCGCCGGAGAGAGCTTTTCCGATTGGGCTGCCGGTTGTCTTTGTCTTCATGAATGGTTAGGTAATGGCTTCGAGGCATCCCAACACGGTAGGGGGTAAGATCTGCTCGGCCATTGGCGGACCAGCGCGCCACAGTTATCCCTACCGCTGCGGCGCTGACGCTCGATCGCTCTTTCGTGCGCAGCGCCGCCGGTGCAAACTCTTACTTCTTAATACCTGCGTCTTTCGCGGCCTGGACTAATGCAGCGACAAACGTATCAGCGTTCTGGTCCGCGACGAATGCCGTGACCGCGTCGTTCAACGATTGCTGGAATGCAGCCGGCGCCGCTTCGCCATGAACGCAGCTCGGCAGCAACGCGTCCTTGGCAAACGACGCCATCGACCACTGGTGATACGGACCGAACTTGCTCTTATCCACATCGGTACGGTCCGGGATTGATCCTTTAAGTGGATTGAAATTCTCCTGGGATTGTTTGCTCCCAATTGATTTCAACCACGCGATCGTTTCCTCTTTGTGCGGTGCGCCTTTCGCGAGGGTGAAGCCATCCGCTACGATGATAAATGAACCGTCTGTTCCTGGATGCGAAACCCAGCCGAAGTCTTCGTTCGGTTTGAACCCGGCCTTGACGAATTCGCCCACCGTCCAATCGCCCATCGATGAAAACGCGCATTTACCTTCCTCCACTGCTTTGATCGCCTGATCCCAGGAGAGCGCCGAGTGATCACTGTTTTGGTACTTCAGCAACTTGCCGTAAACTGTGACAGCTTCTTTCACCTTAGGATCGTCGAAACTCATTTTCCCGCTAAACAGGTCTTTCCAGCCTTGCGGGCCAACCACGCCGAGTAAGGTGTTTTCGAACAGCTGCGCACTTGCCCAGATACCGGTGTCTCCGACCGCCAGTGGAGTGACGCCGGCAGCCTTCAGCTTGTCTGCTGCCGCGAAGAACTCGTCAAAAGTCATCTTATCACCGACTTTGATACCGTTCTTTTCGAGCAACTTTTTATTGTACCACAGCACATTGCCGCGATGAACACCGCAGAGAACCGAATACGCTTTGCCGTCCTTGCTCAGGATATCGATAAGTCCTTTGGGAACGACTTTATCCCAACCTTCGCTGGTGTAGATGTCTGTGACCGGCTCGCAATATCCAGCCGCGACGTATTGATCCAGCAACTCAAAACCTGGATGGGTCTGCCAGGTGTCGGGCGGATTGCCGCCGGCTAACCTAGCCTGCAAGACTGGACGTGCGGCCGAGCCGCCGCCGCCTGCCACGGTTGCATTGATGATTTCAACCCCGGGATTTTTCTCTTTGTAGTCCTTGAAGAGAGCGTCAAGAGCGGCCGCTTCTCCGCCGGAGGTCCACCAGGAAAATACCTCGAGTTTTTTATCGCCAGCAGCATTGCCGGCTGCAGGCATCAGGGCTAGCGCGGCAAGCGCCAAACCGACTAATTGGGGGGGTAACTTCTTCATTCGCGTGTAGTTATGATGTGGTTATCAGAAAAATGCATGAAGATTTTGCGTCTTCTCATTCGATTAATTCAAATTGCATGAAGAAACAGTGTTTCTTAGGTTTTCCAGCTACTTGGCAAGCAAAGAATCGATCGCTGAGAGGAAAAAGTAGTCTCCCCACATCACGCTTTCATCGACTCCCAGCTGCCTACGTTCATGGTAGATGCCATGTTTGAGAATCCCTTCCCAACCGGGCGTCTCATCCGCCAAAAACTCGGGCCCCAGCAGCGAATCTAAGATGCGATGCGCTCGGGTCCGGTAGGCTCGCGCGATCTCCGTATCCGTAACGGCTCTACTGAGGGTTAGAAGTCCACCGGCGGCAATCGCAGCAGCCGAGCTTTCATAGATTGGCCGGGGAGCCGGTTGCTCCCAGTCATTGGGTGGAATACCAGCCGGAGGTGTACGGTCGATAAAAAAATCGGCACATTGCTGGGCCGTTCTCAGAAATCGATCGTCGGCGGTGAACTCGTAGGCAGTAGTAAAGCCGTAGAGAGCCCAGGCTTGTCCTCGAGCCCAGCTTGAATCATTGCGCCAACCCTGATGAGTCGATTGACGCAAAAACTCACCCGTATTCAGGTCAAAGATTCCCTCATGGGCGATACTGCCGTCGCCGCGCACCAAATAACGTCTAGTGGTCAGGCAATGCTCGAGGGCAACCTTCCCAAGCGCATCATCCTGCGTTTCCTTCGCGGCATAGAAGATCAGTCCCACATTCATCATGATGTCGATGAAGAGACTTTCCGGTGCCACAAACGAGCAGAGATAGCGTCCTCTCCTCTGGAAACGCAGTGCGAGCGTGCGTCCAGCTTCAATTACGACCTGTTTCTTTCCCGGATCCCGGGTGAGTTCGTACCAGACCTTCCAAGTCGGAAGGAAAAGGAAGCCAAGATCATGAACGGTTCGATCGGTTTTTCGCTGCTCGATCAAAAGCGAATAATGTTCCGCCTGCTCTCGATACCACGGATCCGCTCTCCGGCGGGCGAGGATCCAAAGCATTCCGCCGAGAAAGCCTTCACACCAATTGGTCCAGGCTTCGCGGTCGTGCTCCCATTTGCCGCCCGTGGTAAAGAGAGGGAAATAGTCCGGGTACCGGGTCACCAAATGGCGGACTTGGCGTCCGGCAAAGTCCAGAGCTGCATCCGCACGGCGGCACAGATCAGGCAGGGCCGCGTCATCGAGTGGCTCAATGCTAGTGGGATGCTCGATCATATCTTTAGGATTTCGAAGGTGGCCAGAAAGACTCCGGGTCCGTAGGCCGGCGGCACCATAGCGCCTTGCGCACAGATCGCATTCCGCGACGCGGGCAGAATCGTCCCGGAGGGACAAAATGAAAGTAGCCCAGCACTTTCAGTGCTGGGTACGAAATGATGAAGGACGACCCCGTCCCGGCAGGGACGATAGAACATTCCGGAATTGTCCACCGATTTCGGCTCCTAATTCGCGTGTTCCGATGAGGCGGCGTTATTCGTGGAATATCCGTCCCATCTTTCGTCCCTAACCCAGTACTGAAGTGCTGGGCTACTTTCATCGTGTCCCTCCGGGACCGGTCTACCGACATTCCTTTGAACATTCCCGGCGTAGATCTGATGCTGAGGTGCATACGCAGTTACTAGATCCTACGGTCTTCTGCCGGCGACTGAGGAGAGTTGCCGCTTCCACGAGGTTTGACCCACCAACTGGTCCGCGGACCGAAATGGACCTGTATGGTTTTGAGATCGGTAAACTCTTCGATCGCCGATCGGCCAAGCTCTCTACCTAGGCCGCTCTCTTTGTAACCGCCGAATGGTAGCTCGGCCGGGCCTTCCATAAATGTATTGATCCAGACCGTTCCCGCTCGCACACCGCGACTGACCGCAAAAGCTCGATCCAGATCGCGAGTCCAAACCGAAGCGGACAACCCGTACGAGGTACTATTGGCAATTGCGATCGCTTCATCCGCGTGATCGAAAGGCAAAACCGAAAGAACCGGCCCAAAAATTTCTTCGCGCGCGATTGCCATATCGGGCCGCACATCAGAAAAAATCGCAGGCTCAACAAATCGGCCAGACGTACCCTTCAGCTGTTGTCCTCCGATTCGGAGACTAGCGCCGGCTTTCTGGCCGTCAGTGATGTAACCAAGAATCTTATTGAGCTGTTCGTCATTCACGATCGCGCCGATTTGTGTGTTTTCATCCAAAGGGTCGCCGACCTTTACCTCGCGGATCAAGCCGATCAAACGCTCAACGAAACTGTCGTAGATCGAGCGCTCCACCAACAAGCGGCTGCCACTGTTGCAGCATTCGCCCATATTGAAACAGATCCCAAATACCGCGGCATCGAGAACAGCCTCCCGATCGGCGTCGGCAAAAACGATTTGAGGATTCTTGCCGCCAAGTTCGAGGCCGACCTTTTTTAGGTTTGAGCGAGAGGCAGCGACGATGCTTTTGCCGACCTCAGTCGACCCGGTGAACGACAACATGTCGATATCCGGGTGCGCGCTAAGCCGGGCGCCAACCGGATCGCCATAGCCGCTGAGAATATTAACGACACCATGAGGGACTCCCGCTTCGGCCAGCAACGGTCCGAGCCGCAAGGTGGTCCCCGGTGTCAGCTCACTGGGCTTGATGACACAAGTGCAACCTGCACCTAAAGCGAACGGGAGCTTCTGACTGATGATCAGCAACGGAAAATTCCAGGGAGTGATCATACCGACAACCCCGATCGGCTCGCGAACAACCAGACCAAGCATCTGTTCTCCCAAAGAGTTGTAGGTATCACCGGCGAGATTTCGGCAAGAGGCAGCTGCGTACTCCCAAATACCGGCCGCCCATTCCATCTCATTACGAGCTTGAGCGATCGGTTTTCCGCTTTCCAGCGTTTCGACTAATGCGAGCTCATCAGCGTGTTCACGAATGAGCGAAGCCAACTTCGAAAGGCAGGAGGCTCGCTCAGCTCCGGAACACTTTGCCCAAGGCCCTTCATCGAATGCCCGCCGAGCGGCAGCTACCGCAAGATCGGTCTCTTCATTGCCAGCCAGCGGATAAACACCCACTACGACATTATGAGCCGGACTGCGGCGATCAAAGGTTTTTCCGGACTTCGACGGTTCTGCCTTTCCGTTGATCCAAAGTTGGTACTGAAATGGTTTTGCAGGGAGCTTGTTCATAGACCTTGAAAGTTAGGACTGCGTTTTTCCCGAAAAGCCGCCAATCCTTCCGCCGCATCTTTGGTGAAAGCATTGGTGGCGGCAGCAATCGATTCCAGCGTGACCATGTTGCCGCCGGCCAGAAGTTGTTTAGCGGTTTGCACCGCAACCGGAGCATTCGCAGCAATCAGCTTCGCCAACTCTTCAACTCGTATTATCAATCGATTGACAGGAACGACCTCATTGATTAAGCCCCAGCGCTCTGCGATCGAAGCGGTGATCGGTTGACCCGAGAGAATCAACTGGCGGGCTCGTCCAGTACCGACTAGTTCCGGTAGCCGAGCCGTTCCACCCCAGCCTGGTACCGTACCTAACTTGACCTCAGGCATCGCAAATTGTGCTGACTCACTCGCGATACGGATATCACAGGCCAACGCGAGCTCCAGACCGCCTCCGAACGCCAGTCCTTGAATCCCACAGATCACCGGCTGACGCAGATGGAGCAGACGAGAGAAGACTCGATGACCGTGGCGAATCCATTCGGACCACATCTGGAGCGGTGTCAAAGCGGTCCACGCATTGATATCCGCACCGACGCAAAAGGCTTTCTCGCCGGTTGCTTGCAGAATGACGACCCGAATATCGGTACGGTGTTCCAGCCGATTCAGACCGGTTTCGAGTGCAGTCAGCATTTCCGGATCCAGCGCGTTGAGCTTCTCCGGTCGATGCAACGTAATCCGTGCAAGGGGCGGGTCTGGAGCGATCTGGATTTTAGTAGTGTCAGACATGAGGTCCTTGTTTTTGCTCGAGACAATGCCTTGCTCCTGAAGTCGGAGAGTGCGTCGCTTGCGACGCCTGGACGCGATTCCGCGCATTCCGAGGAATCGAGCCATTGGTTTGCATCCGTGGTTCGTCAGGGGTTATTTCCGGGCGGCGCAAGCGCCGCACCCTCCGAGCGATGGGCATTCCAACCAGCGCTTTCTTTTGGCTATTTCTGGAAAGATGCATGTTCCCTTCACCTCCCCTTCAGTTTCCCCACCAATTGTTCCGCGGCACGCACACACACCGCCAGCAACGTGAGGGTTGGATTGATCCCCGGACAGGTCGGGAACGCCGCACCGCTGAAAACGTAAAGCCCAGGCGTATCATGCACCTGCAATTGCGGATCCACCACCGATCTGCCCGGGTCTTCTCCCATCCGCGCACCGCCAAAATCATGGCTACTGCCTACTCCGGTGAACCGAGGGCCGCGCCAAGTCGCAGTGGCACCCATCTCCCGCAAAATTTCTTCGGCCTTGGTTTCCATCCAGGCGGCCAACCGCTGCTCGTTCGCACGCATATCGTAAGTGATGCGAATCAGCGGCATGCCAAGCCCGCTGCGGTCACGGTGATGAGGATCGATATCGATAAAGTTATCGTCGTACGAAAGCGTGTCCGGTTGGATCCGCACCACCCCGAAATGTTGCCATTGCCGAATGTGATCCTTATAGGGTTTGCCCCAGCGCTGCACGGTTGGCGGCAAAGCTTCGCGGCTGATCTGAATAGGCAAGAATTGCTGTTCTGCGCCTAGAGTTGCGCCCCCCACAAAACCGTACTGAATCGAGTCGAAGTCAGCTGCCAAATAGTCGTCGAGAACCACTCCTTGGGCAGCTGGACCAGTATGGCGATTGAAATTTATCCCCGGGAAAAAACCGTCAACGTGAGCAAACATTTTGGTCATGAAATAACGGCCGAGCTGACGGCGATTGTTTCCGAGGCCGTCGGGATGGGAATCATCTCCGGATAGAAACAACAACCGCAAGTTTTCAAAAGTGTACGCCGCGAGAATGACCGTCCGCGCTTCTTGGATTTTCCGGCAACCAAGCGGATTGACGTATTCGACCCCATTGGCATGGCCGTGCCGATCCGTAAGGATACGAATTACTCGACAACCGGTCCGTAAATCGAAATTGCCCGTGGCCAATGCTTCCGGAATGGCGCTAAGAGACGGATCCCACTTGTCTCCCGTACACGATCCAAAACCGTTGCTCCACGCGGTGTTGGTTGTGGCGGGGCGTCCCCCGTATGGCACGGTGTTGACTCCCGCCGCCACGGGGTGAGGATGCAACCCCATTTTGCGCGCGCTTTCGCTGAAAAAGTTCCCGAGTCGAAAGGGACGCATTGCCGGCATCGGTAACGGTTTGCTTCGTGCGATGAACGGATTCGACTCGTCGCCGGCAATCCCAATCTCGTGCTCGAGCCGAGTGTAAAACGGTTCAAGTTCCTCATAGGAAACGGGCCAATCCGCCAGCCGGCAGCCATCCGGAAGGACGGATGTCCCCCATCGTTCTTCAACATGAGAAAGGGTTCGAAAGTGGTGTGGATGAAATCGCCGCAACCAGGCGCCGTAGTGAATAACCGAGCCGCCGACGCTGTTCATCATACGGCCGAGCGAAAAAGTTGCTGCGGTCGTCGGTTCGCCTTCGTTGCGTCGCCAGCGGGGAACTTCAGTGGCGAACTTGGGTCCCATGGTTGCACGGCAGTAGTAGGCCGCGCCGAGCTCATCCGGCAGATAATCGTCCTGACTGCGAAACGGGCCCGGTTCAAAAGCGACTACTTTCAATCCGGCCTTGGCAAAGATTGGGGCGACCATTGACCCCACTGATCCGGCCCCAACCAGAATGATGTCCGCGTCCGTCCGCGGTTCCGCCGAACCTCGCTGCGGGTCATAGTTCGGGATACCGCGTGATTTCGGTGCCGGCAGCGCAATATCTGCTAACGACTGAATCACTCCTCCTTTGTCGACCGGTTCGGCACTGAGATTTTCTTCCGCACTGTTCTCCAGCCAGACGCCGGGATGTCCAAGCAGTCGCCAACCCGCTTTGTCTCGGTTTCCGCCATACCACGGATCGGAGAATAGACCTTCCTGCAGATGCGCGCGGACGAGTTCGAAGAACTGTTTCGGATCCACCGCACTGAACTCTTTGACCGACCCGGCTTCCAATTCAGCCAAAAGGCCCTCTTGCTGTTCCGTGGAGCTTTGTGCGAATTCGGTTTGAAATCGGTTAATGCTAGCCTGGTCGATCGCAAGCAAGCCAAGCCGATAGGTGTCACGAACTTCGGCGTAAGGACCGCTTAAGGCGCGATCCAGATAATCGAGCGCACCGATTTCACTCGCTCCCGGCCCGCTTTCATCTGCCGGAAAAAGGCGCTCTAGGATCGCGGACAGTGTGCGCGCTTCAGCCGGTGTGAATACAAGTAATGGAGTCGAAGGGGGAACCGTCATAAGCAAATATTAGGAGGCGAATTTCAAACCAAGTGGTTCAGGTCGGAAGAGTCGTTCCTCCATGACTTTCAGATCCTTCGCTACCCGCAACGGCGTGTTAGTCTGCTCCAGAACGTCACGTTGCAAGTCGATTCCGGGAGCAACCTCGAAAACCTCGAGCCCTTCGTGTTCCAACCGCAGCACACAACGTTCGGTCACGTAGATCACTCGCTGGCCGATCGTTTTAGCCCGGCGCCCACTGAAAGTGATGTGCTCCACTTCCGGCACAAATTTCCGGTTTTTGCCCTCTTTAAGAATCTGCAGTCGGCCATTCTCGATCCGGAGATCCAATCCGCCGGCAGTGAAGTACCCACAGAAGACGATCGCCTTGGCTGCAGCCGTGATATCGATAAATCCGCCTGCGCCCGCGGTAACGTGCGGCCGCGCGGCTAAGCGGGACACGTTCACACTTCCATCTCGATCGACTTGAAGGAACGACAAGAAACTCCGGTCAAAGCCGCCTCCTTGATATAGGGTGAATTGATCCGGCGACTCCAGAATGGCATCGGCGTTGGAGGCACAGCCAAAAGCAAATCCAAGGAGCGGCACTCCGCCCACCGGCCCCTGCTCGATCACCCAAGTCACGTCGCGTTGTCGTCCTTCTTCCAGTACGATCCGAGGAACCAATGCGCTGATCCCAAAACCCAGGTTGACGATATCATCTTGCTTCAACTCCAACGCTGCCCGGCGCGCGATGACTTTGTCGACATTCCAGTCTACCGGTTCAAACGAATCCAACGGCCGAAAGATTTCGCCACTAATGGCCGGATCGTAATCGGTCTGAGTCGTCTGGCGCTGGCCCGGATCAACGACGAGGTAATCAACCAGGATTCCCGGCACCTTTACCTCCTGCGGTTTCAAAGTGCCGTACGCGGCTACACGCTTGACCTGCGCAATCACGGTCCCTCCATGGTTACGTGCCGCGAGGGCCTGATCTAACGCTCCTAAATATGCACCCTCATGCTCCATCGTGAGGTTGCCTTTTTCATCGGCGGTCGTTGCTCGGATAATTGCAATTTGAGGTGTGATCGATCTGAAAAACAGCCATTCTTCACCTTCGAACTCGACCACTTTTACCAGATCGCGCGGTGTGCGCTGATTCATCGCTCCGCCTTGATGTCTCGGATCAACGAAGGTATCCAGCCCGACCTTGGTCAGTACACCGGGACGTCCTGCCGCCGCTTCCCGGTGCATGTGAAAGAGAATGCCGCTTGGCAAATTGTAGGCCTCTACCTGCTCCTCGAAAATCATTTGCCAGATTTTCGGGCTTGGCAGTGAGGATGGCCCGCTTGGCAAGGAACCGGCCAAGACCCGCTTCAGCAGTCCTGGCCGAGCCAGGTGATCAATTCCTGCGATCCCGTACATATCGCCGGCGGCGATTGGGTGAAGAGTGGTCAGATTCTTGGGCGAACCGAATTTGGCAAAATGTTCGCCGATCGCTCGAAGAGTGGCATCGGGGCAGCCCAGCCCGCTGGAAGAGCTGACCGTGACCACTGCATCGTCAGGGATCAGGCTGCCAATCTGGTCAAAAGAGATAAGCTTGGAGCGTGGCATAGGGCTACGCATGACAAATGACAGTAGCCCAGCACTTCAGTGCTGGGTTGATGTTTTAATACCGACGCCTCCCGGCTGGGACGATCGACCCCTGCTCGCACTCGCCCTCTGTGCGGCATCAAAGACCAGATGCAACCGTTTCTATCGTCCCTGGCGGGACGGATCGGTCTACTGAACCCTGACCCAGCACTGAAGTGCTGGGCTACTTTCATTGGGTGCCTCCGGAACACATCTGCTGAATATGGGCTATCCCAGTCGGCGCGTTGAGGCTTTTGGCTGGAAGCAAGACACCGCGAAAGTGCCGAGGACCGTATCGAAGCTGTTGGTCTGCATCTATGCCTCATACTGCACCTTGGTACGTTTGCCGGTTTTGACTGATTCAATGACAGCCAAGGCGACGGCCAGGGACCGGATACCATCATCCCCGGTTGCGGCCGGATGACCATCTCCACGGGCGGCAGCATTGAAGTGCCGCACCGCGAATGAGTAAAGGTCTTCGCGGCTACCAGGATCAATCTCGATCTCTTCGGTTCCACGGCGGAGAACGACTCGTCCGATCGGTTCCTGCGTCATCACGTCGGTCGCCAGCAACGATCCCTCCGTGCCATGAATTTCGAAGCCGGTCGAAGCGTGGCCGATCGTGAAAGAATCGTGGAACTGGGCCAGAATATTTCCTTCGAACCGGATGACGCCCATGATGGTGTCTTCCACTCCACCTTGACCAAGTCCTTGACTCAAGGATTGGGCAATAACCTCCTGTGCCCGCAAGCCCAGAGCAAAATGCAGCGTGTCGGCGTCGTGCACCGTGATGTCGAGCGTTACCCCGGCACCGGCAGCAGGATTGTCCAGGCGCCACCCTTGGAGCCGAGGCGGAAGGTACACAGCATGAAAAACTCGCGCTGCCAATGGTTGGCCGATTACTCCCTCTTGGACGAGCCGCCGCAGAGTACGATGGGTCGAGGCACAGCGGAGATGATGATTCGTACCGAATGGGATGCTGGCTTGCGCAGCGGCACTCACCATCTCCCTGGCACCCGTCAGACTCAATGCCAACGGCTTTTCGCAGAGAACCGGTTTGTGCGCCCGAATAGACGCCAGTGCTTGCTCTCTATGTTTTTCGTTGGTGCTGCTGATGTAGACGATGTCGAGAGCCGGATCTGCCAAGAAGGTGTCCAGATTGTCGTGCACCTGCGGAATTGAGTTTTTCTTCGCATACGATTTGGCGTGGTCCGCGTTTCCGCTTACGACCGAATGGACTACGCTATCCGGCTGCGCATTTATAGCCGGGATCATGCGGGTTGCAGCAATGTCGCTGGCACCAATCAAACCCCAACGTAATTTTTCTGGTTCAGTACTCATGTTTTAGAGGGAGACGAAGCTTGAGCGCCACATGACGCTCGAACAATCAGCCGCGGTTCCAGAATGATTCGGCGACTGGGCGCTTCCGGCGCCGTGATCCGTTGCAGAAGCAAATCCGCAGCCGCTTCACCTAAATTTGCGGGAGAAGTGTCGACCGTGGTGAGACCCGGCTGACTCTGGGCCGCTTCCGCCACATTGTTAAATCCGACAATACCGAAGTTAAGGCCCGGCGTTTTCCGATGCTGGTATAATGCCTCAATAGCGCCAAAGGCTACCACGTCGTTAAAGCAAAGGGCTGCCGTCGGTGCTTCCGCTAACCTTAACAGCCGGCTTAACCCTTCACGGCCGCCGGCTCGATTGGGAGCAGTTGGAATCACGAGCGATTCATCAACTATCTGTCCAAAAGATTGGAGGGCGGCCGCATAGCCCCGAAAGCGCTCCTGTCCGGTGGAACGTCGAGGGTCCCCTCCCACAAATGCGATTCGCCGGTGGCCGATAGATCGGAGATGTTTTACTGCCATTTCCGCGCCGGCGGCGTTATCGGTTCCAACAAAATCGACACCGGAAAGAGACCTGGTGAAGGCTACGGTTGGAACTCCCGGTACCAGAGCAGATTCTTCAGGGGGCCGCAGAGTCGGACAGACGAGCAGCCCGGCGGCCGGAAACTCATGCATCGTTCGCCAAACCCGGTCTTCTTTTTTTGGATCTTCGGAGGTATTGCCAAGGAGAGTGACATATCCGGCGAGGTCGAGCCGGCGCTCGATTGCGATAATGACTTCAGCGAAAAATGGATTGGCGATATCGGAAACGATCAATCCAATCGCATGCGATCGCTGGGTGCGCAGGTTGGCAGCGGCGCGGTTATAAACGTAGCCGAGCACGCGTATACTGCGTTGGACGCGGCGGCGGGTCTCAGCTGCGACGGAGGGCACATTGCGGAGGACGAGCGAAACGGTGGCACGGGAGACGCCGGCATGCTCGGCGATATCGTTCAGTGTGATCCGGGATTGGGGGATTGAAGCTATGGGGATGGAGGGCACGAATCGATCTAAAAGGGCCGCTTCGGAGTAGAAATCTTAGGAAATCACTTCACAGATCGGCCTCGATATTAGATCGATCTAAAAGCAGTGAGCCGGTTTTGTCAACGGCCAAATTTGGATTTCGTTTGTTTCACCCCCAAACGAACCTGTTCGCCAGAATCGTTCTGGAGGACCTCATGATGGTCGCCCAGCACTTCAGTGCTGGGTTAGCGTTTTTTAACGCGTCCGTTCCGGTAGACATCTGAGTTGGTCCGTCAAGATTTTTTGGCGATGTTATGAACCGGCGTGGGCTGAACCGCGGTTTCTGAGGCTTTGGAGATAGCGCTCTTCATCATAGGGAACGGCCTCTTTCCAACAGGCAAAGAGGATGCGGATCCACTTGAAGGCCAGCGCTCGCACGGCGACATGATGAGTTTTGCCCCGGGCCAATTGAGCCTCATAGAAGTGTTTAGCCCAGGAGCATCGAGGGATCGAACAACCGGCAAACTCGTGAAAGGACTGGCGCAGGAATTTAGGACAGGCGTGACGGAAGTGGATGGAAGCCTTTTGGCCGGTCTTTTTACCGCTGGCTCTTCGGACCGGAGCAATACCGCTTAAGCTGGAGATTTCTTGGGCCAGATCGAACCGGCCACGATCGCTGCCAAAAGCCGTAAAGAGTCGAGGAGCCAGAGCCGGGCCGGCCCCCGGCAGATCTCGGAACAAGCCGCTATCGGGATGAGAGTCGAAGAGCTCGGCGATCTGTTTTTCGTACCGGGCAATATAAGGTAAAAGGCTTTTGAGTTGTTGGGCCAGCATCTGCACCTTTAAAGCAGCCGGTTCGATCACGGCCAAGTCACGGGTCAAGGCTTTGGCTTCTTTAATGAGCTTGAGTCGCTCGAGCATCTTCTGTTCACCACGGCAGTTGTGAGCATAAAAGAACTTGCGCAACTTAGCGGGACTTTGTTTTTGCAATGCCTCCAAGCAGGGCCATTGCAACAACAGATCAGCGGCCAGGGCCGTGGAGCTGTCATTGTCCAATACTTGCAAGGCCAAAGGAAAGTAGACTTTGAGCGTGCTTTTAATCCCATTAGCCAAGCGGCTACGTCGCTCCACCGCCTGCCGGCGATCCTCGTTGAGGGTGGCTAACTTGCGAGTCAATTGGGTATCGGGTTTGCAGGCTTTGAGCCGATCGCGATGACACATCACTAGCTCGCAAAGCAGATCAGCATCAGGCCGATCATCTTTGGCTCCACTGTTTTTGAAAGTAGCCCGATAGTTAGCCAACTGATTAGGATTGATCGGATAGAGTTCAAAAAACTCGTAGCTCATCAAATGATTGATCAGCGCGCCCCGACTCTGTTCCAAGCAAACCAAAATTTTGCCTCTCCCAGCAAATCGCTGCTGCATCTCCCCAACCCAATCCAGTAAGGCCTCCGGGGTTTGATTAATGACTTGGTGTTGGACTTTGGTCGGCTCGGCCTCCGAGCGTAAGACCACCTGATGTTTTTGATCCGCCCAGTCGATGCCAACATAGGCGGCTACCCCTTGAAGCGGGGCTGCTGCAATTGGTTCTTCCATCGCTTGAGTTCTTTCTTTCGCGCCGCTTGAGCCGCAATCGAAGTCCTTATGGAAAGACGTAATCCACTTTTCTGCAGATTCGTCCGCATCTGAGTATTCCTCGCCTGCTCAAGCCTCATCGCCGGGTTCGAAGCTCTACCGGAATCTGTCTATCCAGATGGGACGACAATTCGTAACCAGGCGACGCGCTTGACCGCGAAGTTATTCACAATCTGGTGTCGCTCACGCTCCAAAGC
>DASTDH010000660.1:0-17999 GCA_035710445.1 Chthoniobacterales bacterium
GCTTCCGCCAATGTCGGACTTAAGCTAACCAATTTTGGCACCGCCGCTCGTAGGGTTCCGGCCATCGAATCGAGGAGATTTTCGGTGGTGCGAAATTCGCCGAGCGAAAACACCCGATTCTTGTCCCAGGCTTTCCCTTTCGCCTCTTCACTTAAGAGTTCGCCAAACCTGATCTGGATCAATTGACGGATTAGCTCGCTGACCATGTACCCGTCTCTGCCATGCCGATTTCGGTCGACTTGTCGAAGCTCTTCCATATTGGTGATTGTCCAATCCTCATAGTAGAGTTGCGCCGCGGTCAGTACCGCCTCCTGGCCTTCTTCGCTGACCGCGAGTTCATCCACGATTCTTCCTAGTAAAGACTCGTAGTACGCTTCGGTGTCGGCGAAACGATCTTGCAACGTGCCCGTATGGTCGTAGCGATTGCGAACGGCGATTACCTGAACCGCGTGAATCATTTCCTCTCCAAAAGCCGCCCGGATTCGCTGCCGGTAGTTTTCTGGCTCCCTTTCCATCACTTCCCAATCGGCCAGGAGCGGATAGATGAAGGCGACGATGTTTACGTTTTGCAGGGTCCCAACATCGTAACAGCAAGCAAAGTAAGGCGGCTTGCGCGGTTCGGCCCCCTTCAATCGGATTTTCGCGCGCGAGACCGTCAGCCCGATTTTGAGCGGTTCCAACGACTGCTTGAAACCGCGGGTTTCCTGAAAGAGAATTTCGCGCGGACTCAGATCCGCGTTTTCTTTTGGTACTAACGCTTTGGGTCGAATGGACATTGGTGTGTTTGCGTACGGCAAATCGGACACAAATTTGCAGCTTGCATACAGCCTCTTGAGATTCGGTCGTTCCGAGAGCCATAGCAATCTATCAGGAAAGGAGAGCAGAGACCATGCCTTATGATCAATTCCTAGAACATTATCCCCGCACCGGTCTGCGACGGGAAGCCCACTTGCGCAGTGACGTAGCCTGGTTGGCTGCGCAACGGAACGGTCCCGCCGCGGTCTATGTAATGTGGCGTGGCCAAAACCTTTTCTCTATTTCGGCGGAAAAGCGGCCTTTGGTCATGCCGGCGGCAGCGTTGCCGCCAGCGGTCAAATTGACTTTTCTCGGGCTTCGTCCGGACAATCTGCCGGTGTTTGCCGCGAGCTTGACCGAATCCAAGACCCCATCCGAGGCTCTCTCAGCGCTCGGTCTCCAGGAAAACCAGGCGCGGTTCATTCATCTGCGAGAGTTCCGAGGACTCCTCACGCCGGATGAACAGCAGTTGCTGCTTTATGTTCGAGCTCTGATCAATTGGCAAGAGGCTCAGCAATTTTGTTCTCGTTGCGGTAGCCCCACGTTGCCGGAAGAAGCCGGTCATGTGATGACCTGCACCAATCCGGAATGCGCAACGAAACACTTCCCACGGAGCGATCCAGCGACGATCATGCTGGTTCAGAATGCTGATCGGTGTCTACTAGGGCGGCAGCCAACTTGGCCTGAGGGCCTTTTCTCGACGCTTGCTGGATTTGTCGAGGCCGGCGAAAGCGTGGAGGAGGCAGTGGTACGCGAAGTGAAAGAAGAGGCTGGAATCGAGATAACCAACCTCCGGTATTTCGGCTCGCAGCCCTGGCCGTTTCCACAATCATTAATGCTCGGCTATTTCGCCGATGCGACGACGACCGAAATCGTGCGCGGGTCGGAATTAGCCGAAGTTCGTTGGTTTGATGTGGCCGAGACCAAAGAAGTTTTGCGCCGGCACATCGCCCGGTTTCCCCATATTGAAACCATTTCGCAGAAATTGATGAAGCGGTGGTTGGCGGAGTGGGCGGCGTAGGCGAGGAGTAGCGGGTTACGGTTCCGCGATCGTAGGGCGGTCCGGCGGACGCGTAGGTGCGTCAACACAAGGGCTTGTGAAGGAAGCCCGGGGGTTTGTTGGTCCCGGAGGGACAGATGAAAGTAGCCCAGCAATTTATTGCTGGGTCAATGTCGGAAAAAGACGACCGTCCCGGTAGACGATCGAAAGATAGCTCGCCGGCCATTCTTTGGCGAGTGGCAACGAAAGTCGATCGTCCCTTACCGGGACGGTCCTGTCAAAAAAATACTAACCCAGCACTGAAGTGCTGGGCTACTTTCATCTGTCCCTCCGGGACGAGTTCTTCTTCCGTGGAAAGGCTTCGCGAGCCCTTATGTTGACGCAACCGCGCGGATGCGAGACCGCCGAATCGAGCTAGCTCGGATCGCGCAAGGCCGGAAAAATCGATAGGATTTCGTCCGCTGTGGGTCGCCGCACTCGTCGAACGCAGACTGTTTGTTCATGCGCATTGACCCGGGCGACGAATCGTTCCTTCTCTCTGCGACCGAGCAGGAGTGTGCCCAGCGGAGAGTTGTACGGCAGCGGTAAGATGTCCCCGGCATCCGGAACCTGGTTATCGCGTGCACCCGCGATCAAAAACTTTGCATCGTCGCCGTTCAATTCCATTTCGACAACCGTACCGATTTCAATCGCTTCAGCGGGTGCTTCGATGATCCAGGAGCGCGGATCGACCAGGCGATGCCCGTGGTTGATCAGGTGGTTCATTTCGCCGGTGAGTCGCCGTTGGACACGTCCCATCGTTCTGAATTTTTCTTTTGCCGCCTGATAGGGCGCGTTTTCGCTGAGATCGCCATCTTGCTTGGCAATCTTGGCTTCCCTAAGGGCTTCGTTCTTTTGCGCCTGGGTGGTCTCGAAGCGGTCTCCCAACTCCCATGCGCTGACTGTGGAAAGAATGATCTTCCCGTCCATCCACAAACATCAGCATCCGATCACAAATCGCAATAGCAAATTGATCGCAACCCGTAACCCGCAACGTGTAACTCTTCTTTATGCAATGGCTTTTTGACAATTGGCATTCGTTGTTCCCGTATCCATGGGGATCCATTTCGCTTAGCATTCTGGCGTTGCTCTGCGGCGCATGGGTTGGAATTGAGCGGCAGCGCAAAGAGAAGCCGGCTGGCACCCGGACCATGGCATTGATCGCGCTTGGCTCGGCGGCCTTCACCATGGCTGGGTACGCCTTCACAAGCAGTACTGGGGATTCCGGACGGGTTGCTGCCCAGATTGTCACTGGTGTGGGCTTTCTTGGTGGCGGTGTTCTGTTTCGAGGAAGTACCAACGTTCATGGCGTAACGACGGCAGCGACGATCTGGTTGGTTGCGGCAATGGGCATGGCCATTGGCGCAGGTCATGCCGGCGCCGGAGTTGGTCTCGCGGTGCTAGCGCGAACGGTGCTCACTTTCATGAATCGCTGGGAGCACAGCCGGTTCGCGGGAGCGACGGAATCGGAGGTTCGCCTGGTTGTGGATCCGGACAAAGGTAAAACCGAGGTGAAGCTGGAGAGTCTTTTGGAGCAGTTCGAAATTTCGCTAAAACGAGTTGAACGGAGCCGGCGGGAAGATGGCCGTGAGCTCTGGATAGTTCGCGCGCTTCTGCCGCGCCGCACGTATCACGAGTTGATGATGACTCTGGTCGAACAGCCGGAAGTCTATTCGATAGAAAGGTGAGACATGCCTTCGTTGTTCGCGCAAGCTTGAGTTAGATGCGATATCGCTCGTTCAATGCCAGAACCGATCATCATGTACAAACGAAGAGCAACCAAACTCTGCTTGATAGGATTCCTTATCGTTGGAATTAGCGTCTTCTTCGTTCTGTTCCGACCCGTTAACTGTTTTGCGAGTGCGTCTGCAATGGAGGTTCTTTTCCTCGGGACTGGCGGACCGCGGCCGGATGGCCGAGCGGCCAGCTGCAATCTCATCCTTGTCTACGGGCAACCACGCTTTTTTGTTGACGTCGGTTCAGGTGCATTCGCCCGATTAGGTGAGCTGCATATTGATATCGACAAAGTTGACACAATTTTCCTGACGCATCTTCACGTCGATCATACTGCCGACTTGCCAAGTGTGATCAAAGCTCGCGTGATGCTCACGACTTCTCCGGTTCACTTTACTATCTACGGACCCTCTGGAGCCAATGATTATCCAGGCACGAGTCGGTTTATGGAGATCCTCTTCGGCCCGGGTGGAGCTTGGGCCTATCTCAAGCATTTTGGTGCGCCCTTTGACTGGGAAGCGCACGATTTACCTAATGATTTATCTGCGGCACCGGTCCTGGTCAGTGAGAGTAAGGATGGTCTTAGAGTCACGGCCGTAGCCACTCATCATGGGGACGCGCCAGCGCTAGCCTATCGCGTCGATTTCAACGGCCGCAGCGTTACCTTTTCTGGAGATATCGATCCGACTGGGCTGCCTAATCTCCAGAAACTGGCCGAGAAGACGAATCTGCTTGTTTTCAATTGTGCCGTGCTCGATCCACCCGGTTCGCCTCCCGAACTCTACACCCGGCATTCACCTCCAAAACGCGTTGGCGAACTGGCGCGTGCTGCGCGCGTAGACCGCCTCATCTTAACGCACATTCCCCCGCAAGTTGAGCGTGCGGAAAAGCAGGTGTCGCGTTCGATTGGGGCACAGACAGATGTCCAGATGAGTTTTGCCGAAGATAAGATGCGTGTGACTCCCTAGAATTGACAGTCGAACCAGGGCAATCCGATCCCGGTCACTAAGCCGACACAGGGGAAAAAAGGCCAGAACCGGTCAGAAGGAAAAGACCAGTCGATCGGCTTTAGCGTCCGAAACCGTTCTGGACTGAATCTATTACCCGGTGTACGACGATGCTTCTGTTTGACATCATGGCGCGTGCCGCTCGTTTGAAACAATCCGACGCTCTGTTCGATCTTCTCGTGTCATGTGTGGTCGTTGCCATCGTGCTCGGAGGTCTTGTTGTCCGGGCGCGGCTGCCAATCATACCACTCGCGGATGGTGATACCTGGGGATACTTGCGGCCGGCCCTTTCCTGGCTGAGTGGTTTCGGATTTCAACAGACCTACGGAAGAGATTGGCTGTATTCGGCACTGCTCGCCGGCACGCTCAAGGCCAGTGGAGATTTCTCCGGGATCACTTACGTCCAGCGATTTCTGGGATTGGCCGGTATCGTTATTTTTTGGTTGACCTGGCGGTCGTGGTTCCGGTTGCTACCGCCGAATAGACGGCAATGGCGCTGGATCTGTTGCTCTCTCGCCCTGTTGCTGCTTGCAGTTTATGCGCTGAGTTCGCAACAGGCGCTGTTGGAGAATACACTTCGGCCCGAGGGGATGTTGGCGTTTTTCGAGATGAGCTATCTTTATTGTCTCACCTCCTTTTTTGCCGCACGCTGGAAGTTTCATCGAGCCGGTCCGGCTATCGTTTTTGGAGCTGCGACGCTGGCATTGTCTTACGCAGTGCTGCTTTTGAAGCCAAGTTGGGGATTCTCGTTCGCTTGCACTTTCTTGTGCGTCGTGGCCGCGGCCTTCGGCGAAACGCCGCGGCTCCTCCGGTTCGGACCATTGCTTGGCGGCGGTGCTGCACTCTTGCTGATGTTCTCTCTTCCGAGATTGTTCAGTTTTCAAAAAGACGCCCAGCTGTTTCTTCCTTTCACTCTAGTTTGTATTCACGCGCCGCAGATACTGGAGACCAAGGTCGCCGCAACCTCGCCCGCGCTTAATTCGGGCGACGTGCCAGACTCGCTTTTTTACCAGGAACTTGGGAAGGCTTATCGGATTGCGCGCGACCAGCAAGATCACTATCGGACGCTTGGATTTGATACCGATTACATCCAGTATCGATCTGGGTTTTTCTCCACCATCAAGCAGAAAGAAGGCTGGAACGATCGAGAAATCGCGGCGGCCTGTTATTCTGCCTATTTTCGGGCTTGGTTTCAAAATCCTCTATCCATGCTGCTAAAGATTGGGAAACAGATCCCGCTCTTTCTCTTTCCGCGTTCGGGAGATTTCTACTCGACGGCGCGATCGATCGACTTGAATCAAGAAATAGCCGCTTCCCGACCGTTTTTGCCCGAAGATCGGTTTTCGCCGGAGGTGCAGAAGATTTACCAATCATACATTCAGCGTCTCGAGATGCCTGCGAACGGTCCGTCGCGTCCCCTTGGTTTCCCAATCTTATCCAAGCTGGCATTTTATCTCGCCCGAATCAGCTTTTGGCTGCAACTAGCTTTTCTTGCAGCGTTAGCCGCGATCTGTTTAAACCGGCATGGGCGAGCCTGGCGTCTGGCCGGACTCACCCTCCTCGCGGTGCTTTCAGCTACTTACGGAAACGTGCTTACGATTGCAGTCGTCCACTCGCTGGATGTCGTCCGTTATAGAATCAGTTATGCTCCTGGTTTTCTGCTTGGGCTGGCGATGATAACGAACTACCTGCTGATATTGGCATTGGGAAGACTTGCGGAACGGAATGGAAGTTCGATCAGGGCGGAAGGGAACTTCGAACGGACCTCGGGTTCGTAGTTGCATGCCGGCTAAGCTACAGGACATGATCAGGACCGGTTCGGAATCTGGTAGCGAGGAAAAGTTCGTCGCCCGGGATCTTATCTGGATTATCGTTCTCGTCATTCCGTCGCTATACATTTTGCTCACGCTTCCCCCGCTTTGGCGTGACACGGATGGCTTCAACGAAATCGCGTCCACGTTCGCGCCGAAAGGGATCATCCATTGGCTGCCCGGCTACTGCCTGGTTGCTCGGCTGTTAATGATTTTGGCGGGAATCATTGGCAACCTGGTCAGTGGTCACGGATTACCTTACCTTTCACTGAGTACGCCTGAGCTGAATGATGTTGCCATCTACAGCTTGTTGGTCATTCAACACCTGTTTCTCATCTGTTCGTTGTCTTTCGTTATCCGAACGTTAACGAGTCTCTTCCTGCTTCGCCTGCTTTACGCTGTTTTCTTTGCGCTCACTCCGTGGCTTTATCTGTTTGCCCAATGCGTTGGAACCGAGGCATTCAGTAATCCGCTGGTTTGTCTCGTAGCAGCATATGGCTGGATTTGTTTGCGTGCTCCCGATCTGCAACTGCGACGACTCATACTGTTTTTCTTGCTGCTGGTTGCAGCCGCTCTCACTCGTCATATCAATCTTCTCTTGATTTTTCTGGCGCCGTTGGCCTTTCTCGCGCCAACGATCGTTCAGACGCTTTTTCCCAGCTTTTCCTCGGCGCCGGTCGCTAACGGCTTTCGTGGATGGAGGAAACTAATCGTATACGGGAGCCTTGGAGTTGGTGTGGCTGTCGCGTCGATTGGTGTACAGCAAGCAATGTGCTGGATGTTCCGCGTGCCATATCGATCCACGTTCGGCGTCACTTTCGAGTGGCGACTCGACTATCTGAATAGTTTGTCCGCGGATGAGCGCAACACTGTACTGAACAAGGTTAGTGCGAAAGTTAACGATCCGATCGTCACCGAAGCAATCCAAGATCTGATCCGGGCAATGGATCGCAAAGAGGATCGAGGATACGGATTCTTGTACGATCGAATGGATGAAATCTTGTCACAGCCGGGGCGATCGAACCTGCAACAGCATACCTTTGTGATTGATTCAAAGTTGAACCGGGTAGCGCAGGCATTTCTCACTCCTCCGGATCCGGCCTTGTTGAACACGGTCAAAAACGAAATGTTGAGGGTTCCGCTATTGACCCAAGCGGACATGGCCGCGCCACCGCTGGTGCTGACCGACGCGCTCCAGCGTGAAATTGCTGCTCCCCGCTATGCGCGTCTTCGCTCGCTTTGTTCATTTCAATTTTCCCAGGGACACTACCAACAGCTCTTCGATCACAATGCCTATTTCCAGTTATTCAAAGGTGTGCCCCTGGGCGCCTTCGTGCTTCTTTCTCTGGTGGGTGGCGTCATGGTCCTGGTTAAATCGCGCGTGAACTTCGCCAGTATAACTGGCGTCTGGTACGCCTGGAGCATGGTCGCAATCGGGTTTCTGATGGCTCTGGGCAATTGTTTCAGCACGTCTTGGGGAGCGCGTTACTACCTCCCGCTTTACTCGCTTGTGCAAATCAGCTTGATGCTGTTGACCTCATTGGCAGCGAACAACAGTGAACAACAACGAACGCCAGCGAACGTCAATGAACGATATTGAATATTCGCGCCGGTGACATCGGCCTGGGTTAGGAATTGTCCCGGAGGGACATCTCGAAAGTAGCCCAGCACTTTAGTGCTGGGATTATGTCGAAAAATACGAACCGTCCCGCCAGGGACGATGGAAAGGCGCCATGTAGGCCGAATCTTTGCGGTAGTTAACGAAACTCGATCGTCCCTATCGGGACGGACATGTTAGAGAGAAGCTAACCCAGCACTAAAGTGCTGGGCTACTTTCGAGATGTCCCTGCGGGACGTTCGGCGGGAAAAATGATGATTCAGTAAGATCAGGATTGCCCTTTGCCCCGAATGTTAGATAGAATGCGAATGTCAATCGAGCGTGCGGTCCGCTAACAGCGATAGAGAACATATTCAGCCCCGAGAACGGGCGGCGGATTCAATGAGAACGAAAAGGGCGAAGGTAGTTATGTCAGCACACTCGGAATCAGCCGCGGTAGGCCGCGTGGTCGAGCTGCGCGGCATCATCTTTCAAAGTGACAGTCATAGTTTCATTGGCGCATGGCTGATCCGACCAGTACAGATGTTTGATCGTCGCTTAGCGGGACTGAAACAATCGGCATTTGGTCCATCCTTCGCGATGCATGTGGGCTTGCATGTCGTCATCGAGGATGGGCGAGAATTCGTGATTGAGCAGCTCTTGGAAACCCCGTGGAATGCTTTTGTTAGTGGAGTCGCTTGGACGCCACTGGAAGTGTTCCGTAAGAGGATTCGCGGCGGCTGGGATGTAACGGTGCCGGCGACCGCATTCCGAAAGATCGATGATAGAATAGTCAAGGAAGCAATTGAATTTCTGAACTGCATCCCTGCCCGCCCGTATTTCAGTGAGGACTGTCCAACCTTTGTGGAACGGGCTTTTGGAAGGCGGCGCTTGTTCGCAGATAGTCCAACCGCCAGGTGGCTTGGCTTAGGCGTCCGCATCGGTGATCCCGCGCTGCCGCTTCTCCGTCCGGAGGTTCGATTGGATCGCAGGGCCGAGCGTTTTCTCCGGGCTCCGCTTCTCCGAAAATTGCCGGACCCAATCACCTCTTGGAACTCGCCGAATGCGCGGTTCCTTTTGCATCGAATGTTTCTTTTAGGAGGATTTCTGCTGTGCGGGCTATTGTTTGGGTTCCTGCGAGCGAGGAACCCGTCGATGCCATTTGGCGAGGCAAGGACTTGGTAAGGTAACCTGCGATCCAGGAGCGTTCGCAGGCGCGTCACCTTAAGGGATTCCCTCGCTGTTTCGTGTGGCTAGTGGCGGGGGTTAAGTCAGTTCCGTACGATCTTCAGGTCTGACGGAAACGGAAGGACAAGAGGTTTTGAACAGAAGGCCTCAAAGGTCACAAAGATCTTGGTTCAGTTGTTAAGGGGAAGCGCTAACCACGAGGCGAGGGAAGCCCGGCGGCGTTTGTGTTCGTGGCCTGCGCGTGTCCACCTCAGAGAACAAGCCGGTGGATACCGTTTTTAAGCACGACCTCATGGAAATTGATCAGGAGACTCAGCGGTTGGTTCAAGAGTTTCACGTAGCTGAGCACTGAGCCTTGTGGATCGGAAGGATTTTGTCGACCGCCTTGGCTCAACGATCAGACAATCGCCAATCAGGACGTCTAGCGAAGTCGGGTTTCGTTCTACCCTTTTGTGACGGCCTTTCCGGGTTGGTGGAAGGCGAAGAGGAATGCGCCGACGATCATCAGACAAGCCACGGCGATAGTATGCAGTAAACCTACTAGTCCCATATATTGGATAAGTTGGCGCTGTCCCTGGAGATAAAAAATCCAAATCAGCCCGCTCAGCATACTGAGAATTGATCCCAACAGTGAGGCGAGTGCCAAGGCGAGAGCGCCGACATGTTTTATCCTGGCGAAGGCGACGACCCACGCGATGGCGACGAGCAGAGAGAAAAACGCCGGGACTGCGTACGGAATCAGACCCGGAAGAATTTGATTAAGGTTACCGGCCATTCGATTTAATAGCGCTGTCTGCTCCGCCGCCAACAGAATCTGCTGATTTCGAGCTTGTAAAGCGGTGATGACCTCTTTGAACTAGTGCCATGAAGGGCATTCAGTGGATCGGCATGGCTGTGACCTGCACCTGGCTGCCGACGGTCTCGGTTTGTCTCGGGGCCGGTGGTCCCTCACCTGCATTGATCGAGCCCGGATTGCGCGTTGGACAGGTTCGGATCGGTGAAAGCCGTGAGGCGGTTGAGCGGGTCTTGGGAAAACCATCAGACCAAGACGCCGCTATGGGTGGCAAACTGACCGAGGTTTGGCGTTCCGGTGCCGGGCTTGGCAATAAGGCTAACGGTCGAAAAGAAGAATTGGAGATTCGTTTCCAGGGTCCAGGAGCGGGCGGCAACCCACGTAAGCAGACCGTGGTCGTTCAGATTCGACTGACTTCACCTTACTTTAGAACGGCGTCGGGGATATCCGTAAACAGTAGCTTCGCGGAGATCAGAAAAACCTATCCACATTCCGACTCGGAAGAAAGCAAGGAGTGGGCAAACAGCTTATCCCCCGGCTCGGACAAGAGTCCCAAAGAAGGCTTGGTCGATCAGGTTGCCGGGATAGCGTTTGAGTTTCGAGCCGGAGCACGCGCCAATGCGGACAAACGAGGCTATTGCCTGGCCATTCACGTTTTTCCTCCCGGTACCAACCCGCGCTCGATCGGCCCATTTGACGAGTAAAGGATATCTGGGCGATACGAGTGGCAACTTTTAGAGACTATGAACGCAGCTCCAGTTGGTGAAAACGCCTCGGCCGATGCTACCTCTACCGTGATCCGGCCCAGCCGGCCGGTTGTCACCTATGCGGTGATCGGCCTTTGTTTGCTCACTTTCGTCTGGGCCTCTGCTGATCGAGTTGGGATGTTTCTTACCTTAGTTCAACCGATTCGCGATTTGCCATCCGGATGGTGGGCGTTGTTTTCCACCGCGCTCGTTCATATCGAGGTTTCCCACTTGGTATTTAACCTCGTTGCCTTCTTGGCCTTGGGTCAGATTGTTGAGGCCACTGCCGGCAAGGTTCGTTTCGTTATATTGCTTCTGCTGCTCGCCTGGATAGCATCGCTTTCCCAGCGTTTTTTCGAACCATGGCCGCCTGCAATCGGCTTATCAGGTGTCGTTTACGGAATTTTCGGTTTTATGTTAGGCGCGGCTCCGGTAAACCGCTTTTACCAGTGGTTCGTGCGGCGAAATGCCGCAATGTTAATCGGGTGGGCGATACTGTGCGTGATCCTAACACAATTTAAGGTGCTCAATATCGCTAACGCGGCGCACTTCGGCGGGCTCATTTTCGGCGCCTTATGCGGTCTTTATTATGGCCTGCCTCGGTTTCGCTGGGTGTTTGCAGCGCTAGTGTTAGGAACCCTTCTTTGGTCGATTTGGATCCTGTTCGGCTCGTGATTGTTGGGGCGACGCGTGAATAGTCGACCGGGTTGTGCTGCGACGCAACGAAGGCAGGACGCGTCCGTCTCGGACCGCTGAACCAATGTTTTCGGTAGCGGCGACTGTCCGAAGAAGGCGCCTCATACCGATAAACTGAGAGACTCGAACGGAGCGACTCGGTTACGTCGGCCCATAGCTCAGTCGCCTTGGCGCCGTCGTCCCGGAGAGCGCGCCACACGGTGATGGAGAGCGATGGCGACTGCGCTCTAAAGTCAGCCACGCTGATCGCCTCGTTCCATCGTTTGGGCCCACAACGCTGCGAAACCCGAATTGGACGGTCGTCGCTACCGAAAAATAGCATTCCCTGCGGTCCGGGACAGACCGCCCTACCACATTGGGTAGCGTCAGTACCCTCCATACGGTCCGTACGGTCCATATGGCGCGTATGGACCGTACAACTCGTAGTCGTTAGGATAGATGGCTCGATGAGAATAAGGATGCTTGCGACGAGTCGAGTGCGTTCCAGTTTCCTTGGTGCGCCGGGACCGTTTTTGGGAGCTGTGAGTTTTCGTGCCACCCGTTTTGGAATCGTTGAGGTTCACTGGTTTCCCGGTTTTTTCGGCCTCGTAGGCATTGATAGAGTTTTTCAGCCCCGGCTCCAACAGACGCATCCGAGCGCAGATGGCCAAGTAATACGCACGCATGAGATTTCGACGGGCGGAACTGGTCGAGGCTTTCCCGGCTCGCTTGAGCAAGTTCACGACATGAGGGTTTCGCATCGCGATTGTTCGAACCTGTTCGAATCGTTTCTGTGTTTTACTCTCTACCTTAGTCTTTGGGCGCAGCGGAGGCTTAACGTTGGACGTCGAAACAATCGTATTCTTTGTTTGGATCGGTGAGTAGATTGGCTGCGTCAGAGTGGGCGTAGGATTCGGAAGTGCTCCGGATTCCGGAAGCAGGCCGGTCGAGGGTGGATGCGGAATGGCCGGCTTCGAATTTGGTAAGGCAGGTTCGTCGACAACGTCGGGTGTCGCCGCGGGCTCTTGAGCCAGCGCCGGTGTCAGGCAGGCGACAATAGTCAATAAAAGCTTTGCCAGAGCCCTCATCCCAGTTTCCAGGGGCCAGCATCGCCGTTTTTAAAATGCGCTGCAAGCAAACGCTTTGACTGGCGTCTGCCTTAAGAATGAACGAGATTATAACCGGGTTCCTAGGATGATTAGATGGGGACCTACACAGACGGGTATAGGCAATGGATAAACTGAGGGAGTCTCAGTTCGTGCGGCGCAAAAGTGCGCAGACGCAGACGAGAGACGGCTTTGTGCGTTTCACCTTCAGGGCCGGGATCCATGTAGCGCGGACGATTCGAATTGAGAATCAAGCCGTGTTTTGGTGCCTCCAATCGCTCAAGTACAAAGGATTTGCACCGCTATAGAGGTTATGGTGCCTTCGCTCATTGCTTTTTGCCTTTTTCTGCACAGTTCAAGTGCAGAACTGAATCGCGAAGCAGCGGTATTTCGCCAGAACCAACTGGCCGACTCCGTTTTGGCCAATGATCGGCAGGCAATGCTGACCGCGATCGATGCGCACGCGAATGTTAACAGCCCGATCGTGCTCACGCCGGAACGTTTGGCAGCCCTCGCCCAGGTGAGCGCGCGGCTCGATCACTATTTTCGCGAAGAAACCAAGGCAACGCCGTTAATTTTGGCGGCTGCGCTTGGTGAAAAAGAACTTTGCGCCGCCCTGGTCGAACGAGGAGCTGAACGCTTTCGGGCGTCTGCTTGGGGTTGGGTGCCCGCTCAGTACGCCGCCAGATGCGGGTACCCCGAATTGGCGCGTGCCCTCATCGAATCCGATCCGCTCGCGATTCATTTTAGCATCAAAATCGAGCTTACACCCCAGACGGTGATCCTATACAAGGATGGATTGGCGCTGGTAAAAGGGAAGATTTCCACTGGGAAACCCGGATTCGATACGCCCCCCGGGCATTATCTCGTCACCGACAAGGAGCGTGAACGAAGATCGTCCATCTATAAAGTTTCGATGCCTTACTTCCTGAGACTTTCGTTCAGTGAGTACGGGATCCATGAAGGCTACAATCCGGGCCGGCCGGCCAGCCATGGTTGTATTCGAGTGGCCGAAGAGAATGTCGCCAAAGCGATCTACGATCAGACGCCTATCGGTACCCTCGTTGATATTGAATAGCAGCAGCCGGTCTGAGGGAGAGATTTCTCTTTCAGGTCAACAAGCTACCTTTTCAACTCAGCTGCAATCCCGACAGGTTGCTCAGTCGTGATTAATAAAAACATGCCTGCCGTGTTGAACGGTCCAATAGCCCCGATGGTGATTCCAGTAACCATACCGGTGCACCCTCCAGTAGCCATGATTCCAATTATAGTTCCGATGCGGAAAAGCCGGACGCGGAAAATGCGGACGTGCAAAATGCGGATGGGGGGCAAATACTGCTCTAGGTGGAGGCTGGGGCGGAGCGCACAAACCGGTACTCAAGAAGGCAGTACCTAATAGTGCGACGACCAAGAGAAGCGTTTTCATCTGCAATTAATTAATTGTGACGCATAGGGTCCTTCGGCTATTCGATTTGCTGTCCACAAGACTGCAGGCTTAGACCGGTTTTGCAAAGATGACACATAATTCGAATTCACAACGTTTTAGATAGCCGTGGAACCGCCAGAACTTCTGTTTGGTGTCGCCACATCAGATCATCAATTTGAGAGCTTCGATCCGGAACGACCCGATTATCGCGATGTTTGGGAACAACAGCAAAAACAAACTCCCCGGGGCAAGGCCACCGATTTTTGGAATCGTTATCCGGAGGATATTCAGTTAGCGCGCGAATTAGGCTGCAAGCTGTTCCGATTTTCGACTGCTTGGTCGCGAGTTGAAACGAAGCCGGGTGAATGGGATAAGGCGGCGCTGGAGCATTACCGTTCGGTTGCTCTTGAAATTTGCAAGGCCGGGATGATGCCGCTCGTGACGCTCCACCATTTCACCTGGCCGATCCACATCGAGGAAAGAGAGGGAATGACTGCAGAGGATTTTCCTCATTGGTATGCGGCCTACGTAACCAAAGTCGCGAACTGCCTCGGCGACCTTGTGCCGTATTGGATCACTTTCAATGAACCCAATCTCTTGGTTTACGGATATGTGAAGCCATGGTGGCAACCGTTCTTTTTGGTTCCACCGGGTACCGCGGTCGGGACCAGTCTGGCCGGGCAACTCGGTAGTTCCGTCCAACTGATTCGAAACCTCTTTCTCAGCCATCGATCCGCGCGAGAAATCATCCAAACCATCAATCCGCAAGCAAAAGTTGGAGCGAATCCGTTCGTCCTCGGGCTTCCGGTTTTGCTGCAATACTTTGTCGATTGGCTGGCGACGCGTATGCGGGACAGCTCATCTTTCCTAAAGAATAACCGACGAATGTCGGAACAGGCGGTGCTCGCCCGGACGCCGGTCGATGTAGTTATAGCGCGATTTACGCCGACTGCGGGTCGCCGTAACCGGGTTGCCTTTTCTGAAGTGTATGCGGAGGGAACTCAGCGGATGGTCGTGCAAAAAGCGAGCACCATCGGTGGCGCCGACGAGCTTAACAAGAAACTAGTAGGAATCGTCAGCGGATCAACCGCCCGTAAAAACGTTTTAAGCCGAGCTCCGGCGGCAAGAATAGTGACTTTCGAAACCCATCGGCTCGGACTCGAAGGCCTTGCGGCTGGAAAGATCGAAGCTTTTATCGCGGACGATACGTGCATTTCCTGCCTCTCAGACTTTCCTGCCTTGGAAATGCGCGGCGATTCACTCGCCCGATCACTGTATGCAGTGGGCGTAGCTCGCGGCAATCCTGATCTCTTGAATATCGTAAACGCTGTACTATCGAAACAACCTACACCATCGATCGAGCATCCGACTGGAAGCGCACTGGTAAAACGCATTCGTGACCGCGGTTACTTGCGGGTTGGTGTAAGTCATGACCCTACTACCGGCGCCCCGGATGAACTCAGTCGCCAAGAGATCGATCTGGGTGCACAACTCGCTGTGCGGTTGTTTGGGACTTCCGAAACCGTCCGGTTTGAACGGCTCAACTTGAATGAGCGAGTGACCTCTCTTTCGACGCCGGCCCGATTTCTCGAGCCGCTGCTCAAACCGTTGACGGTTGTCGGCACCGTTATCAATAGCAATTGGTGGCATTTAGGGATGGCCGGTAAACTCCCGGAATTTCTGTGTCCGGCCGAATGTGTCGATACCCAGGACTTCGTGGGGCTGGACTACTATTGGGGGATCAGCACGTTCGAACTTCATCGTATGCATCAATTGATCGATGCATCGTTAAGCAATTTCTTCGGCGCTCCGGTCGATCCGCCAGGTCTGTTGCGAGTGCTGCGGCGATTCTATCGGTGGTTTCCGGAGAAAGAAATCTTCATTATCGAGAATGGTTGCATTGAATCAGCCGACGGATTTACCCGAGCCCAATATCTGAGTTCTCACCTCGACCAATTGAAGCAGGCTCGGGCCCTGGGAATGCCGGTGCGCGGCTATATTTGCTGGAGCCTTACCTCAAACCGGGAATGGGGCTTGAAATTTGATGCCAACAGCGATTTCGGCTTATACCACATCGACTTGGACACGGACCCGGCGCTTACCCGAAAGCCGACCGAGTGCGTGAAAGTGTACCAGGAAGCGATCCAAGCGATGACGGGTAGCAGGGCGAAAGCCTGATTCGGTCCCAGACCAATCGGCTTACTTGACTCCTCCAAGATACTAACCGCGAGCAACTTGCCGCTTATCTACAAGTTATTAGACGAAGTATCGGGTTATGGAAGTCACAACGGAAAACTCCGTTTGTCGTCACGCCTCCATTTGTAAAAAGTCTTACGGTAATGGGGCAGGTACCTGGTAGAATGGCGCCTGGAGGCGTGACCCAAACAGGCCCTGCGTCTACAATTCTCACATTGTGATCGCGGGACTTGCAAAATCGTTCAGGAAAGGGATCAGCGATCGAGCTGATGGACGTGGACGATCCGAAATTCGCCCCGAGAGTTTTTGCGGATCCGAAGATAGAGGGTCGCATCGCCATGGGCATTGTGGGAACCGTCAGAAACGTTCCAATTGAATGGCTGATACACGACAAACAGATTGGGATTGCTCGACCGCACCACTTTAGCCTCTCCGCGGGGCGCCCATTCCCGGATCGGCCACTCATCGTGGTAACGCTGCATAGAGGCCTCAATATTCGATGAATTAAGGACACCTCTTCCGTAGAAATTGACCTGCGTCGCAAAGTACCGCCGCTGCATTGACGTATCATTGCTTGCGACCGTTCGAAGATAACCGAGAACAAATTCCTTTAAGAACTCCTCTTCCCCGGAGGCTTCGGCACTTCGGTCGAATTGCGACTCTGGAGGATTAGATGTCTGGGATTCCTTGGATGGCGAGGGTATCGGAGAGACGTCTTGAGACGGATTGAGCCGAGCGTATTTTCCCCGCTGTAGGCTGTCCTGCCTTTCTTCGGGATTAATCCCGATCATAAACCACTCAACAGTAGCGTCAGCGCCGATCTTTGATTCCGATTTTCGATCGTTCGTTGTCCGCTGAATCTTCACTGCCCTTAGTGGAGTTGTAACCCGGTCGATACTCCTTTGCCGAAGCCGCATTCCTCTAAGCTCGCTGCTAGCAAAATCTGCGTTTGCCTGGGCTTTTCTCGCCCTCTCTTGCTCCTGCATTAGTTGAGCTTCCAATTCGCTTAGCTGGATGGCCGCACGGTCCGCATTTACTTGGAGTTGCTGCAGCTTCACTTGTTCGTTCTTGAGCTGAGTATCCAAGGCGCTCCGCTGGTTGGTAGCAACGGTATTCTGTTGTGCTAGTTGCGCCTTCTCTTCTTGCGCTTTTTTAAGTTCAGTCTCCAGTGCGCTGCGCTGGCTGGTGGCCAGATCGGCGTTCTGTTGGGTTTTTTGCGTCTTCTCCTCGACCTGCTTCAGTTGGGTCCCCAGGGCGCTGCTTTGGCTGGTAAGATCCGCGTTTTGCTTTGTTAGTTGCGCCTTCTCTTCTTGCGCTTTTTTAAGTTCAGTTTCCAGGTTGCTCCGCTGACTGGCAGTAAGATCGGCGTTCTGTTGGGTTTGTTGCGTCTTCTCCTCGGCCTTCTTCAGTTGGGTCGCCAGGGCGCTGCTCTGGCTGGTAGCAGCGGTATTCTGTTGCGCTAGTTGCGCTTTTTCTTCTTGTGCTTTCTTGAGCTCAGTTTCCAGGGCGCTGTGCTGGCTAGAGGTAAGATCGGCGTTCTGTTGTGCTAGCTGCGCTTTCTCTTCTGCCTTCTTAACCTGGGTTTCCAAGGCGCTGCGCTGGTTGGTAGCGAGATCGGCATTCTGTTGCGCTAGCTGCGCTTTCTCTTCTGCCTTCTTAACCTGGGTCTCCAAGGCGCTGCGCTGGTTGGTAGCGTCGGTATTCTGTTGTGCTAGTTGCGCTTTTTCTTCTTGTGCTTTCTTGAGCTCAGTTTCCAGGGCGCGCCGCTGGATGGCAGCGTCGGTATTCTGTTGTGCTAGTTGCGCTTTTTCTTCTTGTGCTTTCTTGAGCTCAGTTTCCAGGGCGCTCCGCTGGATGGCAGCAAGATCGGTATTCTGTTGCGCTAG
>DASTDH010000661.1:0-4652 GCA_035710445.1 Chthoniobacterales bacterium
GCCACCGGGGGCCTCGCGGGGAGATGAGGGCTGCGGAATTGAGAGTGTTGAACATCACAACCTATATAGCATGGGTAAACAGGATTTGCAATTGATTTCGTCGCAAAGTGAGACGAGTCGCATTGCGTGGAGCACCAGAATGGGAGTCGCAAAGCCGCAAGCGGCAAGCCACACTCTAAAAACACAGACTCTCGATTGCCCATCACCACGTAGTGCGTAGATAGAAGACGATCAGTGCAGTACCAGAAGCTAGCGCAGCATATCCAACGAAAGGGAATACGTCTTTCACGCGGAACTCACAAAATCTCAGGAAGAACGTGTCTATCGGGAGAATGCCGAGGAGCGCAACAGGCACCGGGTGAGCCTTTGACAGAAATCCACTAATCGTTCCAATGGTGACCGCAATTATTGGAAGGAATACAGATTCAAGCAGCCAGAGCACGCGGCGCACTTCTCGGACGGGATCGCCATACTTTGCTCTGAGCTCACTGGGATCCTTGTGGCGCAAGTCGGAATCCAAGAGCAATTTTGCGGCCGGAATGGTCCGGATGATCACAACCGCTGCGATAACAAACATGACGAAGCTCAAAAGGGCATTGAAGAGAGCGAGGAAAGCAATCCGCTTCACGGCGCCGATCCTAACTCACTCTGGTCAAAACTCGTGGTAAATCGAGACAGCATCTCCGCGTTCGTTATGAGAGTGGCAAAGCGGCGTCGAGTTCCGGCGGAAGCACCGCCGGAATCCGCGAGGCGGACCGCCGCACTCCGAAAAAGCCGGATGCGGGTGCGCAGCCCGCACAGAAAGGCGCAAGCAGGGCGGCTAGCGCTGCGGGCGGGAAGAGATCAGGAAGAGGATAGTGCGAGTGCAAAAAAAACCGGATAACGAATGAGGACAGCGAAGATCAAAGAGCTCCCAAGCTTCTTCTTAGATACCTGCGTATGACAGGAGCAACGGTACGTTCCGTGATGTTCCTCTTGTTGTTCTTGCAGTATGCGGAACCAAACCACGCCGTTAGTTCTTTAGCTCCTCTGCTTGAATTACAACGACCGCAACACAGGGCGATGTTCCAAACTGCTGGATTGCTGAGGGCATGGTCGTCCAGATGTTCCCAGCTTGCCAGGCCGGCGCGGCTGCGCGTCGCAATCCTAAATCTGAGTTTGCAATATACGCAGCGTGTGTCTCTCAGAGACACATGCCTCGCGATTCGGTATGGCGTACTTCGCTGCATTCTTGAGAACACGGGCCGAGATACCCCATCTTTTCGCCATGGCTAGTTCCCTCAGTGGCCGTTGGCGGCGGAGGCGGCCTCCTCGTCGGCGGCGGCGTGAGGCTTGTGAGCGGCGATGATTTTCTCGGCCTGCTCCGCGGGCACGAAATCATAGTGCGAAAATTCCATGGAGTAGCCGGCGCGGCCCTGCGTCATGGACGTTAGATCGTTGGCGTAGCTGAGCATTTCGGCGAGGGGCACTTGGGCGCGAACAATGACATTGTGGCCGCGGGCTTCGCTGCCGCTGATGCGTCCGCGGCGGGAGCTGATGTTGCCCATGATGTCGCCGGAATACTGATCGGGCGCGTAGACTTCGACTTTCATGATGGGCTCGAGGAGAGCGGGCTTGGCCTGCTTCATGGCTTCTTTGAAGGCGAGCGCGCCGGCGATCTTGAAGGCGATGTCGCTGGAATCCACATCGTGATACTTGCCGTCGTAGAGGCTGACGCGGAAATCCACAACGGGAAAACCGGCGAGGAAGCCGCGCTCGGCGGCGTCGTGAACGCCCTTTTCGACGGAGGGGATCCAGTTCTTGGGAATGGCTCCGCCGAAAATATCGTCCACGAATTCGAATCCGCTGCCGCGGGGCAGCGGCTCCATCTTGATGCGGCAAAGTCCGAACTGGCCGTGGCCGCCGGTCTGCTTCTTGTGCTTGCCTTCGGCGTCGGCTTTGCCGCGAATGGTTTCGCGGTAAGGAACTTTCGGCGGATGGAGGGTCAATTCGACGTGGTAGCGTTTGCGGAGTTTGGCGACGACGACTTCAATGTGCTGCTGGCCGGCGCCGGAGAGCAGGAATTCCTTGGTTTGCGGGTCGCGGCTAAAACGCAGGGCGGGATCTTCTTCGAGAATGCGGTGAATGGCGACGCCGATGCGGTCTTCGTCGGCGCGAGTTTTCGGTTCGATGGCGAAGGTGATGGAAGGCTCGGGAATGCGCGCGGCCGGAAAATAAATGGTGGCGGCTTTGTCGCCGAGGGTGTCGCCGGTGGTTGAGTCTTTCAGTTTGGCGATAGTGCCGAGGTCGCCGGCGTGAAGCTCGGGGATGGCCGAGGCCGTTTTTCCCTGGCGGACTTCGAGATGCTGGAAACGCTCGACGGTGTTGCGGTTGAAGTTGGCGACGTTGGCGTCGTTTTTGAGGATGCCGCTCACGACTTTGAAGTAGCTGATGCGTCCGGCGAAGGGATCGGCCATGGTTTTGTAGATGAAGAGCGAGAGAGGCTCTTTATCGTCCACTTTGCGCTCGACGGTTTCGCCTTTGCGATTCGGTTCCTTGTAGGCAACAGCTTTGCCGCGGGCGGCGGGCGAAGGAAATTCCTCGACGATGAAATTCAAAATGGCGTCGCTGCCGACATTGTGCAGAGCGGAGCTGACCAGCACGGGGAAAATGCGCTTCTCGACAATGGCGGCGTGGAGACCTTTTTTCAAGTCTTCGGCGGGCAAGGTTCCTTTGTCGAAGAACTCCTGCATGAGCTCGTCGTCGCCTTCGGCGACCATTTCGACGAGGGCTTCGTGGGCGGACTTGGCGGCCTCGGCAAGGTCGGCGGGAATGTCTTCGATTTTGGCTTTGCCGTCGCCGTCGAGCGCGTAGATGAGCGCTTTCATAGAGACGAGGTCGACGACACCTTTGAAGTTTTTCTCCGCGCCGATGGGGAGCTGGACGGGAACGGCGCCGCGGCCGAAGACTTCCTGAACGGATGCGAGAGCGCGATCGAAGCTGGCCAGCTCGCGGTCCATCCAGTTGATGATGAAGCCGCGAGGGAGTTCGTACTCGGTGGCGAAGTCCCAGACTTTTTCGGTGACCACCTGGCAGCCCGCGGCAGCGTCGACGAGAATCAGCGCAGCGTCGGCGGCGATGAGCGAGGCTTTGGTGTCGTTGATGAAAGTGGAGTAGCCGGGCGTATCGAGGAAATTGATCTTGGTTTTTTCGGCGGCGCCAGGAGCCTGCCATTCGGCGTAGGCGATACCGGTCTGAATGGAAATTTTCCGGGCGATCTCTTCTTCGTCCCAGTCCGTGACGGTGGAGCCTTCGGTGATTTTGCCCAAGCGGGGGGTCATGCCCGCAGTGAACAGCAACGACGACACGAGCTGCGTCTTCCCCGTGTCGCCGTGGCCTACAATGCCCACGTTGCGAATGTGCTCCGTGTTATAGGTTTTCATGGCTCACCTCGAGAGAGTTCAAATGGCAATGGAATTTTGCTGACGGAAAAAGCGATGGTTGCGGTTGATTGCAGGAATATAGCGGCGGCCTGGAGGCCGAAGGAATTGCGGCGCGAATCGAATTGAGGCGCATCGGCAATCGCCTCGCTCCCTGCGGAAACTGCGAATGCTAGCACGGACGGGAAGCCGGTTCAACGCCGGAAAAGCCGCGGAGCGGCTGACGAGCGGCAAAACAATGCCGCCTGGCTCAGTGCCGGCTCTCGAGAAAAAGAGACGGAAAAAGAAAAACGGGGAAGGACTGAGGGCCATCCTTCCCCGTGAATCTTCGAGCAGGTTCGATCGGCTGCTGGTATTAGCAGGAAGCCGAGGCGAACTTGCGGCGCACAATGAAACCGAGCATCAGCAAACCGGTGCCGAGCAAGAGATAGGAACCGGGCTCCGGTGTTGGGCTGACATTGTCGAGCAGAACGTTTCCACTGCTTGCGGTGATATCGAGAAACGTAAAGCTGCCCAAATTCACGGTTACGCTGCACGTCCCGCAACCATTGTCCGAGCCGAGCACGGTGGTGCCGAGCACGCCGTTGCTGCTGGACCCGAGGAGCTTAAATCCCTCATTGCTCTGAACACTTTCGATAACAGTGAGGGTAGCCCCGGTAAGTCCGGCGATCTGGACAAAGTTGTGAGTGTTGATCTCACCGTCGCTGTCGCTGAAAATGCCGAGGCCGAATTCGTTGATTCCTTCGTCCTTGCATGACAGGTCTGTGGCGGTGTTCATCGTGGTCGTGCTGGTCCCCTGCCAACCCGTGGCGGTAAGGCCACCGGATGTCACGCTGGTGCCGACATCTGTCGGTCCATATGACCCGGGGGCGCAAAAATTAGTGGGCCCAGCGAAGGCTGGAACCGTCAGAAACAAAAAGGCACCAGCCAAAAGCGCTGCAAATTTGAAACGCATCATGGTCCTCCAAACTAAGATCAGTATCCTGAGAAAGCAGCGGCGCAATCTGGTACATCACCCCGCAAGTGGGGCAGGAGCACGTCGAGGCCCAAACCTTAGAGCTCGTTTTAAACACCTTACTTCTTTTGCTGCATAGGATTACAGGCGAACCCGTAACGGCAGCCCGCGTGTGGATGCAAAGTTTCGCACAAATATAGCAAGCTCGTTGCGCGGGCGCTCAGGCGCACTGGAGGCAGAATTGGGTCAAAGCCGGCGCGATTGCATGGAAGGCAGCG
>DASTDH010000662.1:0-7734 GCA_035710445.1 Chthoniobacterales bacterium
GACGCTCGCATTTAGAGACGTAGCAGATGTGAACGAACCATTCGCCCTGACGACAGAGAAATTCCACGTTGCGAATAGGACCCTCGATCGGATGAAGCCAACAGGATACCTCAATGACCGTTTTCCTGAAAAAAGCTGCAACACGGAACCCGCCCTCAACCAATTTGATTTGTCTGCCCTTGTCGCCGCAAACAGCCAAAATCAGTTTGGTGACCTTTCTGCATTCCCAGTTGCGTTGATATTTGCGAATAAGCGCCTTAGCCAGGACGCTTGGTAATTCAGGATAATGTCGCGTCGAATCTTGCGCCCTATTCCTCAACATCCTGCGCACACCGCGATGAGCCTTGGCCGATAATTCTTCCAGGCGTGGCCAAAATCGCGGATCAAGTTTAACTTTTTGAATTACTAAACTCATCTTCGGAAACGGCACTTACCCACCATAAATGGAGGGCTTGCGTGCCTACGTCCAGGTCATTTGCGAGTGGTTCAATTAATTAGGATCCTGGCGCGCAGTGATAGCCATCGCTTCCGCGCTTTCCCCTCTGCAAAATCCACTGCGAGTGCTTCCCAGTGTTTTACCATCACCGGACCGCTCGCCAATTCGGGCGAGAACAGAATTCTTCGGTCAAAGTGGTATCGACCGAGATTCGCCAAAGTTTAGAAATTTGTTTTGCAACTTGTTGCGCAATGAGTGAGTCCAGAGATATACGGAGATACGCGCCGTTGCTTTACGGTGCTGGAGTGCAGGCAACTCGTTGCGCAACGATTGCGCAAGTGAGAAAGCAGCTGTGCGTTCGATCAAGGCGACAAGTTGATCAGCAATCTGCGGTCTGATTGAGCTGATATTAGTTGTTTCACAGGATTCCGTGGCGGGCGAGCTTTTCTCGGTTCACTCCTTCCGAATGTTCGTCGGTGCGGGTTATTCAAGTTTCTTCTTGGTCAACCTGAGCGTTCTTGAAATTCATGGTCGCAGTGGGTCTCGGCCTGTGAGTGCATATCTTCTAATCCATGGCGCTTGGCATGGTGGCTGGTGCTGGCGGCGTGTTGCGACGACTTTGCGGAGCTGCGGTCACGAGGTTTACACTCCTACTCTGACCGGTCTTGGAGAGCGCGCTCACCTCGCCACTCCCGAAATCGACCTAGAAACACATACCCGAGATGTCTTGGGTGTTTTGACGTATTCGGATCTCAAAGATGTGACTCTGGTTGGCCATAGTTATGGCGGTATGGTTATAACGGCCGTGGCAGAGCACGCATCTAGCCGTCTAACCCGCTTGATCTATGTTGACGCTCAAGTCCCACAGAATAACCAATCCCTTGCATCTCTCGCGCAGCCTGCAGCAGTCACAGATATTTTAGAGAAGGCGCGTATATATGGAGAAGGTTGGCGAGTTCCACCATTGCCGTTGGATAAGCTCGCGCCGGGCTGTCCTCGCAGCGCTTCTTTCGTGCTCGCGATCGCACTGGCTCGGGCTTGCTCCGATCGCCTTCGCGCGAGTTCGAATTTTAAGACATACCCGCGGAGTAACCTCGCGCCGCGGTGTTATCATGTCGTGATAGGCCATAGTTGGTTCTCCGATTCGGTACGGAGAGAAAACCAGGTGTCCTATTGCTTGAAAAAAGATTTCTCTAGCAAAGACAACCGAAGAGTTCAATATTTAAGCAACAGTATTTCGATATGTAGTGACCATAGCTACAAGGATGTAGTGGGTCCAAGTACACACTGGACAGTTTTGCACGAGACCAGAGGAATCACCGTGAGGTGGAGTTTGTTTCTAGTTTCCTACTGCTCGCGACCGATTCTGCACAGGCGAGACCAGCGAGCCGAGCTTGATCGGGTCATTTCCCACCGGTCCATACGGAGCGCGGCTTGGATCTTGCCTTACGGTTCGAGTCGCGCGAGCGTTCACGTTCGCAGAAATACGCTCTCACTGGTGTGGTTTACCAAGCGTGCTGGCAGTAACCTTGAAAAAGATGCGGTATGTGCCGCCACCTGGCCCAGCGTCAAAAAGCCAACTTCTTCCTTCCTCACTATCGTTCTCAACCTTTTCTGGATAGTTGTATGTGCGATTCGGGTCGAGCAACGAATTGCTCGTTCTTTCTTGCACGCGGGGCCCGATGACAAGAGTGCCACCACCCTCCGGCTTCTGGATGACGTTGCCGTTATCGAATAGGTCCCCGTGAGCCTCTGAAGATAGTTGCTGTCTATGGGGAAGTCGATCGAGCCAATGCGATCGTCATCAAATATGGAAGCAACAAGACTTCCAATGGCGTCACCAAATGGAGCTAACAGCCCAGTGATCTTGGATATGAGTCCAGCCGCCACCGCCGTGCCGGCCCCTGCGCCAGCCAACAACGCTGTCGCCACACCGGCGGCAACGGCGAGCGCATCCTGGGCCACCGCGCTGGCCTGATCCCTGATTTTGTCAGCGTCGCCATGTTCGTGATCCCAGAGGTCAATGTGCAATATGACCGATGAGTTGCCCAGACTGGATTGAGGCGGGGGTAAGGCGTTGGTTGGTCAGGATCACTGAGCCAGGCGTGCCCGTGTCGTTATCATCGCCTTTGACGGTGTTGTCATCTGGAATGGTTGTCCTCGTGGTCATCAACTGCGGAACGACTTCTTTTGAGTTTTCGTCGAAACCGAACCAACCGAAATTCGCGACCAGATAGGTTTCGTCTCCCGCGGGATCGTCGGACGCGAAGCATCTGCAGCCGACAATATCGATACTATCAATGGCCAGGCGAGTGCCGTCTTGAGCGCGAGAGAAATCATCGACTTTTAAGAGAGATCCAGCCTCGCATGGGAGATGATACGATCCATTCGCGTCACGCGTGACTGGTCCAATCGGTAGTCCAACGGTAAGCAGCCCCCCATTCTGTGACCAGAATTGGTGCAACTCCTCGGCGGCGCTCATAAGTCTGAAGTCGACTGCCGGCGCGTTCCGCTCCTTGGAGGCGCCGATGATCAGAGCTGTAGTGGCGCTGCTGTGCTCACCGTTTGTTTCGGAAACCACGAAGCGAATCGGATAGGGGTGCGAGAAGAGCGAAATGGCTGATGCGTTCGTAATCGTTACAAACCCACTTGCTTTCCCACCTTTCGGAGCTATGCCGCGCTGTGTTCTCTGTGGCCTCTTTATGAAAAATCGGTTTTGCGATCTCCTGTTCTGGCCTATTTCAGAACCGGTGTGCCCAGCTCCTGCAAAACGACCTCCGCTGCGCGATGCCCCGCTTCCTGTTCCGCTAATTGCAGAATAATCTCGTCCATGGACCTGATCATTTTTGTCCGTGTCGCTTCATCCGAATAGAGGGACCAGACCGAATCCGCAATGTTCTCCGGGACGGCTTGGTGTTGAATAAACTCCGGAATAATCGGCGGCTTCGCCGCCAGAATATTTGGCATCCCCAGGTAATTAACCTTCACTAGCAAACGACCGGGAACGAACGTAAGCCAAGAGACCTTGTAGAGCAGAACAAACGGAAATCGAAAGAAACTCGCTTCCATTGTAGCGGTACCGGAGGCAACCATGCCGACAAACGCGCGTTGCATCAGCTCGACGGAGTGACGTACTCCAATCGGAATCCGGGGGAAATCATGGCGAAGGGCAATCTGCTCGATCAACTCACGCAACTCGTCCGAGGCGGCGGAGACTTCGAAGCGAATGGAAGGATCGCGTTGCAACAGGTTGTTGGCTGCCTCCAGCATGATCGGAAATATCCGGCGCACTTCGCGTTCCCGGCTACCGGGCAGCAGACCGATCAGTTTTGGATCGCGTTTTACTGATATTCGTTTTGCCTCGAGGTCAGCGACCATGGGATGGCCGACAAACTCCGTGCGTAAGCCACTGGCTTCGTAGAGCGGTTTTTCGAACGGAAAGATACACATCATGAGATCGAGATACCCGGCCATTTTCGCAATGCGTCCTCGATTCCAAGCCCAAACTTGCGGGCTGATGTAATAGATCTTTTTGCCGGGATAACCCTTGCGGTGCAAGTAGTCGCCCAAGCGGAGGTTGAAGCCAGGATAGTCCACAAAAATCACCGCATCGGGGAGCAACCGGCCGATCTCGCGATACATCCGATAGAATTGGGTTCGAAAGTAGGGGTACTTCATCAGTACGTCCCAAAGACCAACTACCGCTTCCTGAGTCCATTCAAAGATATGGGAACCACCTACCTCCCGCATCCTTGGACCACCAGCGCCATAAAATTCAATATCCGGCCGTAAAGACAGCAGCTCGTGCATCAACACGGCGGCATGCGCGTCTCCACTCGATTCTCCGGCTATGATGTACAACTTCATCAACAACGCCTTTTGCTCTTCAAGAGTTCTGTTGACTGGCAACAAACGCGCGAATCATTTCGGTAATCTCAATGGCTAATTCCAAGGCGGCAGTGGCCCCCGATCCAGAAACGACGGGTTGCAATCCGCGCCGCGCGCACTCTACGAAAGATTGCAGCTCACGTTTCAACGGTTCCTCCTTCTCCATTGCCACCGATTCACGTGCGATTTGGCCATCGACCAGGCGATAAATCTCCCCGGCTTGCGCCTGGTAGTCGAGCGAGAGGTAAGCATTTTCCTGGAATACGCGAATCTTACGCATTTTCTCAGGACTAATCCGGCTGGCGGTCACGTTCGCGATGCAACCGTTCTCAAAGCGAATCCGGGCGTTGGCGATATCTTCCCGCTTGCTAAGAACTGGCACGCCGACCGCATCAATACTCTTCACCGGGGAGCGAACGAGATGCAAAATGATCTCGAGATCATGGATCATCAGGTCAAGAACTACCCCGATCTCGACACTACGAAAAGGATAAGGAGATAGCCGGTGGGATTCAATAAATCGAGGGCGAGTGAGTCGTTGTTCGAGTGCGCTCAATATTGGATTAAACCTTTCGATGTGGCCAACTTGAAGGATGACAGAACGTTCTTTCGCTACCCGCACCAGATCTTCCGCTTGAGCAGTTGTTTCGGTGATCGGCTTCTCGATCAAAACATGCTTACCATGCGCGAGCAGCACGCTCCCGATCTCGTAGTGAACGGCAGTCGGCGCTGCCACGGTTGCAGCGTCAACCAAGGAAATGAATTCATCGAGCGAATGAGCAACTTTCGCCCCGTATTGCGCTGCGGTTGCTTCCGCCGATGGACGATTGATATCGAAGACGGCGGCCAGCTGCGCATCCGGTAATTCCGCGCAGATCCGGGCATGATTTTTTCCAATACTGCCAACACCGACCACACCAATCCGAATTAGCTCGCTCATTCGCTCACTCCGTAAATCGAAACCTGATGCTGATTTGCGGCAGCCTCTACCGCAGGCCGATCCAGCAGCAGTGTCTTGCCGGCCTCAATAGCGATGAGCTTCACCCCCGCCTCGGCAGCAACTTCGATCGTCAGGCAGCCGATTACCGGTACATCGAATCGAAGATCCTGGTTTGGCTTCGATACTTTAATCACTACGGCAATCCCTTTGCCAAGAGCAGCGCCTCGTTGAATCGCCTCATTCGTTCCTTCAAATGCTTCGACCGCCAAAATCGTGCCATGACGGACCACCACAGTCTGGCCGATATCCAATCGACTGACTTCCTTGGCAACTGCAAATCCATATTCAGCATCCTGCAGAAGCCGTCGCTTCGCTTTTGGTCCAGCCAACCAGCCGGTTCCGGCCAGCGATTCTTCCAGAAAGGTAGTTGCTGGCAGCAAGGTAACCCCTGCACTAGCTAATTCCGCCGCGACTCCCCCGAAAAGCGTCTCTGCATTTCTTTTCTTCAACTTGCTCAACAGCATCAACGCCTTAAGATCCGGCCTAAGTTCGAACAGATTTTTCGGTGCGATTTGCCCGGCCATGATGGCATGATGTGCGCCTACGCGGCCGAGATATTTTAGCAGTCGACTGAGCTGCCCGACACGGAGCCATTCTATCGTGTCAGCGGCATCCGCCAGATCAGGGCGAGTTTCATTCTCAAACGCAGCCACATGGATTTCCCGAACACCGTGCTGGCGCGCGGCTCGAGCCACCAGCAACGGGTAAATGCCATTGCCGGCGATAAGTCCAAGAGTGGCTATCTTTGACATGCAAAAGTCTTAGGTGGTCCTGGCATCCTCGGCAACCGCCAAACGTAACGGGGGATTCAATTGTCCAACGAATGTCCAAAAATTCTTGCCAAATACTGTCGTCAACCGTTCTTGCAAAGTCTCGGCTGACGCCGCGCTACCAGTCAGCGCAAATGTCGTCGAACCAGATCCGGACATGAGCGCAGCCTCGGTCTCTGGTTGCTCTTGAAACCAGCGTTTGACCGCCGCAAGCAGCAAGTATTTGGCAAAAACGGCGGGTTCCAGGTCGTTGCGGAGATCACCCCAGACCGTTGCTACCGCCTCGCCCCGTTTCCTCTCCTCTGGCAACTTGGCGTACGCTGCATAGGCCCATGCGGTGGGAACTGCGAAGCCGGGTTTGGCTAAACACACCCAGCGATCTCCCGAAAAATCGCGCGGCTCTATTCTCTCCCCGCGACCAAAACACCAGGCCGAGCGGGGCTCGACAAAAAAAGCAACGTCTGAACCGAGTCCCGCGGCCATCGCCGAGAGCGTTTGCGGCGAAATCGGATCACCGGCGATACGATTCAGAAGCCGGAGGGTCGCAGCGGCATCACTGCTACCGCCACCGAGCCCGGCACCGATCGGAATATTCTTTTCCAATACGATCCGATAGCCCTGCCGAATTCCGCTCAATTTTTCGAATGCATCGATTGCACGCATTACCAGATTGGTGGGATCACGCTGCAGCTCTGGAACATTGGACTCAAAAACGGTCTTGGCCGCCGGTTCGATTATCAAGCGGTCGTATAAGGCTATTGGTATCATCCAGGTGGCCAATTCATGATAGCCGTCGGAACGTTTTCCCAGAACCTCGAGAGTGAGATTAATCTTGGCCGGGGTTAATATCCTCATGCAGGTTTATCCTGTGAAAGATCTTTTGCTGGCTAAAGATAAAATTATCGTGGCCTTGGATGTCGCCTCCGCGGAACAGGCGCGAGAACTGGTGCAACAGCTCGGGAGCCAAGTGGGTTGGTTCAAAGTTGGACTACAACTTTTTACGTCGGGACCAGCCATCATAGAAGAGATCAAAGCAGGCGGAGCCAAAGTTTTTCTCGATCTGAAATTTCATGACATTCCTAATACGGTACGGCAAGCGGTTCGTTCTGCCTGTGCATTGGGCGCCGATATGTTAACTATCCATCTCTGCGGCGGACTGGAAATGTGTCGAGCTGCAATCGAGGGCCGTGCAGATTGGTCCACCTTACTTCTAGGTGTCACGGTGTTAACGAGTCAGAACGATCAGACCTTAGCCGAGGTCGGAATCAAAGCAAACGTAGCCGAACAAGTCCTTCTGCTTGCGACTTTGGCAAAGGCAGCCGGCATCGGCGGCCTGGTAGCAAGCCCGCATGAAGTTCGAGCTTTGCGGGATCAGTTTGGATCTCATTTTACCATCGTGACACCTGGCGTTCGCCCGGCTGGTACGAATCCCGGCGACCAAAGACGGGTAATGACGCCCTTAGAAGCGCTCAAGGCCGGCTCTGATCATTTAGTGATCGGACGCGCAATCACCGCCGCGGCAGACCCAGTTGCGGCATTGAACGGCATACTGGAAGAAATGGAGGCCGGTAACCCGTAGTCAGTAATCAGTAATCAGTAACCAGTAATCGGTAATCGGTCTCAGAGGTTACATAGGTCGT
>DASTDH010000663.1:0-3079 GCA_035710445.1 Chthoniobacterales bacterium
GGAGATGATGCGGCTTTGGCCGACGAACAACTGTTCGCCTTGCAATTCATTTACCCCGTTTGGCCTGCGATTTCGTTGAATGTGATCGATTTCACTTCCACGCCCGTGACTTGGTCAGGGTTCACGACTTCGACTCGTCCGATTTCTCTTTCAAAAACTAGTCGCCCGTAGGGACTCACCCAGGCATCCTCGCGGGTTCTGACATAGATCGAGTCGCCGCCGACTCGATGGATTGTGAACGGTCGCCAATCTTTGGCTCGCAAAAGTTCCCTGATCCGGTCGGTCATACGATATGGCTAAGCCCAAAAAACGATTCGTACAAGGGACCGGAAAACCTGGATATTGAGCCGCTTTTAATCCAGGACAGCTCCGCAATCGCTCAAACCCGGCGCGCCAAGCTCGCAGGTTCTGCTTTCGCTGGATCTGCCGCCGCTGCTCCAGTTGACGCGTATGCGCGAAAACCGGAGAGAGTCGGGTTCCGTCCCACTGATGTCGTCGCACGATCTTTCTGGATATTCTGAGTTTCCGATTCTGAACTCGCTTAAGTCCGTCTTCCTGATCCGAATTTGTGGCCGAGTGAGCCTTTCGTTTCTTGACAGCCGATAAAGACTGAATCAACAGCAGGAAGCGAGTTTTTTCGAACCGAGGAACTATGACCACTAACGGAGTTGGATTGTGAATAGAATTGGGTCTTCGATCAGCCGGGAATTGAAAGCGACTCAGGAAGACGGCCGGTTTTATATTCAGCGTTCGTCATGTTCGATTGAGATCACGTACGATTCGGAACGGGAGGTCGACGTTGCGATAGAGTGGCATACCGGTGCCCGGCTACTTGGTCACGGGAGTAAATCGTGGCGCACCCACAGTCTCAAGGAAGCGGCGCATCAGTTGCGTCAATTTGCTCCGAAGGCGAATGTACCGTACGAGATTTGCGTAGCTGAGCTGGTGGCCCATTTGCCTTCTGGGGGAAAAACAATCGCGTTCGACCCCGGCAGGCGGCCGAAGATGCTTCGAGACGAAGATCACGATGGGTCCAACGGAGTGATGGAGTGAGCGGGTGATCCGGACCGTTGTTACGCGGCATAAATCATTGGTGAGAGTGGATACGTCGCCATAATCGATATTCTGAATTCCGGCTTTCCGGCCTATGGAACCTCCTTTGGCTTCAGCCGCCATGCTCTGGCGACGCGTCTCAGATGACGCAAGCTTTGACCTTTGCCGATTCCGTCGGTTGAGCGACGCTATTCGTCTTAGCGGCACGATTCTCGCCGCTCATGAGAATCGTCCGCTTGAAGTTACTTATCAGATCTTGTGCGATCCCGCTTGGAGGACCCGCGAGGTCACAATTCGGCAAAGCCAAGGGTTCGAGCATTCTGAGCTCAAGCTTGCCGTGAACGCTCGAAGTTGGAGCGAAGCGGAGCGTGGGCCGTTATCGGAGATCACCGATTGCGTTGACGTGGACATCGAGCTCACGCCCGCGACGAACGCGTTGCCAATCAATCGGCTCAGCTTGGCGATTGGTGAATCTGGGGAGATTCACGCCGTTTGGATCCGTCTCCCGAGTCTCACGATTGTGCGCGCGCATCAGCGTTACCAACGCCTAAGCGAGAAGAGGTATCGTTACGCAAGTATTGCCAGCGGGTTTCAGGCAGAAATTGAAGTCGATGGGTTCGGATTTCCCATCCGTTACGGGAACATTTGGGAGAGAATAGCCGCAACCTAGATACACCTTCCGGGTGCGGAAGCGGCGTTCGCCGCGGCACGCCTCTAACTCCTAGCTTCTAGCTCCTTCCCATGTATGATGCGAACTCTCCATGGGAGTTCTCTCCGAAAAAAGCTCTCTCTAGTTTGGCATGATGCGGTCGGTGGGTTGCCGTCCGATTTCTGGATTCTTTGGTCCGGTATCTTAGTGAACCGTATTGGAGCACTGGCGTTCCCGTTTCTTTCATTCTTCCTTGCCAGTAAAGGATTTTCCGAAAATGTCGCAGCGTTGGCGGTCTCCTGTTGGGGAGTTGGCGGATTAACGGCCACCTTTTTTGGTGGATGGAGCGCGGACCGGATTGGCCGCAAACCCACGCTGCTGGCAGGACTGCTTTTGTCCGTGCTGGCCATGTTGGCGATGCCCTGGGGCGGTTCGCTCTTTCTGATCGATCTTTGTGCGTTTCTAGCCGGATTCGCGTTTGATTTTCAGCGTCCAGCGGTATCGGCCGCAGTCGCAGACCTTGTTCCGGTATCAGATCGGATTCGTGCCTTTGGGCTCAATTACTGGGCGATCAATATCGGAGCCAGTCTCGCGCCATTGATCGGAGGAGCGTTCGCTGCGATCAGCTTCTTTTTTCTTTTCCTGTTCGATGCGCTCAGCTCTCTCGGTTATTTTATCCTGATCCTGGTGCGGTTGCGCGAACCGGCCCGACATTTGGTCAGCACCGGGACCCGGTCTTCGCCATTTGCCGCATTTTCCGATCGCCGAATGTTTCTGCTGTTTTTCTTGTCCTCCTTTCTCACTGCTCAATTCTTCCAAGCATATTCCACTTTGCCGCTCGTCATGCGACTTCACGGGATGAATGCAGGTGACTATAGCCGGGCGATCATTGCCAACGGAATAACGGTGGTGATTCTCAGTATTCCGTTGAGCCGGATCTTGCAGCGGTGGTCGGCCGCGCGAGCTCTGGCTTTGGCTGCCGCCTGTGTCGGCTTCGGATTCTTCCTGACGCAGTTTGCTCATACGGTTCTCCAGTATGCCGGTACGGTGTTTATCTGGACCCTGGGCGAGATCGGTGTCGCCTCGACCACGCCGGCATTGATCAGCCGCCTTTCACCACCGACTCAACGCGGTGTTTATCAGGGGGCTTACTCCATGAGTTGGTCGCTCGGAATTCTGCTGGGGCCGGCTCTTGGCGGATGGATCTTGCAAAGCGCCGCCGGTCACGTGCTTTGGACCGGTTGCGGTATTGTCGGTTGCCTCGTTGCGATTGCATTCTGGCTCTTTTTCGAACGAATCCCGTTGGGAGAGGCGGAGGTGAGAAACGTGGCGACCATTTCTCGTTCTGCCAGCGATCACGAGGTCAGCCGGTAGGGG
>DASTDH010000664.1:0-2642 GCA_035710445.1 Chthoniobacterales bacterium
ACGACGCGCGCGGACACCCGTCCGAAACTCGATGCAGGTTTCAACCCGATCACGCTGATCGTTTTCTTCGGCGTGATCGCGATCGGCCTCGGCTACACCGCCTTCAGCATCTATTCGGACATGTCCGATAGCAGCGCGCCGGCGGTCGCATGGGCGCCGTTCATCCTGCTCGGCGTGGCACTCCTGATCGCGCTCTGCTTCGAATTCGTCAACGGATTTCACGACACCGCGAATGCCGTCGCGACAGTGATCTACACGCACTCGTTGCGACCCGGGTTCGCCGTGGTGTGGTCCGGCTGCTTCAACTTTCTCGGCGTCTTGCTGTCGAGCGGCGCTGTCGCGTTCGGCATCATTTCGTTGCTGCCGGTCGAATTGATCTTGCAGGTCGGTTCCGGCGCCGGCTTTGCGATGGTGTTCGCGCTCTTGATCGCGGCGATCATCTGGAACCTCGGCACCTGGTGGCTCGGCCTCCCCGCCTCCTCCTCGCACACGCTGATCGGCTCGATCATCGGCGTCGGCATCGCCAACGCGGTGATGCGCGGCCGCGACGGCACCTCGGGCGTGGACTGGACCAAGGCGACCGAGATCGGTTACGCGCTGCTGCTCTCGCCGCTGTTCGGCTTCTGCATGGCGGCCATCCTGCTGCTGGTCCTGAAGTTCGTCGTGCGCAACCCGGCGCTGTACGCAGCGCCCGAAGCCAACAAGCCCCCGCCGCTGTGGATCCGCAGCATCCTGATCGCCACCTGCACCGGTGTCAGCTTCGCGCATGGTTCGAACGACGGCCAGAAGGGCATGGGTCTGATCATGCTGATCCTGATCGGCACGGTCCCGACAGCCTACGCCCTCAACCGCTCCATGCCGGATTCGCAGATCGTCGTGTTCGCGAAGGCCTCGGCGGCTGCTTCTGCCGTGATCTCGGCCCAGGGCGCCGGTCACAGCATCATCGGCGATCCGCGGCCCGCTGTGACCCAGTACGTCTCGCAGCACCAGATCAACGAAGGCACCTACCCCTCGCTCTCGGTTCTGGTGAAGGATATCGCCGACCAGGTTCAGAAGTACGGTTCGCTGAACAAGGTTCCCTCGGACCTCGTCGGCAACACCCGTAACGACATGTACCTGACGTCGGAAGCGATCCGCTTCCTGATGAAGGACAAGGCCAACGACCTCAACAAGGAAGAGATCGCAACCTTGAACACCTACAAGGGCACGCTGGACAGCGCCACCAAGTTCATCCCGAACTGGGTGAAGATCGCGGTTGCTCTCGCGCTTGGCCTCGGCACCATGATCGGCTGGAAACGCATCGTCGTGACGGTCGGTGAGAAGATCGGCAAAACGCACCTGACCTACGCCCAAGGCGCGGCGGCCGAACTGGTTGCCGCTGCGACCATCGCCGCGGCTGATAACTTCGGCCTTCCGGTCTCCACCACCCACGTGCTGTCATCCGGCGTCGCGGGCGCCATGGCCGCCAACGGATCGGGGCTTCAGGTCTCAACCATCCGCAACATGGCGATGGCCTGGGTGCTGACGCTGCCGATCGCGATCGCGCTTTCGGGCGGGCTGTACTTCATCTTTGCGCACCTGTTCTGATCTCAGGCGGATCGAAACGCAAAATAAAGAGGCCCGCGTCATGCGGGCCTCTTTTGTTTTGGCTGATTGACCAGAGAGTCTACTTATTAACTCGAGACGGCAAATCTGACGTCCGCTATGCCCTGACAGCGGCACAAAAGACGACACCCCCTGAGGTCAGAAATTGGCCAGAAGCCGAAGTGGCCGACTATTAATTGGAACGCGGGAGAAATATCTGGCAAATTGCCCCTAGGACGTGAGGCCGGTGTTATGAACACACTCACTTATGATGAATATTGGCTTGGCTACCTTGCTGGCCATGCCCGTCAATTGACTCGAATTTTCCACTATTACGGGTTGTTTTTCGGGCAGCTCCTCGGCCTCTTTTTGTCGTTTTACTTTGCTTGGTGGCTGGCGCTAATCGTTTGCCCGGTAAGCTACATGATTGCTTATTTCAGTCACGAGTTCGTTGAGGGCAATAGCAACAAACCCTATGCGACAAGACCAATTTGGAGTGTCGTAAGTTTTTTCCGAATGCTTGCACTTGAGCTCACAGGACGACTGAATACCCAGATTGCTCGGCTGACGCCTGCGCATTTTGCGGCGGAGCACCCGTGACGCAGCTGATTGCGTTGCTCATTGGGACGTTTCTAGCGATCGCAATTGCGTTTCATTTTTACTGGGGGATTGGGGGCCAGTACGGTCGAAATGTAGCCGTGCCGCAGCGTGAGGACGAAACCCCGCTATTTGAGCCAACGGCTACCGCAACACTGGCGGTAGCAGCCGTCCTCTGCATCGTACTCGTTGCGCTCATCGTTTATGTAATGCGTATTAACGTGCTGCGACCACGCGGCTTGCTTCGGTCAGGTATGGCTTTGCTAGCGGTGATATTTCTGGCGCGCGGATTGAGTTGGCACGCCTACATCGGACTATTCAAGGCTGTCCGAACCACGGCGTTCGCCCGCAATGACACTCGCTTCTATAGCCCGGGCTGCATCGCTACCGGGCTCGGCTTTCTTTTTCTTGCTTGGGAAGGCTGACGCAGCACCGGGATCTGGGCAAAATAATCACGCTGC
>DASTDH010000665.1:0-21266 GCA_035710445.1 Chthoniobacterales bacterium
AGCTTGAGCGAAATCTTGCGATGACAAGCAGGGCTAGGCCGTCCGCCTCGAACCGCCGACTTTCTCAGACCGAACATCACTATATGAAGTCTGCTATCTGCTATTTTTTCCTGCCCGCAGCAGGAAATGCAAGAGGTCGCAATTAGACTGGTCTGGATCCTGGAGAAAAGAGAAGTGGCTGACCCCGGGCTGCAACAGGAGCTCTGAACTGGGAATCTGGTCGGCCATGAGCAATGTATTCTCCCGCTTGATCGCTTCCTCATGATCGCCGTCTACGATCCAGGTCGGCACCTTGATCGAGCGTAGTTCCTTTGCCGTGAAGTTCGGCTCTGTTGCCTGCATCTTACTGAGCTGGTCACTAAGCGATTGGTACTGGTCCGGTGTCGGCGAGAGTCGCCGGTACTCCTTTTCCGCTCGCGCGGCACATGCCTGGAAAACCGGATTTTTGTCAAGATCATCCTTTATGCCGCTCGGATCAGAATTCGCGCCGAAAGCGAAGAGTTTGGTCAGGCGGTCAGGATGATGGATGGCGATAACCAGGCCTATAATTGCACCATCGCTCCAGCCGACGATCGCCGCCTTCTGGATCTTAAGGTAGTCCATCAGACTGATTACATCAGAGGCCATCAATTCGTAACTGAAGGGTCGCTCGTCCCGCGAACTGCACCCATGCCCGCGGCTATCCATGACGATAACCTGGTAGTACTTCGCCAAGACAGGCACCTGATTACCCCAGTAATTCGAGTTCACGAGACCGCCATGGAGCAGGATCACGGGCTCGCCCTGACCGAACATAGCGTACCAGATTTTGATTCCGTTTACCGGTGCGAAGCCAATGCGATTGGCGTTGGCCAGCACTGGCGTCGGCGGCAGGGTCAGCCATTGAGGCTCCGCATTAACGCCGGTCGCCAGGTCAAGCATTGTGAAGATAAGAAAGAGAAAAGCGAAGCGGTCCCTGATCATACTTTTGCGCCGGATGCGGGGCAACTATTAGCGTCGAGCGCCGAGCTGTTGGAAGGCTTGACCAAACGTAACGATGCTTTGAGTGGGGACATCTGTCCTGGTAACGCGCTCTTGATCGATACCGGGGGTTGGCGTTGCGAACTTCACCAGAAAGAAAATCCCGATCGCCAAAGATCCGAGTACCGCCAATGTGATTGGCCGATAGAATGTCGATTCCCGACGGTTTTCCTGGCGTTCAGTGCTGCGAATCGGAGATAAACAATTTCCTCACTCATAATCATCGAAGCAATAGACAACAGAGCGTTAGAGGTGGGCTGCTTTTGTTCGAGTCGCCGCATTGGTTGTTCTAACACGCCCGGTGAGGCTCGGAGACGGGAAGCCCGGCCTGATTCGGGGGCGTCCACTTTTGCCCAAGTGAGACTTGAGCTAGAATAGCGGCGCGATGCAGTCATTCCGCTTCCATCCAGTAGTGGCTCAATGGTTCGAACGGACGTTCGGGACCCCAACTGAGCCACAACGAGCCGGTTGGCCGGCGATTCAGGCCGGCAACCATACACTGTTGGCTGCGCCGACGGGCTCAGGCAAGACGTTGGCTGCTTTTCTCGCAGCCCTTGACCAATTGTTTCGGGATGGAATGGAGGGGAAGCTCCCCGATGAGACCCGCGTCGTTTACGTGTCTCCCCTAAAAGCGCTCAGCAATGATATTCATAAGAATCTGGAACAACCACTCGCCGGTATTCGGGCTGCACTGAAAAGCGATTGCGGCCATGACGTCGATATCCGGGCAGAGGTGCGGACCGGCGATACACCGGCGGCCAAGCGACAGGCAATGCTTCGCAAGCCGCCCCATGTTCTGGTGACTACGCCGGAGTCATTCTATCTGCTGCTCACCTCTTTGTCGGGCCGAAAAATGTTGGCAACAGCCCGGACTTTGATCGTCGATGAGATTCATGCCGTGGTTGGTAATCGGCGCGGATCGCATCTAGCGCTCAGCATGGAGCGGTTGGCGGCGCTGGTCGATTCTCCCTTGCAACGCATCGGATTGTCCGCCACCCAAAAACCAATGGAGGAAGTCGCGCGCTTTCTGGTGGGGACGCGAAACCTGGACGATACCGGAAACGCGCGATGCGCGATTATTGACTGCGGCCATACGCGTAAGCTCGATCTCGCAATCGAATTACCCGGTTCACCGTTAGAAGCTGTGATGTCCAACGAAGTTTGGGCGGAAGTTTACGGGCGGCTGGCCGATCTCATCGCGGCACATCAGACGACGTTGGTGTTCGTTAACACTCGTCGTCTGGCCGAACGTGTGACCCATCATCTTGGCGAGCGGCTGGGCAAAGATAAAGTAACATCGCACCATGGCAGCCTGTCGGCCAAGCTCCGGTTCGAAGCCGAGAATCGGTTAAAGCGGGGCGAATTGAAAGCGCTGGTAGCGACTGCTTCTTTGGAGCTCGGTATCGATATTGGATCGATCGATTTGGTCTGCCAACTCGGCTCAACTCGTTCCATCGCGACCTTTCTGCAGCGGGTGGGAAGGGCCGAACATCGGCGCGGTGGAATGCCCAAGGGCCGGCTATTCCCGTTGAGCCGGGACGAGTTGGTGGAAGGAGTCGCTACGCTTGGCAGCGTCCGAAATCACGAGCTGGACGCGTTGGAGATGCCGCAGAAGCCGCTCGATCTGTTGGCCCAACAGATGGTTGCGTGCGCGGCTTCCGAAGATTGCGAGGAAGAGAAACTGTTCGAACTGATGCGGTCAGCTTATCCCTATCGCAACCTGACGCGGAAAGAATTCGACGACGTCTTGCGGACCTTGGCAGATGGGTTCAGCACCCGGCGAGGACGGCGCTCGGCATTGCTTCATCACGATGCCGTAAACCACCGGGTCCGCGCTCGTCGTGGAGCACGTCTGGTGGCGCTGACTTCCGGAGGCGCAATTCCGGATAACGCCGATTACCGGGTGGTAGTGGAACCCGGTGAAACTTTCATCGGCACAGTCAACGAAGATTTTGCTGTTGAAAGCATGGCGGGAGATATCTTTCAACTCGGCAACGCTTCCTGGCGAATCTTGGGCATCAACTCGGGTATGGTGCGGGTAGAAGATGCCCATGGGCAACCTCCCGGTATTCCTTTCTGGTTGGGTGAAGCGCCGGGCCGTACCGCGGAATTGTCGCGATCGGTCTCGCGGTTGCGGCTCGATGTCGAGCGGAGGATCGAAACCCGGCCGAAGCCAAACAATGCGAATGGAAGCGGGTCCGAGCCGACCGATAGCAGACAAGACCTCTCAGATTGGTTGGCCACGGAAACCGGCCTTTCTGATTCGGGAGCAACCCAACTGGCCGACTATTTCGGCGCTACGTTTCGAGCGTTGGGCGTCATTCCGTCTCAAGAGAAGCTGGTGCTGGAACGCTTCTTTGACGAGTCCGGTGGGATGCAGCTCGTCATTCACTCACCGTTCGGTATTCGTCTGAACCGGGCCTGGGGATTGGCTTTGCGGAAACGGTTCTGCCGGTCGTTCAATTTTGAATTACAAGCTGCCGCCACGGACGACGCGATTGTGCTGTCACTCGGAACTCAGCACTCGTTCCCGCTCGCCGATGTCTTCCATTATTTGAACAGCAGAACGGTGCGCGATCTCTTAACTCAAGCACTGCTCGACGCGCCGATGTTCGGAATCCGCTGGCGATGGAACGCAACCCGCGCGCTCGCTCTTCCGCGCCAGCGCGGCGGCCACAAAGTGCCGGCTCCCCTCCAGCGGATGGAATCGGAGAATCTGTTGGCAGCAATCTTTCCCGATCAGCTTGCTTGTCTGGAGAACATCGCCGGCGATCGAGAAATTCCCGAACACCCGCTAGTGCAACAAACAATCGACGATTGCTTAATCGAGGCGATGGATATCGACGGGCTGATTAATTTGCTCAAGCGGATCGAGGACGGTTCGGTCCAATGTATTGCTCGCGATTTGCCGGAGCCATCGCCATTTGCCCACGAGATTCTTAATGCCAAGCCTTATGCCTTTCTGGATAATGCGCCGCTGGAAGAGCGCCGGACCCAAGCCGTCTATACTCGGCGAGCCAGTGAATCCTCCGCCGATAGCGGTCTGGGGATTCTCGATACAGCCGCGATCGAAAAGGTTTGCGCTGAAGCTTGGCCCCAGGTCTCGAATGCCGATGAGCTTCATGAAACATTGTTGTTGATGGGAGCAATCGAAGATGAAGAAATGCGGCGCTTGGGGGACGATGTCTCGACCTGGCTCGGTTTACTGAAGTCGGAAAGGCGAGCCGGACTAACCACGCCCTGTTCTTTTTGGGTGGCGGCTGAGCGTTTACCGATATTGCAGGCGATCTACCCGGATTGCGCTGCGGAACCGGCGCTGACCGCCCCAGAGGCTGAACGTCGGCGACATTGGGAGCGTGCCGGCGCCCTGCGCGAACTCGTGCGAGGCCGGATGGAAGTGATCGGACCAATCTCGGCCGGCGCGCTGGCCAGATTCTTTGCCCTATCCGTCCAGGAAATTGAAGCTGCACTTCTCGCTCTGGAAGCGGAGGGATTCGTCTTACGAGGCAGGTTTCACCCCGATGCGCAGGAAATCGAGTGGTGTGATCGGCGGCTTCTGGCGCGCATTCATCGACTAACAATTAATCGGCTGCGTGCTGAAATTCAGCCGGTATCAATTGCGGAGTTTCAACGGTTCCTCTTGGCATGGCAGCGGGCGGACGAAGAATACCGGGTTGAGGGTGTCGATGGCGTCAGAGCCGTGCTGGAATCACTCGACGGCTACGAGTTGCCAGCCGCCGCTTGGGAACCGGAAGTTTTAGCGCTCCGGATCAAAGACTATGCTCCCGCCTCGCTCGACCAACTCTGTTTCACCGGACGGATCGGATGGGGACGATTAACTTCCCCGCAAAATTCAAACGGCCGGTCGGTATTGCCGGTTCGGTCGAGTCCGATATCGCTGTTTACGCGCGAGCACCTGGCCCATTGGTGTGCGCTCTCGGCTATTTCCGAGCCGACTGGATTTTCGCCGGATACTGAACAGACTCTCGAGGTGTTGGCCGGCGGTGGCGCGCTCTTTTTCGGCGAGCTGGTCACACAGACCGGCTTATTACCTTCGCGAGTAGAGCGGGCGTTAGCCGAGCTGGTGGCCCAGGGTTATGTAACAGCCGACAGTTTTGAAGGCCTGCGCGCGTTGCTTGTGCCCGAAGAGAAGCGCGCCCCATTTTCGTCGACGGACCACATTCGCTCTTCGAGCTACGGCGTGCCGCGCCACAGTGAAGCGAGGTCGGAACGCCGGAGGCATCATAAAACAATTACCAGTGTCGAATTTGCCGGACGATGGTCGTTGTTGCGCAGGGCAAAAGCACCGGAGACAAACAAACGGGAAGAGGCGATCGAGGTTTTTGCCCGAGTGCTGTTGCGGCGTTACGGAGTGATCTTTCGCCGGATACTGGACAAGGAATCTCTCAATGTTTCCTGGTTTGAACTGTGTCGAGCTTATCGGCGGCTAGAAGCGCAAGGCGAAATTCGTGGCGGCTATTTCGTCAGCGGCGTTAGCGGTGAACAGTTTGCTCTACCGGAAGCGGTGGGCTTACTGCGCTCGATCCGCAAAATGCCGGCCACGGGGGCACTGATCACGATCAGCGCTGCCGACCCGTTAAATCTTGCCGGAATTCTGACGCCGGGGCTACGTATCGCAGCGATCAGCGCACATCGGATCCTCCTCCGGGATGGTGTACCGATCGCTGCGCTGAGGGCAAACCAACTGGTTCCAATGGGAGGCGAGGTTCCAAATCTTACAATGGAGCGTGCACTGCGAGTCGGAAACCTGCTGCCGATTCTGCGACCATATTATGCCTGACTGGAATACGGAATACCGAATGCGGAATAGGGAATATGAAAGGCAGGGTCAGGAGCCGGAAGAGGGGTGGATCGCGACGCCCGGCGGGCCGGGCTGTGCGGACCGCCCTACCAGGTTACGGCTCGCGTCCGGGCGGTCTCGCGGACGCGGGGCCGCCCTACTTGGCCTCAGCATCCACTTTGCCGTCTGCTATTTGCTACCTGCTATTCCCCCCACGAGCAGGTGGTCAAATTCTGAGCGGGGTAGATCCGAAAAGTAAGTAGTATAAATGGTGTCGGCTAACATCGAATCGGACATCCCGTGGTAATCCGGTTCCTGGCTGCGTACCTCGTTCAGGTCGATGGTCATAGCCGGTACCACCCGCTGGTAAAGGCGGCGGTAAACGTCCGCTGAAACGTTGAGGTCTCCACGAAACGGACAATCGAACGCTACGATCAACACAATCACGAGTGCCAGTGAAGCCGCCAGGAGGCCGGTCATGAGCAGGTGAATCCGGAACTTAGGAACTCCAAAAAGAAAGCTAAATCCTACCGTCACCGCGCCGCCCAACAGCGTGATTGCCCACATTACGTTTGGAATTCTGGAGGAGGCTGCTACCAGCCGATCTCGGCGGGCTCGGTAAAGGTCATTAGCGGTGTGCAAGATTTCTGAATGTATCGCGGCCAGACTTTCGGCTGGACGAAATTTTGCAATCGCCGTATTGAGCGCGATGAGTGGTTTCCAGCCTTCGATATTGGTGCGACCCGCCTGCTGCGCGGGCCACTCCTTGTCAATAACCAGTTGGGTATAGTCGCGTAGATGACGACGGACGGAAAAGGCTAGTTTGGGAGGCAGACCGGCGGAGTCCACATAAAGGTTGTCCACCATATTCGCTTCCAGTTCGGCAGAGTCCTGGGCTTTGTTGAAATCCTCCCAGGTGGATACCGCGATGAATGCCAAGAGGACAGCGTATATCACTCCGACAATGGCGAGAATAAATCCGGCCACATCATTATGGGCTCGCCGCAGTTCCAACGGCACAAACCGGTGGAAACAAGCCAGCGCAAGGAGGCTGAGCGTGACCGCTCCGATGACGATTACACTGCCGCTGAGCCAGGTCGGAACGCCATAGATCCAATCACGCAGGGTGTGCACAAGATAGTAACCACCTTGGGACCTACTTTGCCGCGGGGTTTTCCATATCCCGGAACGAAAAACCGGTCCCGGCCAATGGCCTGGGGTAGCGCTTCATCGACTAACCGAAAGCTCCCCAGGAAGCAATACCGATTTTCGATCGTGCAAATTCATGCATTACCGGATCGATTGCCCGGCCGCATTGTGACAAGTATGTGGAAAAAGTTATGCCAACTAGTTCAGCAAAAGACAGTATAAGTCCTGCGCCCGAGAGCCCGTATAACGCGGCCGAACTCGGCATGCTTGCCCATCTGTATCGAGGCGAGATGTATCGCAGCAAGGTTTGGCGCACACGACTCGATGCGACCACCAACTGGGCCGTAGCGACCACCGGTATAGCGCTGTCGGTTGCTTTTAGTAGCCCCACGAATTCGCCTCTTCCTCTCGTTCTGGTGGCACTGATGGCCTTGGTGTTTCTCTCGATTGAAGCCCGCCGATATCGCTATTTCGACATCTGGCGTACGCGTGTGCGAATGATGGAAGTTTCGATGTACGTTCCGCTGCTCCGGCTCGAACGGGTGCGGGTTGACAGCGGCTGGAACGAGGCTCTGGCTCGGGACTACGAGCGACTTCGTTTTCACATCAGCTTTTGGGAAGCGGTGGGACGCCGGCTCCGACGCAACTACTCATTCCTGTTCGCAGTTCAGGCGGTCAGCTACGCGGCCAAAATATGCATCCATCCAACGCCGGTCAGGTCGCTCAACGATCTTTGGGACCACGCTGCCATCGGACCGCTTCCCGGCCAGGTCGTATTGACTATAGGGATTCTATTCCATGCCGGATTAATCGCGGTGGGGATCCTGACCCTGAAAGGGCAGCAGGCGGTCGGGCGAGTAGAACCGGTTTCCTGAACCTTAGGCAGTGACCGCAACCAGTTCCTTCTTGACGATCGGCGCGACGCGTGTGCCGAGCAGCTCTATCGCGTGCATCGTCTTGGCGTGCGGAATCATGCCGCCATTGAGCAGAATCGTCATTCGGGAGATGCCGCCCAACGCCTCGTTCTCCGAAAGGACCTTTTCCGCGATGGAGTCCGGGTCGCCCACGAGCAACGCGCCGGTCGATCCACGGGCGGCGTCGAACTGCGTTCGTGTGATGGGCGGCCACCCTCGCTCTTTTCCGATTCTATTGAAGAGTTGCGCGTAGGAAGGGTAGAATTCGTTTGCAGCCTGTGCGGTGGTGTCGGCAAGAAACCCGATCGAATGGATGCTTACGCTGAGCGCTTCCGGAGGATGGCCCGCACGCCAGCCGGCCTCCCGATAAAGGTCGATGAGAGGGCGGAAGCGGCGGGGCTCGCCGCCAATGATGGCAACCACCAAGGGAATTCCAAGCGCGCCGGCCCGGGCAAAGGAGTGAGGAGTACCTCCAACGCCGATCCGGATGGGCAGAGGATTCTGCACCGGGCGGGGATAGACACTTTGCCCGGTAAGTGCGGCCCGATGTTTTCCCGACCAATGAACCTGGGTGGCTTCGCGGATTTTGAGAAGAAGATCGAGTTTCTCGGCAAAGAGCGAGTCGTAGTCGTTAAGATCGAACCCAAAGAGCGGATATGACTCGATGAAGGACCCGCGACCCACGATAATCTCTGCTCGCCCCTGCGAGACGAGGTCCAGGGTCGCGAACTGCTGAAAGACGCGTACCGGGTCGTCGGAGCTGAGGACGGTGACGGCGCTGGTTAGGCGGATCTGTTTGGTTCGGGTGGCAGCCGCGGCCAGAAGGACGGCGGGTGCGGAAGCGACGAATTCCTTGCGGTGGTGTTCGCCGATGCCAAAGACATCGAGGCCGAGCTGGTCGGCGAGCTCGATTTCTTCGAGTAGATCACGGACGCGCTCGGCTTCAGTGTGAGCGCGGGGTTTGAGAGGATCCAGGGTTGTTTCAACAAAACTATCGATACCGATCTGCATTTGGGATTAATCTAGGGACTCGAATATTATTGACTCAAAAAATATTGATGTCAATATATAGTCGGGAGCGTGGATGCGTCCGATCATCCGCTGCTTCCGGCAGCAAAGAAGAGACGGTTCCCATGCCAGACGTAAGCGGAGTTCATCTTTGGTTGATTGTAACGAAGGCTTATCAAGCAATGGCCGTTTGCGCCGCGCGGAGTTTCCAGGAAAGCGGTCTAGGCGACTCCGATTTTCGTGTGCTGGAAGCGCTCCTGCATAAAGGTCCGTTACCGGTGAACGCAATTGGGCCGAAAGTCTTTCTGACGCCTGGTTCTATCAGCAGCGCCGTCGACCGGCTCTATGAAAGGGGGCTGGTTTCAAGGACCGAAAGTGAGACTGATCGAAGAGTCCGCGTGGTCGACCTCACGCCGGAAGGACGGACCCTGATTAAGCAGACATTTAGCGCGCACGCAAAGGATATGGAGAAGCTGGCAGAAGTTCTCACTAATGGGGAGCGCCTTCAGCTCGCGAAAGCCTTGAAAAAACTAGGCAAGCAGGCAGCCGGCGAAGCTCCTGACAGATTACAGAGGCCGAGGGCAAAATAGAGCACACTGAATGCGGAAAGCAGAATACAGGTAGAGCGGTTCGTTTCGAGACCGCGATATTCCCCGACCTCCGGCGAATCTTTTCTGTGGCTTGGGGGCCCGAATCCGGTTTCTAATTGGTACGAATCTGCGAAATCGATGAATCGATTGATGGGGATCGAGTTGAGCCGATAGCGGGCTAAGATATGATCATCGTATGAGTGCCAAGGTTATTGATGCGAGTCGACTCCAGGACTGGTTGAAAGGAAACGAACCGCCACTGGTCCTGGATGTATTACCGCCAGAAAGTTACGACCGCAAACATGTGCCCGGCGCGAAGCGGGCCAGCGTTTACGAGGTGAGTTTCTTGGATCAAGCGCGCGGGGTAGTCAAGGATCTGAATCAATCCGTCGTTGTTTATGGCGCCGGACCAGAATCAAAGGAAGCATCGGTCGCAGCGGATAAGCTGCTGAGGGCCGGATTCACTAATGTCTGGGAATTCGCCGGTGGTCTAGAGGCATGGGAAGAAGAAGGCTTTGTCGTCGAGGGTAAACCCGGCGTGGAGGAACCCAAGCCGCCACTGAACGGCTCTTTTCGGCTTGATATTGAGAAAAGTACGGTCAAGTGGACGGGAGCGAATTTGTCTAACTCGCATAATGGAACCCTTCGTTTTGCTGAGGGTCTGTTTCAGTTGAAGGAGGGCGAACTTGAAGACGCCCGGTTCCAGATCGACATGAAATCGCTTGCCTGCGATGACATCAAGGATGCCCAAACTAATCAAATGCTTATCCAACATCTTGCCAGTGAGGACTTCTTCGATGTGGCGAAGTATCCGACGGCCAGATTTCAGCTGATTGCCGCGAAGGTATTATCGCCCGGGACCCCTGGTTCCCCTAACTACGAAATGAATGGGCGCCTTACGCTGAAGGGTGTAACCGACCAGGTTACTTTCCCGGCGGTCGTGGGCTGGTCCGGCCCCAATACGATCGCCGGGCAAGCCCATCTGGAATTCGACCGAACACGCTGGGACGTCCAGTATGGTTCCGGAAAGTTCTTCGCGTTCCTCGGCCAACATCTGGTGAACGATTTGGTGCACCTGCATCTGATCATCATTGCGAATCGCGCGGAATAACCGCGAAGGGATGGGCAAAGTTTCGGAATAAACACGAATGGACACGAATAAGAGGTAGCGGCGACTGTCCGGTCGAAGCTGCGTCCAAATCGCATCGACGATTGCATCAAAGTATCTGATACCGAACTTCCAAAGAGAAACAGCCGCCATCGTGTGATCGCTAGTGGAAGGAGAAACCACCAATTACGCTAAGAACTGAACCGCCAATGGACACCAATGGACACGAATAAGAGGTAGCGGCGACTGTCCAGTCGAAGCTGCGCGCGTCCAAATCGCATCGACGATTGCATCAAAGTATCTGATACCGAACTTCCAAAGAGAGCAGTCGCCATCGTGTGATCGCTAGTGGAATGAGAAACCGCGAATGGCTCTAAGAACTACAGCGGACAGGCTACGAATAGACACGAATAGGTAGGTCCAAGAGGTGGTGCATAGGCCAGGCGATCGCGGAATCGGAGACCTACGAATCACGAGCAAGTCTATCGAGATCGTGCTTACCGGCGGTCCCGCGGACGCGGGACCGCCCTACCTATCTGGTCCCACCGTCATGCGTTTCGCTGGCTGTTTGTTTATTCCTCCTGCCATCAAGTTGCTGAAACTCCTTGATCTGTGCCGGCGTTAGAATTGTGGCCAACTCGTCCAGTTCTTTACGTGGGATGTTTCGTCGCCCGCTACCGAAAGTCCCGGCCTTTCCGCCGTGTCCTCGCTTTGGTCCTTCCCCGACGGAGGGTCGCGCATCGCTTTCATTTCCACTGGTTGCAGCGATTTGGTTGCCCGGATCACGATATTTGACCACGATCTCTTCGAAACGGTCTCGTTGAGCCGTCGTGATTCCCAACTGCTTCTCCAAACGGGTAAGACCAGGGTCCGAGTAATGGACGATAACCGGGTCTTCCGCCATGGTCGGGCCAACCAAACAGAACCAGAGCAGAACCGAGCAACCCGACGCGCGCAATCGATGCATATCGTTTAGCGATAATAAGTTCCGGCAACGTTCGCTAGTTTCGTAGGAAAAGCGGCTTCGCAATCGCATGGACGGTCACAAGCTTTGTTTCAGCGGCACGATCTCCTGAAGAAAGTGCTTCGGCCGGGAGACGGAGAAGGATAGATCATTGAAGTCTACGTTGTCCGGTATATGCTGATAAGTGCCGCAGTGGAGCTCGGGAAGGAAGAGGCATGAAGTCGGCCCGAAGAGCAAAGCGAGCCGGGGACGCGAGGAAGCAGGCAAAACCCGCGCTTGTGATTCCGGAGGCCGGCCGATGTAACGGTACCGAGCTCCGCAGAGCAACACGCCGCGTTTCGCAGCTTTATGATGCGATTCTGGCTCCTTGCGGCCTTCGCTCGACGCAATGGTCTATTCCTACCCAGATCGCCGCGCACGGGAAGACCAAATATGGGGGAACTTGCCAGTTCCCTCGTGATCGATCGCTCGGCTCTTGCCCACAACCTGAAGCCGTTGGAGCGGGACGGTCTGGTCGAAATCGCGGTCGATCAGGATGACAAACGTACCCGACTGGCGGTGCTAACCGAAGCCGGACGAATCAAACTCGCCCAAGCGATGCCGTTGTGGGAGCGCGCTCAACGTCGCTTCGAAGCCGTATTCGGAGCAAAGAACGCGGTGAACCTGCGCGCTTCGCTCAAATTGATCGCGTCGCCCGAGTTTGTGCAGGACTTTCAGCGAGCAGGAAATCGAGCACGGCGCTCCGGAAGGCATCCGGATACTCTATATTCGACAAATGTACTGCCGGTAAAATAACCAATCTAGATCCGGGCACTGTCGCGGCGATCAATGCGCTGTGACCGGGGAGAGTAACGGTATCAAACTGGCCAGCGATCACTAATGTCGGGCAGCGGATAAGTGCGACGGTCCGGCGCATATCCATGTCGCGGACCGCAGCGTAGCAGCCGGCAAGGCCCTGCGGATGAGTCGCTAACAACATGGCACGAAACGTTCCGATGATAGCACTTTCTGATTTCAGCATTTTAGCCGGGAACCAGTTACTGAGGAACATTTCGGCGGTTTCCGACATGTCCTCGGCTTGTAGCACGGCGGCTATCCGATGATCCCACTGCTCGGCCGGCCCTAGGAATGATGTAGTATTGCACAGAATGAGGCGCTCAAATCCTCTCGGGAGTATGGATGCCCAGCCACTGACCGACGATACCGCCTAGCGATAGCCCACAGAAATGCACCCGGCTTATTTGCAATGAGTCGAGTAACTCGATCACATCCCGTCCGAGTCGATCAACCGAATAAGCCCCCGCTGGAGCGCCCGAGGAGCCGTGGCCCCGAGCGTCATAGCGAAGACGCGGAAATGCTTCGACAAATCCGGAATTTGTTTATCCCACATGTTCAATGTGGTCCCAATTGATTTCGAAAGAACTAACACCGGGCTATCGACAGGCCCATCGAATCGATATGCAATCCGGCACCCATCGCCTGTCGTAAAGATAGATAGATCTTTCATGCGCAGAAGAGTTGAGTCGAAACTTCAAAATTCTTGGGCTAAACTTACCGCCTCGTTATGAGACTCTCGGCCGGGCGGTTGCCGCGCCGGGAAAGAACCAATGATACCAGCCGCCTCCGGAACCAGCTGATCAATGGTTTTATCAACAGCGATTTCCGCGTTTGCCATCGCTTCTTTGAATCGGTCATCCTGAAACTCATCATAACCCACCCGAATAAAGCGGAGGTCGCTCAAACCGATGAACCGGAGAATGGTTTCGAGGTGGGGTTCAAGAAAGTTGAAATGGGCCATTGCTCCGCCAGGGTGGAGCGAACCGTCTCCGGCGGAGGTGATGATCACGACCGGCTTTGGCTGAAGAAGCGGGCGATAGGGGTCGGCGGCTGCGACGTTGAAATCGAAGGTCCGGCCGATCCGAACGATCTGATCAATGTATGTTTTGAACTGCCCGGGCATCCCGAAGTTGTAGATGGGCACGCCGAGAACAACGGCATCGGCCCGTATGATCTCATCGATCAGCGTATCGCTCAATGCCAGGGCATCCTGCATCGCTGGGCCGCGTTCTGCCGGTAGAGTAAATGCGGCGGCGATCCAGGCTTCATCGACCGGAGGAGGCGGGTTGGCGCCGATGTCGCGCGTAAAGATTTCTGCGCCTGAATTGCGCGCGCTCCACGCGGCCACGAATCGGGCAGTGAGTCGACGGGTAATCGAACGCGTATTGCGCCCGCTGGAATGAATGACGAGCAACGATTTCATACGGTCCGCAACGTGACCGAAATGCGAAGCGCTGCTTCGTCCTAAATTTATGAGTGACTCACCAGAATGTGAGTGCCCATCGATCCCTGAAAAGTCGGATCCAGCAGCTCTCTAAAGGGGCGTATCAGGCTACTCTTCTCCGCTCCGATGCTTCGCGTTGCGTCCGACAGTTGAGATAACGCGTTCCCCACGCCTCCAACTGATCCGTCACTGCCGAGAGGGCTCGACCAAGCTCGGTTAACGCATACTCTACCCGCGCCGGAATCTCAGGATACACGGTTCGTCTGACAACGCCGTCGGCTTCCAACTGACGGAGCTGAACGGTTAGCACCTGCGCCGCGATTTCCGGCAGCGCCGCTTGCAGATCAGAAAAACGTTTCGTACCTCTATTTAGCTCCCATAGAATCATTGGCTTCCACCGGCCACGAATGACATCGATCGCCGCTTTGATTGGACAGCCGTCTTGTAACTTATCGATCTTTTGTTCGTATTCGGAGAGCCGCTTCATCCGGAGAAAACAATTATCACAGATTGCATAGATTACACAGATTTTCAGCAGTTCTACCGAGTCTAGACACCGTCCTGATTGAGGCCCTCGCGGATCATTCAACTGCCAAAAAGATCATCAAATCCCGGGCTTCGTGGCGGTTGGTACCAGGTGTCATCTTCGATCTTCGAAGCCTGCTGGCTGGCGGAAGTTGGGCTTATCAGTCTTGCGCTTACCTTAGTGCTGGTTGAAGAACAGCCGGTTGCAAGCGCAACAGTTACTGCAAACACTAGTGCTAGGAGGGACTGGGGTGTGAGGTAGTTCGGAAATGTGCCGAAACAATCGTTGCTGACTAGTTGACGATACCCCGAGGGGCGGACGGTGTTGTCCGTCTGTTGCTTGAGTTTCATTTGATGACTCCACAATGGAAGTACACATTTCCCTCCTTATTTATTCCTCGAGGACGAAAAGGAGTGGGCTCGGCGCGGGTTCTGCAAAACGTTCACACCAGGTGGCATCGGGCTTTGCAGTTGGTTTGCTACTCAGATGGGACGCGCTCGTGAGAGATTATGGCCCAGGTGCAGAAAGGCGCGTAGCTGCTGACCAGATTTAAGCCTGGGAGCCTGTCGGACTTTGCCGTCGGCGGCAATTGAAGCGCGAAGTGCAGATGAGATTTAAGCCTGGGCTGTGAGGTCCAGGGAAATGTCCTCCTAGCGGCCAGCGCTGAAGGCGCGGCGGATCGGAGAAACTCCGAAGCCCAAGAAACAGGGCGTATCGACGGGGACCCCGGTGTGGTGTTATTGGACAGATATCGAGCGCGGAAAGCATACCGCGATGTCTGTCCGCCGCGGCCTTCAGCGCTGCCCGTCTCTATTTAGGTCCCTGGGCCTAGCAGCCCAGGCTTAAATCTGGTCAGCGCTTCGCGCCTCAGTAAGACAGCAAGTTCTACGACCCAATCAGCTTATCAACCTCAGCGCGGTGCGGCATCGAAGGGGCGGTTCCGGGACGAGTGACTGATATACCGGCGACTGCACACCCATACCTGGTAGCGTCCACAATCGATTTTCCTTCGGCCAATGCCACGGCAAAGCCACCGGCAAAAGCATCTCCCGCTCCGGTCGTTTCTACCACCCGACCGAGGGTAAAGGCGGTCACGAATTCGCGCACTTGTTCATTTTTCACAAACGCGCCTTTTTCTCCTAGGGTCAGAACTACATTCTTGGCGCCAGTTTGGAGTAAGCGATCAGCCAGGCCGTCGAAGTCTTCGACATCAACGTTGCCTCCGATCAAACCCAACGCCTCCGTTTCGTTCGGAGTGAGATAATCGACCTTAGCCAGTAAATCCCTGGGGAACGGAATCGCCGGAGCGGGATTTAAGATTACCGGGACCCCAGCTTCATGAGCGATCTCAATACCGCGGATGGTCGGCGGGATCGGTAGTTCGAGTTGGGTCAAAAAAATATCGGCTGAAGCAATTTCATCGCGAGCCGCCTCCACTTCAGACACCGACAATTTACCGCACGCGCCAGGGACAACTACGATCGTATTCTCGCTCGTCGCGTGATCGACTAAAATCGTAGCCGTTCCGCTGGACTCCTCAGCATCTTCAAGAACGTGATCGAGACTCATCCCTTGTTGTTGATAGAACTTACGAGCCATATCGCCAAACGCATCACGTCCCACCTTCGTAATCAAACGAACCTGTGCATCCAGCCGAGCCGCTGCGACGGCTTGATTCGAACCCTTGCCACCAGGTCCCATTTTAAACGCTTCGCCAAGGATGGTTTCACCCCACTTTGGCATTCGCGCAGTTCGACAAGTCAGATCGGCTACGAACGCGCCCAGTACACATACTTTTGGTTTCGGCATATCTCTTTCTATTAGTGGCGGCGTGAGGTGTCTCGGCGGTCCGGGACGGACCGGCCTACCTCGTGTCTGTTCGCGGTCGGCACGAAGCGGTATTGACCATGATTCGCGTCCATTAGTAGCTTGTCCGCCGTAGCTCGTAGAGCGAAGGAGGATCTATTCGCGGTTCAGTTCTCCGTGTCCATTCGCGGTTATTTCGGGAAGATGACCCCTTTCTTGATAATGATGCAGCCATAGGGGCGTAGCTCACCCGTTGCCACAATGGCGAAGGCTTTCTTCGCTCGCTCGTAAAATGCATGGCGCTCGATTTTGGCGAGCGGCAGGTGTTTACCCTCCTGTTGGTCGATAACTTTCTGGAACTCGGTCTGCACTTCCGGGATCTCATTCGGATCGTGCACAACTTCCATCCGCAGAGCTGGATCATCTACGAAAGTGTCGAGAGGAATGAGCTGGAGACAGGCTTCCAGAGCCGCCGGCGCAGATACCCCATCCAAACGGATTAACCTTTGTGCCATGGAAGCAGCCGGGAAATGTGCATCAACGATCACGATATCGTCGCCATGCCCCATGGACGCGAGGGTGTGGAGGAGTTCGGGAGTGTGTAGCGGACTGAGGTTCTTGAGCATGGTTAGCAGTTATAAGTTGCGAGTTGGAGTCAGATTCTAGCTTCTTCATTTGATCGCTCCCATGGTCAGGCCGCGAGTCAGATATTTTTGCAAAAAGGTAGCCAACAAAAGGGCTGGGAGGATCGCAATGATCGCTGCGGCGGAGATCTGTCCCCAAAGAATTTCGTGACCGCCGGCGAACTGAGCAATCACGACTGGCAGCGGGGTCACTTTCGATCCGCTAAAAATGACGGCGTAGGCAAAATCGTTCCAGGCGAAGATGAACGTAAAAAGCGCGACGACTACCAGACCAGGAGCGACTAAGGGGATAACAATGTTCCGAAAGATCTGAAAACGTGAGGCACCATCCACTTTGGCCGCTTCTTCGATTTCTCGCGGCAGATCTTCAATAAAACCCTTCAGCATCCAGATTGCGAAAGGCAGGTTGAACACGGTATACGATAAAATCAGTCCAAAATAAGAGTCCACCAGTCCAACGAAACGGAAAATCACGAAAAGAGGAAGAATCGTGGCGATCGGCGGAAACATCCGAATCGAAAGAATCCAGAATGCGAGATTCTTTTTTCCAATTTGAAAACGGGCGATGGCGTAAGCCGCCGGAGTCCCAAGGAGCAACGAGACTAACATCGACGAAAAAGCGATCGTAAAGCTGTCGGCAAGGCCCTTTGATGCTCCGCGCGCGAGTGAGTCTGGATAATTGGACCACTCGGCGTGCGACGGAATCCAAATGGGGGGGCGCGTAAAAAATTCGCCCCGCGTTTTCAAACTGCTGGAGATGATCCAAAAGAGCGGGAACAAGAAAATTACCAGGATGGCGAGCAAGGCAAGCCATTTGAGTAACTCGGGAATGAACCGCTTGGGCATAACTAAAAGCCCTCCTGTCTGCGCATGATCCCTAAGGAAATCTTGGCTGCTACCGTGACCACCAGCAGCTGGATAAACGACATCGCCGAAGCGTAGCTCGGATTAAAGAATTTGAATCCCGCCAAGTAGGTGAAGAAGGTGAGCGTCTCGCTCGAATTGCCCGGGCCCCCCTGGGTCAGGATGTAAACAAGGTCGAACGTCTTGAACAGATCAACCCCGCGGAGCAGAATTCCGATTCCGGTAACCGGCAAAATCAGAGGTAGCGTAATCCGGCGAAACATGGACCATCCATGCGCACCATCGAGTCTGGCCGCCTCAATTAGTTCCTGTGGTTGGCTTTCAATCGCGGCGAGGATGACCAGCGCGAGAAAAGGGGTCCATTGCCAGGTGTCGGTGAGAAAGATTGAAAGCAGAGCCGTCTGGGGAGAGGCGAGCCATGCCGGGCCGTGGACTCCGAATCGAGCTAACAGATCGTTCAGCGGACCGTAAGACGCGTTAAAGATCATTCTTCCTTGCCATCCTGCCACGACCGGCGAGATCACCGAAGGAATGAGAATTGGGCTGAGTAACAATGCTCGGTTTCGCCGGACCCGAGCAAGCAAAGAGGCAATGACATACCCGATGACGGTTTGAGTTAATACCCCTGCTAGTACGAATAATAAGGTCCGCACCAACGCGCTCTGGAAGCGAGTATCCTTTGTAACCAACGCGAGATAGTTATCGACTCCTGCCCATCGCATCGGTTGCGGACTGCTGAACTGCAGATTGGTAAATGAAACTCCGAGCGAGAAGAGCAGCGGCGCAATCGTGACCAGGAACAGGACGGTGACCGCCGGACCAACCATCGCCCGCGCGAATCGTTGGTCATTCATACGGCCAGAGCGATTCCCTCGGTCGGGCACTTGATCGAGCTTCTGTTCTGACTCAGCAGTTGTTGTCGTCATCGTTTGGCGCTGATACTCGATGAAACCGACCGGGACGGATCGCCCCCACCTGCCCGCCAGTCGCGGAGCGACACGCCATCGCCTATAAGAATCGGCTATTGACCGTCTGCTATTTATTTGAGCAGCCCCGCCGCGCGATAGCTGGAGAGTGCATCGGTCCAAAACTTCTTTTGGTTTTCCGCTCCCAGCCGGTCGGTAATTCCTTTCCAATCCGCGGCCACTCCGTCTAACGCGCTCTTCGGGTCGCCTTCACCCGAAAGTGCCTTGGTCACCGCTACGTCCAGAGCGTCGATGTATTGAGCCGCGCCAGGAATATTTAGATCAGGAAATCCGTTTTTGAGGTTAGCCTCGACCGCCGCGACGTAGGCTTTAGTCGAAGCTTCGTCGGGAAACTTATAATGTGACGTATCAGTAAAATGACTGATTCGATAAGGGTCTTGGCCGCTCCAGTTGGCTGCAACTGTGATCGGGCTTTTGTCCAGCGACAGGTATTTCGCGACCCAATAGGCGACGTCCTTGTTCTTCGATTTCGCCGGTACCGCTAAAACGCGCCCGACTGGCATCGGCGCCTTATGTTGAACCTGGCCATTAACCTCGGTTCCGGGCAGGACGGCAAATCCGGCTTTTCCGACAATCTTGCTCAGCTGCGGGTCGGCCGTCTTTTTTCCGACGTCCGACCATTGCACTACCATGGCGAGATCACCGTTCAGGAATGCGTTCTTGAGTTCTTCGTATCCATAGCTCAGTACATCCGGAGGAGAAAACTTGAGCGTATCCACCATGTTCTGCAGGCCTTCGACGGCCGCCGGGGTATTGATCTGTGGATTCATATTTTCATCGAAGTAAATTCCTCCGGCGCTGGCGAACCGAGCCAGAAACCAGCCATAACTGAACCCGCGTGCCCCATATTCTGCTGCTCCGTAGAAAGCATGATCGAGCTTCTGGCCGGCCAGCGTATCACCTTGTTTTCGAGTGAAAAATTCCGCAACCTGCAACCATTCCTTCCAAGTCGCTGGAGGCGCTAACTCACGATTATACTTCTTCTGAAACGCTGCTTTTTCGTCCGGATTTTCGAAAAGGTCCTTGCGATAGTAGAGAACCAACACGTCTCCGTCATAGGGTAACGCGTAGGTTTTACCCGCCCACTTGCAGTAGACCTCGCGATAAGGTGGCTCCACCTCATCCAATTTCGGATCCCAAACTGCAGCAGGGGTCTTCTTCATGTACTCATCGAGCGGCGCCAAGTACCCGTTACCGGCAAAATCGCCAATGTACGACGGATAAAAGATCACCATGTCATACTCGTCGGAACCGGCGACAAAGCTCGTTTTGAGTTTGTCGTAGAGGCCGGTGAACGTTGCACCGACCTGTTTGATCGTGACACCAGCTTTGGTGAAATCGTCCTTGTATTTGTTGAGTGACTCCATGTTTTGCCCGGCATCGCCGACTACGGTGATGGTGGCATTTTCGAAATGAGGGAGCTCGGCCCACCCAGTGCCGGCACCGGCAGCTAGCAGAGCCAACCACCAAGGGAAGAATTTTGATTTCATAGTTTTTAGGGGGACCATCAGCGAAACGTGAGGAGCGGCTGCGACCGGTAGCCATGACTCTCTTCCGGAGCAGGGGGACTCTGAAGGGCATTTAAGCCCAATGCTCAACTGTTGTAAATTACAACTTTTGTTGAGACAATCGCCGCTACCAAGGAATGGCTAGCGAGCAACCTTTATCCAACATTTGAAGGAGGTAGCAACATTTGCTGTTTGATCTAGAAGATGTCATGATGACAGACTTGGCAACAGGGGGTGAACGCTGTCTGATCCCGCCGCAATGGCGACGAAACGCAAATCTCGATCCCGTAGTAGTGCTCCTCGGGTTTCTTCGGAAGAGCAACGCGAACATCTAATGGTGCAAGCGGCGAAGCTTTATTACGACCTCGATCGCACGCAGAGCGAGATTGCAAAGCAGCTCGGACTCACCCGTTGGCAGGTGGGACGATTGTTGCACGAGGCTCGTGAACTGGATGTCGTTCGGATCGATATTACCCCAAGATCACCTCGACGGCCAGACCTGGAGAGTGCGTTACAGCGCCGGTTTGGATTGCGGGAAGCAGTGGTGGTGCCGGTGACCGTAGAGAACGACGGCTTTATTCTGGATGCGGTGGCGCAAGCGGGCGCTCGTTATTTGGCGTCTTTAAATCCTCAGCCGAAGACTCTTGGCATGTCGTGGGGAAGAACCATGGCAGCGATGGTTCGATGGATGCCGCACCATTGGAATCACGGACTGCATGTGTTGGTCCTGAACGGCGGAATCGGTCGAACCAGTTCACCCAATCAGCCGGTTGATATTGCCGTCCGGATGGCAGCTTCGGCGGATGGATTCGCCACTATCATGCCGGTTCCCGCCATCTTGGGGCTTCGCAGCACAAAAGAAGCACTCGAACGCGATCCAACGATTTCTGGTATTCTCGAGGCCGCGCAAAGAACGCCCATTGCCTGCTTCACCGTGGGAGCGCTTTCACAGCAGTCGGTCCATGTCGAATCGGGACATTTGACGACCGCCGAAGTGGCTCAGCTTCGGCGGAAGGGAGCGGTCGGAGATATCTTGGGACGCTTTATTGATCGAGAGGGAAGAATTGCTGATGAGGCGATTAATGCTCGAACGATCG
>DASTDH010000666.1:0-3643 GCA_035710445.1 Chthoniobacterales bacterium
GAGTCATGCGAAGTTGAAGCTGCTTCGCCGGACAATCGTCGCTACCAAAGATTCAACCGGCTATCCGGAGTTGATCTCTTTATCGGCGTATTTGCCCGGCTCGATCCAGCGGATTTCGGCGCTGTGGTTCACGAAAGAAACGTCTCCCCCCAACTCGACTCCGGCGCGAAACCTCCAGGGCCCACTAATTTTGAGGGAATGGCAACGGGCCAAAGAAGGGACTCCCTCTGCAATGAGTTTCTCAAGACAGTCCACGAACTTATATTCGTCGGATAAACGAATGATTGGTGGATGTCCGCGACGCTCCGGCCGGACTGCCAAACGCCATTGCGAATCCAGCTCGTACGCATCGGAACGTACTCCCAGCAGATCTGCCGTCGTTTTGACCGGCGCAAACCGCGACCGCGGTACTTCGATCGCTCCGGCACCAGCAAAGCATTCGATTGCCGCTCCCATCGCAGTCTCAAGCTGATAGACCTTTGGCGAAGTCTTGTCCCGAGGATCAATATTTTTTTGATTCCGAATCATGGGCAACGGAATAAAGCCTTTATAAGCCGCAAGCGCGTCACGAAGGGCATCTAATCGAATCCAGAGATTGTTGGTGTTAAAAAACCGGTGCCGCTTGATATCTTGAAAAGCACTCTCATCCTCTTCTCGACACTGCGCTGATTCACGCAGGAGAAGACGTCCATCCTGATTCCTTCTTGCCAGATGCCCTCCTTTGCGGTCCGCTGCGGTTCTTCGAGTCACTTCCATCAGGAAGGGTGCACCAGAATTTGCGAAGTAATGCAAAATCCGGAGATCAAGCGTCGCGCCAAGGTTATCAGCATTCGAAACAAACAAGAACGTCTTTCCGTTGCTCAGCAACGCTTCAAGAAGACCTGAACCGAGCAGCGAAGGGTAGATGTCTCCATGTCCTGGAGGGCACCATTCCAATTGCGGATTCTGCGGCCAGATCGCCGGAAGCAGCTTCTTCGCATCGATCTTGGGCGCTTTGCTTTGCAATAGCTCCATCGCCGCCGGATCACCCAACTCGGTATAACCAGCCAGCGCGGTCCTGGTGTCGGCGCTGGTGTTGAAGCTATTCATGAAATAGAGTCCCAGTTCTCCTGAATGTTCGGAGCGCGTTTGCAAAAATTGGCGAACGATCACATCTAAGAAGGTGAGCCCTGAGCGGACGGGTAGCAGGCTCTTCGCACCCTCCAACCCCATGCCGGTTCCCAGCCCACCGTTTAGTTTGAAGATGACGGTAGCGGCCAATAGCTCTTCGGGGAATCCAGAAGCTGGAGCGTCATCCAACCGAGGCAGCCGTTCGATGGCCGAAATGGAATCCTCAGGAATCAATCCGGTGTCGTGCTCCAGCAGTTTGCGATATTGAAAGAGAAAAGCATCGATGGCGGCTTGGCTGATTCCCGCCTCCCGCATCTTACCCTCTACGAGCTTTGTTCCATCAGTCCTATCCATGATCAGGTTCTTCTGACTAAAGCGGCTTCCATCTAATTGGCCAGCAATTTCACAAGTATCCGGAATAGCGACGCGCTTCCCCGGTGCGAAACACCAAGCTTATATGAGAACGTTCTGCATCGGGAAGGTGCGTCTGCGGGCGAAACGAGCCGATTAACCTTTTCCTGTCGACAAGCCAGCGCTCCATCGTACCGGTACGTTGAGTATGAATAAGATGCGCGTATGGACGGGGACGCCCTATCCCTTGGGAGCAACGTGGACCGGGATCGGTGTTAACTTCGCCATCTACTCTGAAAATGCGACCGGAATCGATCTTTGCCTGTTCGATGAACCCGAAGCGGACCGAGAAAACCTGCGAATCCGTTTCCGAGAAAAAACCGACCATGTCTGGCATCTGTTCCTGCCGGACGCAAAGCCCGGCCAGCTTTACGGCTACCGAGTATACGGGCCGTACGCGCCACAGGAGGGTCACCGATTCAACGCTTCCAAAGTTGTGATCGATCCATACGCTCGAGCAATCGCCGGAAAAGTGCTTTGGGGACCGGAAATGTTTGCCTATCCGCTCGGTGGTCCGGCCGAAGATCTGAAACGGGATTATCAGGACAACGTGGCGTTGATCCCTAAATGCGTGGTCGTTGATCCCGCATTCGACTGGAAGGACGACAAGCCCCTCCGGATCCCACTGGCCGATTCAGTCATCTATGAGGTGCACGTGGTCGGGTTCACTAAACTTTGGGAAATGGTTCCAAAGGAAATTCGCGGAAGCTACTCCGGACTATCCGCGCCGGCCGCCATTGACTATTTGAAAAAGCTCGGTGTAACCGCAGTCGAATTGCTGCCGGTCCATGAGCATTGCGACGAAGGTTTTCTCCTGGACCGAGGGGTCACGAACTATTGGGGATACAACACGCTTGGGTACTTTGCGCCCGAAAGCAGTTACGCCAGCCGTGGGGTTACCGGCGAGCAGGTGAACGAGTTTAAGTCGATGGTGAGCGGTCTTCATCGAGCGGGAATCGAAGTCATTCTCGACGTCGTCTACAACCACACAGCTGAAGGTAATCACCTTGGACCTACCCTCAGCTTTAGAGGGATCGACAACGCCGCCTACTATCGATTGGTGCATGGGAACCCGCGCTATTACATGGATTATACCGGGTGTGGAAACACCCCAAATACGCAAAACGCTCGCGTTTTGCAGCTCATCATGGACAGCTTACGTTACTGGGTGAATGAGATGCATGTGGACGGTTTTCGTTTCGACCTCGCCTCAACTCTGGGACGCGAAGACCATCTCTTCTCCCGCAATTCTGCCTTTTTCGATATCCTTCTCCAAGACCCGGTGTTGTCTCAGGTGAAGCTCATTAGCGAGCCTTGGGACGTAGGCGAAGGAGGATACATGGTGGGCGGGTTTCCAGTTCCCTGGTCTGAGTGGAATGGCAAATATCGCGATTGCATACGGCGCTATTGGAAAGGAGATGACGGCACCCTGGCTGAACTCGGATATCGCATCACCGGGAGCCCGGATCTGTACGAGCATCAAGGCAAACGGCCTTACGCAAGCATCAATTTCGTCACTGCGCACGACGGGTTTACGCTTAATGACCTCGTAAGCTACAACGAGAAACACAACGAGGCGAACGCCGAGGGAAACCAGGATGGCGATAATAATAACAATTCGTGGAACTGCGGCGTCGAAGGACCTACCAACGATCAAGCAGTTCAGAACCTCCGAGAGCGGCAGAAACGAAATTTCTTAGCGACGCTTTTCCTCTCACAGGGAGTGCCAATGATCAATGCTGGCGACGAGTTTGGCCGGACACAGCGGGGGAATAACAACGCCTACTGCCAAGACAACGAGATATCGTGGTTCGATTGGAGCTGGGCTCCCGAACAAGGAGCCCTTTTTGAGTTCACTCGAAAACTGGCCGACTTTCGCCGGAGCCATTCCGTCTTTCGCCGGCCCAAATATTTTGCCGGGAAAAGAATTCGCGGCTCAGACGTGAAAGACCTCACCTGGTTCAGCCCCAATGGCGCGGAAATGAAGGAATCAGATTGGACAAACGGGTTTTCCAAGTGCCTCGGTATGCTCGTCAGTGGAGCAGCTCGCGACGTCCGTGATTATGAGGGCGAGCCAATTCAGGATGATACATATTTGATCCTAATGAACGCTCATTACGAG
>DASTDH010000667.1:0-6497 GCA_035710445.1 Chthoniobacterales bacterium
CATTGCGCCCAAGCGAAACACCGCCCAAATGCCAACCACCCCAAAGAGAGCGCTCGTCAGATTCCGCGCTTCCGGCCAGCCTAAATGCGTAAGACGTTCCACTCCTCGCGACAGAATCTCGAAGAAGCCTCCGTAAAGATACGCGTTGTTCGGATCCCGGATTCGGGCAGTCGTGTCCTGGCCGAGACTTGAATAGAAATGGACTACAGTTTTTCCATAGGCTCGCGTAGGAGCCTGATCCCAGCTCATGCCGTAGTCACGGAATGTGAAGGCGATCAAAAGAAAATCGCAGACCAGCAAAACGATCAGCCCACAGCCCGCTAGTTTGCTTGCCTGAAGTCCGAACCATAGAGGAGTGTTTCCGGTGCCGGAGATCGACCTGGATGGACTCGGCTCCATCACCAACGCTTGTTAGCACGAAAATTGGTGGGTGACCAGCGCACAAAGTAGGTGCCGGTAGGGCGGTCCGTCTCGGACCGCCTCTTGAGTTTGGCCGCTATATGCGTTAGCCTTTGATTCTTCGTTCAAGTAACGGGTCGCCACTTTGCCCTGAGGCAGAGCATCTGACGACCCTTCACGTCTTCTCCAACTTCGTCCAAACCGCGCCGTTTTCCGCGCTCTTCACTGCGGTTGCGATGAACGCCATTCCCAAGACTCCGTCCTCGACGGTTGGGAAATCGACGTCGCTTGGGATCGGTTTGCCTTCGACCTCCGCTTCGATGGCTCGCGCGGCTTCCAAATAAACATTGGCGAACGCTTCGATGAACGCCTCCGGATGTCCAAATGGCAATCGTGTGAATTTCTTGGCCACATCACTGACATAAGGGTTGCCGCGTCGAAAAATTCTCCTCGGCGCATCTGGATATTTGACGATTAATTCGTTCGGATGTTCCTGATGCCATTCCAATGAAGCTTTGGTGCCGTACACGCGAATATTGATGTCGTTTTCCTCGCCGACTGAAATTTGAGAAGCGTAGAGGACTCCCTTGGCGCCACCGCGATACCGCACCAACAGGTTGGCGTCATCTTCCAATCTTCGGCCGGGAACGAAAGTAGTGAACTCTGCGCAAAGCTCTTCGATCTCAAGACCCGTGATATAGCGCCCTAAATTTTCGGCATGCGTCCCGATGTCGCCCACGGCACAGGACGCTCCGCTTTTGCTCGGATCAGTCCGCCATGAGTCGCTCGGCTCATTGAGCCAACCTTGGGGATATTCAGCAACCACTTTCAAAATCTTTCCCAGGTCTCCTTTGCGAACCATCTCCCGTGCTTCCTTGACCATCGGATAGCCCGTGTAGTTATGGGTAAGCGCGAATACCTTTCCGGTCTTCTTAACCAGGTCACGGAGTTGGAGTGCTTCGTCCAGATCGAAGGTCATCGGTTTGTCACTGACAATGTTGAACCCCTTTTCCAGAAAGGTCTTAGCCACCGGGAAATGTGCGTTGTTCGGCGTGACAATAGAGACGAAGTCGATGCGCTGATCCTTAGGTAGACCCGCCTCGGTCTTTGCCATTGTCTCATAGTCCGGATAAACCCGCTTTGGATCGAGTCCAAGATCTTCCCCGGAAAGTCGCGATTTTTCGGCGTTGGCCGAAAAGGCTCCCGCTACCAGATCGATTTTACCATCAAGGCGGGCTGCCATCCTGTGTACAGCTCCGATAAATGCGTCGCGCCCGCCTCCGACCATTCCCATTCTTACTTTACGCGCCATAATCAATTTTCCTGTTCTTATTTCTCGCGCTCGAACGCTGCATCGAAGGCCAACCGGCTTGGTGTGAAATCGTATGATTTCACATTTTGGCACGATTCCCTAGCGCCGTGTACTCGATCCATGCGGATGTCTTCCCACTCGATCGAAAGCGGACCATTATAACCAATGTCATTGAGAGCGACGATGATGTCCTCAAAACGGACATCGCCATGACCGATCGAGCGAAAATCCCAGTACCGGCGTGGATCGCCAAAATCAGTATGTCCGCCAAAGACCCCAACGTCTCCGTTACCGTGGCCCCACCATGCATCTTTCATATGGCAGTGGTAAATCCGGTCTTTGAATGCGCGAATGAATTTCACGTAGTCGACACCCTGATAGCCGAGATGCGAAGGATCATAGTTAAATCCGAACCGTCGGTGGCCCTTCACTGCATCCAACGCTCGATGCGCTGATCCAATATCAAAAGCGATCTCCGTGGGATGCACTTCCAACGCAAAGTTTGCATCCACCGCGTCAAACGCGTCCAAAATTGGAATGAACCGTTTGGCAAAGTCGTCGTATCCCTTTTGCAGAAACGCCTGACCCGTCGGAGGAAAAGCGTAACAAGCATGCCAGATGCTCGATCCGCTGAACCCATTGACGACCGCCGGGAAATCGATGTCTTTGTGAGGCTTGGAATCAATGAAATTTCGGCACGCTTTGGCGCTCTTTTTCAGGTTTTCCGCAGCCCGCTGACGAACGCCTTCCGGGTCGCCGTCGCCCCAGATCTCCGGCGATAGGATCGCTTTGTGTCGTTCATCGATTAAGTCGCAAACCGCTTGTCCAACCAAGTGATTCGAGACCGAAAATGCCGTTAGCCCGTTATCGGTCAGGATCTGCCATTGGTCCTGGCAATATTTTTTGGATTCGGCTGCTGCGTTAACATCGAAGTGGTCACCCCAACAGGCAAGTTCAAGCCCGTCGAAGCCCATCTTCTTAGCCAGGGGCGCGAGTTCTTTGAGGGGTAGATCGGCCCATTGGCCGGTAAACAAGGTTACTGGTCTAGCCATGGTAGGTTGAGGAATCGGGGGAGTTGCACCTGTTCCCTTGGCGGGAATCGGCACACCAAGTATGGTAACCAATAGCCAATAGCCAATAGTAAATTGGCGGCAACTCCTTAATGTGGAATTCGTTCGGACCTTGAAAAAAATCAGGTTCTGATCGCGATACCGATCCGTCGAGAAGGTGGACAGATTGGTCCCGGAGGGACTTAGCGAAAGTAGCCCAGCACTTTAGTGCTGGGGCTTGGGCGTAAAAGATGCGTCCGTCCCGGAAGGGACGATAGAAACGATTGTATTTTGGTTTCCAATGACGTGGTCGGTTGGCGAACGTAGCGAACGGTCGATCGTCCCTGACGGGACGGATCCCTTTCAAAACCCAAACCCAGCACCGAAGTGCTGGGCTACTTTCACTAAGTCCCTCTGGGACCAATCCGTTTCGAGCGTAAGGGAGGTTGCGCGTTTTGGCGGGACCTAGATGGAAGTAGACTCGTAGCCGGGGTGCGGCTACTACCTAGTGAAAGCGAGCCTCGATAATGGAGAAGTCATCGTCAAGCTGCGGTGATCCGCGCAGATGCCGAACGTGATTGAGTAGCGCGTCCATGAGACTACCTTCCCGTTCGCTAAGGATTGCGAGATGCGCGATACAGTCAGTGAGATTCCACACCTCGCGTCTATCGCGGAAGATTTCAAAGACGCCATCGCTAAAAATTAAGAGTCGGGCGCCCGTCGGAACCTGGCAGGATTGAACCGGGAAATCGATACTGCGAAGTACACCCATCATCATCCCTTCGGAAGGTAGAACGATTGGATTTGGTTCACCAGTCACAAGCATGACCGAGGGATGATGTCCTCCGCCCGCCCAGGTTATGGTCCGGGTCGGCACTTCGTAAACACCGTACCAGATCGTGAAGTACTTATTTCCGTGCTGCTGCCCGCGGAACGACTCATTCAGTCTGGCTAACACTTGATCGGGCCGCTTCATGTCAGCTCCCGGTAACGCACCCGCGCGGATCACGTTGGTGACGGTGACCGATAGAAGCGCGGAATCCAATCCGTGCCCGGTAACGTCGATGAGGTAGAGGGCGAGATGATCGTCGTCTACCCAGTGATAACCAATGGTATCGCCGCCAAGCGTAGAGGCGGGGATGTAACGCCAGTCCACCGAGACCAGGCCATCGATTGGTGCAGGGATACAGTCGCGCACGTATTTGATGCCGGCAGCGAAATCTGCACGCATGCGCTCATTGCCGAGACCCTCAAGCAAGGCGGCAGCATCCACCAGATCGGGCATCGTGAAACCCTCGGTAAATGTGCCATGCACCGCGCTGAGAGCGGTGAGCGCCTCTTCGCGTCGGCCCTGCTTCTGCCAAAGTTGTGCCAGGCTGATCGTTGCGCGCAGTTTCCACGCTTTACTCTGGTACCGGTCGGCTGTCTCTACGGCGCGCCGGAAGCTTTCTTCCGCGGCGGTCTGATTGTCAGATTCGGTCAGCAACAATTCGCCTTTCAACCGGTGCAGTTCCGCTTCTTGAAATCGCTCATCGTTTTTTTCCACTAGCATGAATGCCTCTTGCAGGGCCATTTGCGATTCAGCGAATCGGCCGGTCTGCGTGCAAGCGTCCGCCAGCATGCCGAGATAGTACGGGAGGGCGAGTTCGGCGCCGGTAGCTCGATAAGCCTCTAGACCCTTCTGGAGTAGTCGCAGTCCTTGCTCTAGTCGGCCCTCTAGGAGTAAGCCGCCGGCGGCATAGAGCGTACCCGACGCATGCCAGAAGAGGAAGCCTTGCTCCGTTGCGATCCGCATTTGCTCGTTACCGGCGGTCTGGGCCGGGGCTCCCAACCGGCAATGTTGGTAAAGCCAACCGGTGTGATGTAATGCGTACTCGAGGCTGAAGGGCTGGTTGATCGCCCGCGCGAGTTCGAGCATCTCGCGGTTCAGTTGCAGTGCCTGATCGGCCAAGCCGAGGTGCCACAAGGCAAGCGCCAGATAACAACGATGAGTGACGCCGGCATCCTCGCCGACATGCCCGGCCCAGAACGCGGTGCGTTGACGATCGTCAAACTTGGCGATAGCCAGCGAGCAACAGTCGCGAGTACCAGCAAAATCGCCGCGATAGAGCCGCGTCACGCCTCTGAGAAAAAGAGCCTCCATCAGGATGCCGGGATCGTTAAGCCGTTCGCCAAACGCGATCGCCTCCTCGGCCAGATCGGTGCAGATACGGAAATCGCCGCGCACGATATGAAACGCGAAATTCCCCCACATGATCGCAAAAACCTGAGGCGTCCGTCCCACTCGCTCGCACAGAGCGTGTGCCCGACGGAAAATCGGGCCCACTTCCGGTGCTGCATAGCCTCGCCACGCGATGTAAGCGGTGCCTAACGGACCGAGAAACTCCAATTCACGGGCATCACGTTCGTGCGATTCTTCCAGCGTCTCGAGCAGCTTCAGGCCCTTGGTCAAATGGCTGATCGCCTCGACATTGGCGAACCGGTCGCGCGACCGTAGCCCGGCCTTTAGGCAATACGCGACGGCTTTCTCGATGATTCCGGCTTCGGCGAAATGCTCTGCCAGCAGTTCTGGTTGGGTCTCCGCCGAATTAGTGAACTTCTCTTCCATAACCTCGGCCACCTTTTGATGGAATAGCTGGCGCCTGGGCTGGTCGATCCCGCTATAGAGTGCTTCCTCGAGGAGCGTGTGCTTAAAAAGGTAAGCGCATCGGGGCGGTTGACCTTTAACGTAGAGGATTCCGGCCGACACCAGCTTAGCTAACTCCGCTCGAAGAGTCTGTTCATCGACCGGGACAACCGCAGCGAGTAAATCGTAATCGAAGCGACGCCCCAGCGTAGCCGCAAGCTGGGCCACTTCACGGTTACTCGCCATTCGGTCGAGTCGAGCCACAACGAGGTCCTGCAGCGTCGCCGGTATTTCTCTCACTCCTCCCGGCGTGTTCGAAGCGGTTTGAGTACCTACTGACTTAAACATCACTGACTCGCGGACCATGCGGCTGAATTCTTCAACCAGAAGCGGTACCCCGCCGGTGCGCTGGTAAATTTGTGCGACCAGAGACTCCGGCAACGCTCCATTGGAGTCTCTTCGCATCCACTCGGCTACTTGCCGCCGCGTGAGACGATTGAGGGCAAGGATCGTTTGATGGGCCACCGGCGCCCAGGGCATTTTGAATTCCGGTCGAAAGGTCAGCACCGTCAGGATCCGCTCGTGCGGACCCTCAGCAATAAACTGCCCAAGGAATTCTTGGCTTGAGGCGTCGCTCCAGTGCAAATCCTCGACGATGAAAAGAACGGTCCGTTTCGCAGAGTAAGTGCGTAGCCACTGCCGTAGCGCACGAAAAGTCTCCTCGCGCTCGCGCGCCGGGGTGAGGCCGGCTCCCGTGTAGCGTTCGCCCGGCGGTAGAAACAGCAGTTTGGCAAACAGCGCAACCGATCCCGGCTGACCAAGGTCGTAATTCTCCAAGTGTCGTACCAGGCGGTCAAAGCGAGCCGTGGTTGATTCATCACGGCCGAATGCAAGAAAGCGCGCCATGAAATCGGACACCGGGTGAAGCTCTGAGTTCTGGAAATGTTGTGAACAGCGCCATTCAATGACCGAAGGATCCTTGCCGATTGGCCCCCTCGCGAGGTCCTCAACCGCGGCGGGAGAGGCGCTCGCCTCATCCTGGACAAGTTGGGTGATAGTCTCGACCAGGCGCGACTTGCCTAAGCCTGCTTCCCCTACAATGAGCACGACT
>DASTDH010000668.1:0-5788 GCA_035710445.1 Chthoniobacterales bacterium
TGGGTGATCCCGGGGTCGAAGGTAACTATGCGGCAGCAGGCATTAACGTGGAACTACCGCTCTTTACCGGTGGCTTGCTTTCATCCCGTCAAAACGAGGCGGAGTTGCGAACAGATAGTCAAAAAAAACTGCTCGGCGACCAGCAACTCGAGGTGACCAAGCAGGTTAATATTGCGTGGTCTGAAGCCGTGACCGCATTTCGAAACATCGATCTAGCAAAGCAGCTAGCCAGCACCTCGCAGCAAGCGCTGGAGCTGGCTGAGGCGCAGTATCGGTCCGGAGAGACATCGATTATTGAACTAAGCCAAGCTCAACTGAATGCGCTCGAGGCCGAGATTAGCGCGGCATCGGCTAAGTTCGACTATCAGCTGAAGTTAGTACAACTCGACTATCAAACGGGCGATATTGCTCTGAAGTTTTCCAGTGCGCAGTCGCGACCGCCAGCGCCCGGCCGGCCAAAACTGTCGCAAAAGGACTAATACATTTTGGGTTAAATTAATGCCGCTGTCATGCCGCTGCTTTGGCGCGGTTTCAGTGAGCGGATTCTGAGCAAAAGTTAATGCCGGCCTAATTGAAGATGATGCCGGCACGGCGGAATTTCACGGCGCGACAGCATCAGACGCCGATTTCGAGATAGCGCTGCCGCTGTTGATCCCCCTTAACCCCTGAACTGAATGGAAATGGCAATACCCGAATGTAATCTCCCACGAACCTATTTAAGGTACGGTTTGGTGACACTGTTATCGCTGCTGACAATGCCGACTCTGTTTGCTCAACAGAGCTCAGACGATAGCGATACCGCGGCTCTGAAAGCGCAGATCCAAGCGATGCAGCAACAGAACCAGCAAATGCAAAACGAATACGAAGACCGTATCTCGGCGATGGAGTCTAAGATGCAATCGCTCGAGTCCAAAGCGGAGTCCGGCACGATCCTGAACACTCGCCTCCTCACCGATGCCGATGGTAAACAGTACGAAGGGAAGGGACCTGGATTGGACGAATCATTCCTCAAGTCACTCACTCGGAATTTCAGCTTTACGGCATACGTCCGTGCCGGTGTCCAATTCAATGGCAGCGGCGGCGGCGGTAACTTCAATTTTGTACTTCCCGACAGTGAAGGTGGTCGTCCTCGTCTCGGTAACGAAAACGACACCTACATGGAGCTAAGCTGGCAACAGAACCACATGCTGGGTGACGGTCCTGACGTAATGGATGTCTCCATGCGATTTACGCCGGCGATTCGGTACGTGCAGAATCGTAACACCTTCGTTACGGGTCTTACCGGCGGGCGCGAAAATGGGAGTGATTTTGATTTCGTGCTGCGTGAAGCATACCTGGAGATGGCTAATGTCTTCAAAGGGGCTCCCGAAATTACCTTCTGGGGAGGCCAGCGGTTCTACGATCGCTTCAATATCGACTCGAACGATTACTTCTGGCTAGATATGTCCGGCTATGGCGCCGGCGTGAAGAACATTGACGTCGGTATCGGTAAGCTGTGGGTCGCTTATCTGGGAGGGCTGGACGACAACATTAACTCACCGAACGAAGGTAGCTTTTACAAACACAGTCTCGATGTCCGGCTAAAGGATATCCAGGTTGGTCCCGGCAAACTGATGCTGGTCGGCATTGCTAACTACGAGAAGGGCACGACGTTCACCCGGGATTTCAACGGCAATACCCTTCCGAATCCGATTCGGACTTCAGATGCATACGGACTTGGCGGCGGCGCGGTGTATCATATCGATTTGAGCGCCATTGGTCCAAAAAGCTTCCTCGAGGTTTATGGCTTGGCGGGATTTGGGGCGACCAACTTCAGCTCTGGAACCGATATCGGCGTACTCCAAGGCTTCGATACCGCAGCGTTGGTGAGAAACCCGACTATTCCGGCTGGAACTGCGGTTAACGCAGGAGATGCGATCCAAAATCAACGCGCCTTTCGAGCAGGTGGATATTTTGTATGGAATCCGGTCTCCTGTTTCTCGCTCGGCGCCTGGGGCTTCTGGCAAGAGGATTCGGCCGGTTTCCGCCAATGGGAAAGTTTTGTCAACCCGGTTACGGGCGCTACGGTGCTCAAGAATACCGCTTCAACCCGCAATCTGTATGAAGTGGGTGTCAGACCGGTTGTCTGGATCACGGATAACATCGCGATCCAGGCCCAGGCCTACTACGGCTATGTCGACAACGTTCGCGGCTACACTACCAATACCGCTGGCGTGCCGATTGCCAACCCGACATCGACGACGGATCCAACCGCTTTCGGTCGCAGCGGATCGTTGGGTGTTTTCACCATCGCTCCGACGATCAAGCCCAAGGGCGGATTCTTCACCCGACCGGAGTTGCGCGTGTTTGGGACCTTCGCCATCTGGAGCGACTCTCTAAAAGGTTCCACTACTCCAGTTCAGGAAGATGGTAACCATGGCGCTTTTACTCCTTCTCCGTATGCCAACGGTCATGCCAACCAAGGCTGGTTGTTCGGTACTCAGGTTGAGTGGTTCTTTTAGTTGGCAAATTCTCTTCGTGCTCTGGAGGATCTTGTATGCACAATTTACCAGTTCTTCAAGATTCCTAACCAACCTAATCTGTGTAATCGCGTAATCGGCCGATATTTCCTCCGAGTATTCTGGGTTAATCAGCTAATCGGTGGAATAATCGATCTACTACGTTAGTCGCTTCTTTCTGAACCACTCCCTTTTAGCTGCCGGTTCCGGTCCGTCGGATCGAGCGTTTCCTCGGCGAAACTTTGGGCCAAGCTGGTTCTGAATAAACGTTAATACAGGCCTAATTGAAGCGTACGCCGGCACGGCGGAATTTCTTAGCGTGACAGGATCAGACGCTGATTCGAGACAGTGATGGATCCAATATTAAGCAGTGCACAGTAGCGTACGGCTGTAGGGGCCAAATCGCTCAAGAGGCGCCTGAAATCACTGCACCTAACTTAAATAGAATAAATGATAATATGATATCGTTGAAGGCTGGAATTTTGAGCAGTGTTGTTAATTGTGTACTTCTGACTGGGTATGTTTCGGCTGGGATTCCCGGAAGTATGGGTGTGGTGGGCCCCGGTCCGGTTGCCGCCAACCACATTGGTCAGCTGATCGTCTACAGCGCCACTGACGAGTTCCGGGACGGTGACGATACTTGGGCTTATCCGCATAGTAGTTATTTCATTTATCGCCCAGATGGCTCTCGCTACAAATACGTAGCCAATCATATTTCGCGAAGCGATTCGCAGCCTGATACGGTAGATCTTCCATGCGGCCAATATTACATCGTAGCTGAGGCCGATTTCGCACCGCGTGTCCGTGTGCCGGTAAAAATCGTACCGGGGCGTACGACGATTGTGAATCTCGAGCATGGAATCGCGGATCGCGCGCCAGCCGGCGCGGACCAGAACTCAATTATCCGCGCGCCTGACGGCACGGTCATTGGTTGGAACACGATCAGATAGTCGGTAGCGGACGTCGTTCAGATCGATGAAGAATTCAATTTATATCAAAACGGGTTCCTATCTGGGAGCGCTCTTCATGTTGTTGGCTATCTGTTCAGTGGCGTTCACTGGATGTTCCAGCGTTGATGCCGCGGCGGCAAAAGGTCCCCATGCCGCATTCATCCGCAAGACGGATCCTCCGCCCGATGAGGATGACGATCCCGTGGCCGCGAACAGAAATTGGTACCAGATGTTCGAATAGCAGTTGGCGGCTGTGCGGGAATCCCTGATGCTGGATTGTCACAAGAACGTTCGGCTGTGAACGCAAATCGCCTTGGAATCGACGGGTCGCATTTGCTGCCATTTCGCCCAACTGCGAGTTGCATTCCCAGGAGGGACCATTGTCCGTGGTCGCACCGGATCAACTGTAAAATCCCACCGCGTTTCCACTTTTTTGCCGTGTACCTTCGCCGTCAGAATTACCGTGTACATCCGCGGAAGTAACTTCTGAGTAAATGTGTAAGCCACTAACTTGGTCCTGGGGTCGTAGACTGCTGGCACGAGCCCAAATCCGCTGATCCGCATTTCGACCGATTTTGGATCAACGTCTCCCATGCTGGCCAAATTCGCTTTAATCGTCGGTTTCGGATCCGCGATGTGTTGACCGTTCAGCGGCTCCGTCAACATCGCGGCTGAAGCGAGTTGGCTGGTTTCCACGCCGGGTTGAGTGCTATCGCTCGTCCCGAAGTCCAGTGCCGCTTTGAATACATCACCCTTTAGAGAATCAATGGCGTACCGGCCAATTTGATCGGCTGGTACGTTGATATCCATGTGCCGTCCGTAGACTGTAAACTGCATCTCGTAACCGGCTTCTTTGGCGGTCTGGCGGATGACCTCATTGTGGAAGCCATAGGGAAATGCAAAAGCGATAATCTTAACCCCAAGTTTGTTTTCCAGGGTCTCCTTACAACCGTAAACTTCATTATGCAGCCAGGAGGTATAATCCTGCCCTCTTGGCGCGTGCCTGAGATCGTGGTGCGATACGCTATGAGCTTCGATGTCGACTCGAGCATCCCGCATCTCTTCCAACTGCGCCCAGGTCATCGCCTTACCGCCTGTCCCGACCCATTTAGTATAGATAAATAGGGTGAATGGGTACCCGAACTCTTTCAGGATCGGCCAAGCGACGTGATATTGGGAGTTCCACTCATCGTCGATCGTAATGACTGCACTCTTTGATGGAATCGCCTTTTCCCCTTTGCGCCAAGCCAGAAGATCCTGCATCGAGATGACAGAAATTCCGTTGTCCTTTAGCGCCTTCATTTGATCGCGAAAATCGTTAGGTGTAGTCACCAACTGGCCCGGTCTATCTTCGAAACGATGGTAAAGAAGTACGATGAACTTGGCGGTGCGATTGGTGTCGGGCGGCGGCGTTGGCGTTGCCTGAGCCACCGAAGTTGGGCTCGCGGATGCTGTCGGGCTAGGGAGAGATTGAGTTAAGTTACTTTCCCCTTTTTTACACCCCATTACAAAGAGCGGTAACACCGACAGAAACACCAATAAAAAGCGGCGCATACAGATCTGCCGAGGGAATATATCACGGTTGGCACAAATCTTGACCACCCTTGGCTGATGCGGCCAAGAAGGGTTATGCCGAGGCAGGGTCGCATTGAATATCCGGGTGCCGACCATGTTTTTGGCCGAACGGCTAGTTTCCGTTATTTGCGGCCATTTCAAGGGCACGCATGAAGCAATGAATGTCTCAAAAATCGAACAAAGCCGCCGCGAAAAGTGGTTGACCCCTTTTTGTAGCCGATTGATGTATTAAACGACAATTGTCGTTTTAATATCTAATAGCCACGAATTTAATCTGATCGCTCATGAGCACCACGAACATAGGCAAAGACCTCACAAAACAACCACCACGCAGTCCCCGCCTCCGCCTCGGCGGCTACGCACTGATTGCCCGCATGATCGATAAAGGTCGTGCCGATCTCCAAGGGAACGTCGGCGAATATCATTTCGCCTGTCCGCTCGATCAGATGCTGTTCGAGTTCAAGGGGGTTCAAGCCGATGACGTCAAGAAGTTGCTTGGTTCGGGTGCGACCGATGAACAGGTTGTTGCCTGGTTCAACAGTCATGGGGCGGGGAAGACGCCTCAAGAAATTAAGACCTGGTCCGATGGAGTCGAGGCTTATCGACCGTACGACGATCCGGAAAAGAAGGATTGGTTCACCGGTGAATGCGCCAAGATTGGTCTCAAGGCGGAGACCGCGACGCTCGTCGATTATCTCGAGGCGGATGATGTTGCCAGCTTCAAAAGCTGAGGAATGCTTTTTGGAGACAGGTCACTTCCTGGCG
>DASTDH010000669.1:0-5505 GCA_035710445.1 Chthoniobacterales bacterium
GCGGAGAAGCGGTTTCAGCGGCATCGGGAAGAAGTTTTTTGAGATTCACCTGGCCATCAGGATAGATTAGCAGGTGCACCGTCGGTTGGTCCAAGCCCACTTCCTCGATCGTGACGCTCGTTGGATCGACGGCAAGCCTGATCTGGCGTACCTGGAACTGTTTCCAGGATGCCACCGGAGCACCTTGGTCGCGATCGGCAATTGCCAGCGATTTTACTCCCAGATTACCGTGGAAGGTCATTAACGGCGCCTTGGGATGCTCAACGGCTAGATGGAGCTTCCCGTCAAGATCGATCGCGCCATTGTCCACGGCGATGCGGGCGAAACGCTCGAAGTACGGCTGAAAGGGCTGGATCGCAATGTTTCTCAATGCCAAAGCCATATCGAGCTGAACCGGTTTCGCAAGGATCTGTCCGTCGACCGAAACCGTTCCCGTTTCGTTGAGCGTAAGTTCAACCGTCAACGGAATGGGGCCTTTGAACGGAAAGGCAACATTGTGGGTCTTCGCCGAGAGATGAGTCACTTCCGTTCGCATCGGCAGGGCCAACGTGCGATCTTCAAAATGAATAGTCTGGTTTGTAACCTGCAGCTCTTTGATTGAAACCTTCCAAGGTTGCTCACTGGCGGATGGAACGGAATTCTTCGTCGCGGTAGCCGGCTCAGCACCGCTGGATTGTGCCGCCACCGGCGTAAAGAGAACTTGTAAATTCAGGGATCCATCGGGGTTTCGCCATATACGATCCGTTCCATTGCTCATCGAAATCGTCGCAATCGATACCATTTGCTGGCGGAGGTCGACCTGGATCCCCTCGAGGCTGAACGTGGGCACGCTGATCACGGGGACTGAATCGCCTTTTTCGACCAGGCCGATGTCGGCGAGGTGGACCGAGGCATCGGACACCGTCAAGTCGATCGGGGAACCCCCCGCGTCGAATCGATATTTCCCGGTCGCCTGGATCGTGCCGGCAGGGATGTCGAAGTTGAATCGCTCCTGGACGTACTGAAAGAACGTGGCGATTTTCACCCCGCTGAGCGAGAGCGTGCCTTCCGAACGAATCGGCTCAAGCGAGATGGTGCCCTTCCAGTCTAAGACTTCATTTTTCTCAAGCTCTGCGCTGAACGCATAGGTATTGTCACCGCCCGGCTTCGTGTGGAAGTCGTTGAGGACCAGATTGATCGGCACGATATCGATCAAGAATGGCTTCTCCTTGGATTCATCTCGAAATTCGAGGATCCCTTGCGCGATCTCAAACCGTTCGATCTCAATGGCGGGCATCCCAGAGCCCTTTGCCGGTTTGGGAGGCGCGGCTGGATCGGCGGGCGGCGCAAGGTCGGTCAGATTGACATGCCCATCTTTCGCCACCTTCACCGAAACAAAGGGAACAACAAAGCGAATCTGGTCGAAGACGTAGGCCTGACGAAAGATCGACACGGTTTGAAAGTTGATGAAAAACTCTTCGAAGCCTAACAGGGGCGTGCCGTCCTGGTCTTGGATCTCAAAGTCCGCCAGCCTGAGTGAAAGCGTGAAGGGATTGAACTCGACCTCTTCTGCCACCACAGGCCGCCGTAACTGGTCAGAAACCTTGGGGAGAACGTAAGCCTTGATGATGTAGGGAACAAGGAAGAAGCCAACCAGAGTATAGACGACCAGCAGAGCGAGTCCGGCGACGGCAAGTGGGATCGGACGAAAAAACCTACGCATGAAGCACGGGACCGTATGGTGCCCCGGCCGGAATCGAACCAGCGACCCTCAACTTAAAGGTCGCCTCCAGCCGAACGCACATCGGAAGTTCGGAGCCTTCGGTGTGCAACAAAGTGGATCCTCTCCACTCCGCTGCACCACGGGATACTATCTTTTCACATTCCACGACTCGTATGCCAGCTTAACTGGGATCGGCCGGCAGTGCCATCTACAGCCAATGTGCCGTCTGCCGGTCTCGTACCTTTACGGCCAACCTATTGGTATCTTCCTCCATACGGCCGTGCGTGGACCAGATAAGGTATTGATTTGTGGCTCCAGCCTGGATCTACACACGGGCTTCCTTCTTGCTCCCACCTACCCATCCATCAGAATTTGCTCTGTCCGCAGCCCAGATGTGAAAAATTGGAGGATTCCAGCATGGCACAAGGAATGTCAGCAGTGGAGCATTATGAACGAGGTCTTCTTCTCAAAAAAGTCCAAATATTCGACTCGGCACTCGAAGAGTTTCAACATGCGGCGATGGACCCCCAGCAGGCTGGGAAAGCCCTGGTGCAGGTGGCCCTGTGCTTGAAATCTATGGGTCGCGACGAAGAAGCCGTCACGGCATTTCGCCGAGGCTTGGAATCGGGTTCTTTCTCATCCAAAGAACAAATTCACATCCGGTATTTGTTGGGCCAGACGTTAGAAGAGCTAGGCCGAGAGGTAGAGGCCCTGGTGGTCTATCGCCGGATCAGAAAAGAGGACCCCACTTTCCAGGACGTCGACTCTCGGATTGCATACCTGACTTCGGACGGAGACGATCCAGTTTCCTCTCGTGACCCGGGCTTTCATGCCCGGGTTAGAGACGTACTCACGTTGTGGGAACAACTTAGGCCCCAGTTGGCGTCGCTGCTGGGCAAGACATGGGAATCGCTCGTTCGGTATACGGACAACCTGGAGGCCAATGGCGGGGTCAGAAGTATGACGTGTCGGACCAGGCATCTGGATCTCACACCGGGGCGATGCAGTTTGTCAGCGTCAATCGGCCGATCAGTCCCGGTGGACAAACGCCGGCATGCCCGCGTGGCAGTCCAGTTGCGCAGCCAATTTTCATCGAAGAATCGGATCCTGGCCGGTGAGGGTGAGCTGCGAGATCTCTCCCCTTGGGGCTGCCGCATCACGAGCCCCGTTGGTGTCGCTATCGGAGCCGCGCTCGAGTGTTGTATCTTCCCGCAGGATGAACTGAATCCGTTCACCGTCGATGAGGCAACGGTGCGCTGGATCCGTCCTCGGGAATTCGGTCTTGCCTTCACGAAGGTACGCCCTAGCGTGCAGCAGCAGATCGCCCAGATGTGCAGAATAGTGGCTCCGCTCTGAACCTTCTCACAGAGTGTAAGAGCTTCGTTTTATGGGTAAGCGTTTTAAACGCTGCTCCTCTCCCCTCCACACGCACCCCCGGGCGCTGGTAGGCCCACTTAACTGAGTGGTCATGAGCGCTGCGCACCCAGAGCAAAGGGTCATGGTGTAAGTGAGTGGATCACCTGTTGCGTACTTTTCCGCCCCAGCCTGTTGGAACCTTCCATCACCTAACGCAGTTATCCTGGCCAGGCAAGCTATTGATTTGTCACTCGAGTTGATGGGCTTCATTCTTGCTCCATGCTCATCCACCGTCAATCGCCCAGCCATCAACAAGGAGAGGATGCCAGCATGCCATCAGGAATGTCGGGATCGGAGCACTATGCGCGCGGTCTGCTTCTGAAGAAAGCCCAAATTTTCGAGTCGGCCCTCAAAGAGTTTCAGCAAGCAACGCTGGACCCACAGCAGACTGGAAGAGCCTTTGCACAGGTTGCGCTGTGCCTAAAAGCACTGGGGCGTGATGAAGAAGCTGTCACGGCACTTCGCCAAGCGTTGGGCGCGGCCTCGTTCTCATCCAAAGAACGCCTGCACATCCGGTACTTGCTCGGCCAGACGTTAGAATCGCTCGGCCGGGAGTTCGAGGCGCTCGTGGTCTATCGCCGGATCAGGAGAGAGGACCAGAATTTCCAGGACGTCGACGCTCGCATTCAACACTTGAGTTCAGACCAACTCCGTCCGGTTTCATCTGATCAGCTGGCCTCTCCTCTGACGGGAGACGTAGCCCAACTGGAGGGACAACTCAAGTCACAGTTTGCGTCTCTGCTGAGCCGGACCTGGCACACGCTCGCTCGGTATGCAGAAGCGCTGGATACCAATCGCTGGATTATAAGTCCATGTTCAGGTCTTCGAAGGAAGGGAAATCCGGAGCCCACATTGACGCGATGCAGTTCGTCAGCGCCAACCGAACAATCAGCTTCAGCTCAGAAGGGTCAGACAGACAAACGCCGGCATGGTCGTGTGACAGTCCAGTTGCTAAGCCAGTTTTCCTCGAAGACTCCGGTGGTGGCCGGTGAGGGTGAGCTGCGAGACCTCTCTCCTTGCGGCTGCCGGATCACGAGTCCCGTGGGAGTCCCCGTTGGAGCCGCGCTCGAGTGTTGGATCTATCCGCAGGATGAACATCCTTTTACGGTGGATGAGGCCACAGTTCGCTGGATTGGTCATCGGGAATTTGGTCTGGCCTTTACAAAAGTGCGCCCCAGCATGCAGCGGCAGATCGCGCAAATGTGTAGAAAAGTGGCAGCGCACTGAGAGGTGACACCTGTAGGTACTTGATCGGGAAGAAACAGTCTGATTGGCGCGTGGTCATCGGCACAATCTTGGCTAACGATCTTTTTGTCGGTCGTAATTTGCGATCTGTTGTTCGGGGCGACAGTAGCGTGGCCAGAGCTACTGAGAGAGATCATTCATGGTCAGCTGGCCCTGGCTAGATCTGTATTGCGGACTATTTTGGCGAGACGACTTTCAGCGAACGCGCTACATTTTCACTGCAACTCATCCATTCGATCTAACCTAATGTAAGAATTCTGGTGCGCCCGGCTGGAATCGAACCAGCGACCCTCAGCTTAGAAGGCTGATGCTCTATCCAACTGAGCTACGGGCGCGTATTGGAAAGACAAGCACTGACGTTTCCGGCACCTGTCGCGACAGCCGCAGGTGTTTTTAGGGTGTTAGCCTGGTAAGCCGCAAGCTGAGACACGGCCCGTCGCAGGTCCTCAGGTTCCACCGTATTGTATCGCCGGTGCATGCGTTCTGACTTATGGCCGACAATCTTCATGGCGGTCGTCGCATCCACCCCTGCCCGCCTGAGATTCGTGCTCGCCGTATGCCGGAGATCATGCAGGCGAAGGTTCGTGATTCCCGCACGTTTACAGGCTTTATCGAAGACCGTTTTCACGTCCCTGATCGGCAACCCCTTGTACAGAAACACGCGCTGAGTGTCTAGTCTACGCTCTTGCCACAGCTCCGTAAACACTCGATAGACTTCAGGCGTCATGGGAACGGTTCGGCTTTCCCTATTTTTGGTGTGCCTCAGGGTAAATTCTCGCCGGTGCATATCCACATCTGGCCATTCCACGCTCAGCAACTCTCCACGACGAGGGCCTAAGGTATACACATACGGCCAAATACAAAGGCCGCAGGCTGATCCCCCCGCTCCGAGCGTCCCCATCTCGCACTACAGGGTGTCCGCTCCTGCCGAGGCAAAGGCCAGTTGTGGCTGGTCATCTTCAACAAGTTCTCGGTCCGTAAATGGTAACGTCAGTTGATCCACGTCCTGAGGGCTAAATAAGCACAATATCGTGGGGCTCGTGTCAGCTGGTGGCGCGACGTGCAAGGCGGCAACAGCCTTTTGCTCCTGACTGATGACTTCGAAGCGCGGGAGATCCTCCTCCCAAAGTCGCAAGCCGAGG
>DASTDH010000670.1:0-3848 GCA_035710445.1 Chthoniobacterales bacterium
TCCGAGCACACGATGGGACGGAATGTCGACCAGATAGCAGTCGCCGCGATCCTCCAACTCCGAATCGTGCGGCGGGACAAGAATGCCGTAGCGACCGTCCGGAGATTCGGCACCGGAATGGAGAACAAAATTACTGGGCCATTGAACGGCCGTTGCGGAAGCAGCCAAACCAAAGAGCAGGACGAAAAAAGGGACGGCGCGCAAGCGACTCATCAGGAACTTCTATAGCAAGTGAATCGACCTCGCGTCGATACCGGCCCTTGATCCTTTCAGGCGCGACGTTTCTTTAACTCCTAAAGGCTAGATTTGCCAGGAAGGATCGACAGCTTTAACGGCCGGGGACTTGGGAGCCTGCTGTTGTGTCGGAAAGACAAACTCGAAGACGTCTGGACACTCCTTTCGGAGCCCATCTAACAGCGAGCAATCAAAGTCTCGAATGATCGCCGGGCTCATCTGGCGCACTGGAGTAGAACCTAGATAAACCTCCGACGGTGCAGGTCCGCCGGGAATGATGATTTCATAAACTTTATGGTTACCGGCATTCTTTAATGTCACCTGGCTATTCGGTGTCCGTGGCAGAGCCTCGAGAGCAGCTAAGTCAGCGCGTACTTCCGAGAACGCTGTCTCAAAAAGGAAGAGGCCGCCGAGGGCAAGCGTGGTTACTGACGCCAGGGTAAAGCGAAGTAGTCGACCCTCCACAACGCGATTAAGAAGACATGCGGATGTGAGGAACAACAGGGCCGTGAACGCAACCGCAGTTATCCAGCGAAGTGCCGTCAGATGATAAAGAAAGAGAAAGTTATAAAGCGTATCGTTCATGGGCTGAATATGTTTTACGGCTTCAGCCCGCCGGTTATGATCACCGAGGCACCGCACGGCTAATGAATAACCGCGTACAGCTATGCCGGCCATTGTACACCGTCGTAGTTATGGCAATTCTATCGGTTGAGCCCAAGCCCGGCGGTCCGGGACGGACCACTCGACTTCGGCCCTCGTTTTGCCGCCGGGGCGTTGCCTCCGAAGATCCGCACACCCCTGTCGTCCCTTACGGGACGGACATGTTAAAAAAAGCTGACCCAGCACTAAAGTGCTGGGCAACTTTCTATCGTCCCCGCCGGGACCAGATCGGTTCCGTCGGAAAGCTGGAGCGCAAACCAATTCCAACCAGTCTCCCCTGAACCTGTTTTAAAGCTGCTTCTTGGCTGCGAGCTAGATATGCTGACTTGTGCGACGAGCGGTCGGACGCACACCGCACTAGATGGAAATCGAACGGCGCTCGTCTTGCCCGAATCGCGTCTGCAGCCGAACATAACCACCACTTTACCTGTTTATGGCCACAATTTGCATTGATGTCGGTACCTCCATCATCAAGACGGTTGCCTTTGACGATCGAGGTACGGAGATTGCTCTCGCCCGTCAGGAGACAGAGGTGCTGCGTCCTGCACCTGGCTTTTCCGAACAGGACATGTATTCGGTCTGGGACGCGGCCGCGTTCACCGTCCGCACCGTTGTACACCAACTGACTGACCCGATCCGGTTGATCTCGCTGACGGCCCAGGGGGACGGTTGCTGGTTGGTGGATACTGATGGTCATCCGACCGGGCCGGCTATCCTGTGGAACGACGCTCGTGCAGCAGCGATTGTGGATGGTTGGCGAGAGGCAGGAATCTTGAACGAAGCTTTTCGTCGCAACGGTTCGCAGACTTTTGCCGGACTTCCCAACGGTATCTTTACCTGGCTCAGACAGCATGATCATGATCGCCTGAAGCGCTCGCATAAATCGCTCTGCTGCAATGGCTGGATTTTCTACAATCTGACTCGCCGGATGGCCATCGATGAGTCCGATGCCGCCGTGCCGTTTTTTGACATACGTGAACGGCGTTATTCTCCCGAACTCCTTCAACTCTACGGATTGGAGTGGGCAGAACGGCTACTGCCAGACGTGCTCTCCCATGACCGGCGCGTCGGCGAATTGCATTCGGCGGCAGCGACTGAATTGGGTTTGCCGGCCGGGCTGCCAGTTGTCATGTCGCCTTATGATGTCGCTTCGACTGCTGTTGGTGTCGGCACAGTGAGCGAGGGGCAGGCATGCAGCATTCTCGGGACGACACTTTGCACGGAAATCGTCATGAGCCACATCAACTTGGAAAAAGAACCGTCCGGGCTAACCCTGCCCTTCGGCCCTCCCGGGCTCTATCTGCGCGCATTCCCAACATTGGCCGGCAGCGAGGTGATCCATTGGGCAGTGAGACAGCTTGATCTCGGGGATCCGTCGGATCTTAGCCGGCTGGCTGCCGACGTCGCGCCGGGTGCGAACGGTCTTTGCTTTCTGCCCTACTTTTCTCCCGCGGGCGAGCGTGTACCCTTCCTGAACACCGGGGCGCGGGGCACGCTTTTCGGATTGTCGTTCGAGCACGGCCGGGAACATATCGCCCGCGCCGTCCTTGAAGGATTATCGCTGGTGATCCGCGATTGTTTCCAGGCAGCACAAGAGACACCTTCTCCTCCCCAGGTTTGTGGGCTTTGCGGTGGCGGTGCGAACAGCGACGTCTGGTGCCAGTTGATTGCAGATGTCGCCGGTACGCGAACTTTTCGCCTGGTCGACCAGGAAGTCGGGGCTAAAGGGGCATTCATCGTGGGACTGGTAGCGGTTGGACAGGCGGCGGAGTTTGCCACCGCCGTCAAAGATTACGTGCGGATCCGTGACGAATTCGAACCCGACAAGGAACGGCACGCTCGCTACGACGAGTTGTTCGAACGATTCCTGGCGATCCGCGAGCAGACGCTACCGATCTGGAAGCGTATGGCGGATGAGCGAAGGTAGTCGGAGCTTCGAGGCCGAAGCTTTCAGGGTCGACTGCGCCAGTTGCAAAGCGTTTCGCATCGATCCGTCACTGTTTCGAAATCGTTTGCGCCCAAAACAGGAGTTCGCGTTCCCGTTGCGTGAAAGCGCTCGTTCCTAGATCAAGTTTCCGGTAAAGTAAGGAAAAGTCGGCGTGCAGTTTGCGCCGGACCGTCGGATCGGCTTCGGTTTCCAGTTCGAGTCGGGCCAGAATTGCCTCGACGGCTACCTTATCCTGTTCAGTGCTCATCAATCGTTTATATCGACGGCCAGCTTATCGTGTTCAGTGCTCATCGCATGTTTATATGTTGGCTTCCTTGAACAAACAAACTCCATTGTGCAGCGCCAAGACAAATGTGGTTGCAGCCTTATCGCACTGCTGTCTTCTGTCTAAAATCTCTTTCTGCCTTCAACTCCGACCACATGACAACGCCAAACGCTCCCGCGGAAACGGGGTCCAACGCAAAACTGAAGACCACACGCATACTGGTCGCCGGCGATCACTTCATTCTGCCATCCATCTTTGCCAAAGCGATTCGTGCCGAAGTAAGGTCGCCCATTGAGTTCTGCGAATATCAATCGCCTTGGCCGGCCGTACCTTTCGGCAAAATTGGTGAAGTGACCGAAGCATCCGGTTCGGAGGACGAAATTATAGACGCTCTTCAAGGGGTCACCATCTACGTGGCGAACCATGCTCCCCTGACAAAGAAGATATTGGAGGCAGCGCCTGACTTGAAACTGGCCGTGATCGCGCGCGGGGGTCCAACGAACGCCAATATTGGGGCGGCGACCCAGCGCGGTGTGCTCGTCTGTAACGCTCCCGGGCGTAACGCCACGGCCACGGCTGAACACACGGTAAGCCTCATCCTGGCAGTCTTACGCCGCATTCCCGAAACGCACGCGGCGCTCGCACATGGCGAATGGCGTGGTGATTACTACGAGTACGACAAATGCGGGCTGGAGCTGGAGGATTGCACCGCCGGCTTGATCGGCTACGGCGCGATCG
>DASTDH010000671.1:0-10112 GCA_035710445.1 Chthoniobacterales bacterium
GTTGCTTGGTTCGGCTGCGACCGATGAACAGGTTGTTGCCTGGTTCGGCAGTCATGGTGCGGGGAAGACGGCTCAAGAAATCAAGACCTGGTCCGATGGAGTCGAGGCTTATCGACCATACGACGATCCGGAAAAGAAGGATTGGTTCACCGGCGAATGCGACAAGATTGGTCTCAAGCCGGAGATCGCGACGCTCGTCGATTATCTCGAAGCGGATGATGTTGCCAGCTTCAAAAGCTGAGGAATGCTTTTTGGAGACAGGTCACTTCCTGGCGAAAGGCGATCCATTGTGAAAATGAGATCCGCTGTATAGCTGACCTGTCCCTAAGAACGCGGTCCATCTGACGATCGACCCGTCATAAGAAAGTCCTTAAGATTTAGGGACGGGCCCGCCCTGTTTCGAATCGAAAAAAGCGCGGAGGGACCGATGGCCGTACGTTTCCGGTTGGTACATCAATCCGTTGTGCCTTAATCGGATCAGGTCGCGACTTGAACGATTTCGAGACAAAAGTCGGAAGATGGAAATAGCTTAGCGCAGAGAGCGAGCACCGCGGATTCACTCCTTTCTCGAAAAACGAGGAAGGCGCGCCAGTTGGGCGAACTGAGTTCGGCGAGATCGTACCGCAAGAGAACGCCGTCCTCGTGAAGACGGTCCAGTTGCTCAGTTGGGACGTCACCGAAGGACGCCGGTCGATTCTCCGATTATCGACGTCTGGTCAACATTACCATGTAGCGTGGCACTCGGTCCCGGAAGGTGTCCTGATCGAAGTCGGCAGGACGTGCCAATTGAATTGTTCGTTCCTGGAAAAGACCTTTAATCGGTTCTGCCATTGATCGAGCACCCGCTTGCGATCAGCGTCGCTTCCATGCGCGGCAGCCCATGCCACGAATGGTTGGAGTGGAGAGAATCCGTTGAACCAAAAGATGCCATGGTGAATCGGGGTGAGGATTGCATTCAACTCAGGATGGAGGCCTTGCGGTCGTATGCAGATTTCGCGCTGCCCGTTGTAACGAGCGCCATCGCGGGTTTCCCTTGTCCCAATCCCTTATCGTACCAGCGTCCACGACCGTAGACGCGTCCATAGGCAAAAACTCGGTCTAGCCATCCTTTCAGAATCGCGGGTAGAGGTTATCGGTGGCAAGTGGAAACCGATTATCCGGGTTGGCCGATTTTCCAATCAGTCGAATCGCCGAGCTGACGCCCACCGCCTGGGCGGCCCGAAACTAACCACCGAATCCGGCACGCGGTCAGCCGTGCAGTGGCAAGACGGGTACGGTCAAGGGTCGAACAGGAACTTTTTCTTTAAAGAGGAGCTGCGAAGAGCAGGGCATCCCGAACGACGGCAAAGCTCGAGACCCTTACGGCATTGGCGGATCCGACTCGGAGAGAAATTGCGCGACCGGCTCCGGTCGGAGAACGCCAGGTCCCAGTTGGCCATGGGCGTTTATGGTGTTTCCAGTTTTGTGCCTTTCACCCGATCGTTGTCGCTGTCCAGCACCTTCCGGTCTGCATCCATAAAGTCCACCTTGCAGTCGCGGGTTGTAAACTCGTTCCCTGACTCGGACAAGATCAAGGTACCATGGACTTGCAGGTATCCGTTCACTTCGCCGTCCTTCAATAGCACCGCGTAAAACGTCAGTTTGAACTCTCTGTCGCCCGTTTGGGCCCAGCGGCCGTATCCGGGACCACGCTCATCCAAACCAAGGCCTTGCGGAAACTTGGTGTTACCGGCCGTAGTAAAGCTGCCGTCCCCGCCAAAGCTCGCAATGCTCAGTAGAGGCGGTGGCGGCACGCCCCCCGCGGATATCTTCACTTCCCACACCCCCACCAACGTCTTTTTCTCAGCCGGCTGAGCGACCAGCATAAGCGGAATAGTCACACACAAGAAGGCCAGCCCGATTAATCGATTTTTCCTGGTCATACTCACATGCTGCAAAGGTGTCGCATTCAGGACCACTGTTGTTCCGTTTTCAACTCGCTCTTTGATCATCCGCCAGCTTAAACGCTAGCTCTGTTTCCCATTTCGCTGGATCCAACTCCGCGCCTGATGCGAACGGTCTCAAATCCATCGGGCAGAGCGGCGAAGTGAGATACCTTCACTCCGGCGATATATTCGAAGCTACCCGAACCGTCAAAATTGTGAGAAACCCCGTACGTTTCGGGACCGATCTGCCCGGCTAGATTGCCGATGTATGGTCCGAACCGCTGCCATTGGCGCGGAATTCCTTCGCTTGTTTCAAAAGTATACCGGGAGCTGAGGCCGGCTATAAGTAGGTGATCATTCTCCTCGAATCGTGGTGGGTCGAGTTGGAAGAGCATTGATCTATCCATGCGTATCGGTTCCACAAGCTGGATATGGCTGAGGCTGCCTGCGGAACGAAAGTCTTCAGGTGTGACCTGGAATTGTTCTCGAAACGCTCGCGTAAACGCTTCATGTGAGCCATAGCCAGCTTCGAGGGCAACCTTAAGAATGTCAGGCTCGCCAGCCGCCAGGGATCGGGCTGCTTCCGTGAGGCGGCGGCCACGAACATATCGCATGAGGGATTGTCCTGTCACTGCGCCGAACGCTCGCGCTAGGTGGTGGTCGGTTACGCCAACCGATTTGGCGATTGATTCGAGGGAAATCTCTCCTCCAAGACGGTTCTCGATAAACCAGAGAGCCCTTTCAACCGGGCTAGATGCTCCTTCATTTTTCATGCGTCGAGGCTAACAGGAAGCGGATTAGTTCGCTTGATCAGGATTGATTAATCGACAAAAAACAGCCAAAAATAATTTCAAAGGGGCCCGGCGAAATCGTTCGCCCTTCAGCCGAACCCTCCAGTCTACTTTGCCCCTGGTGACACGAATGTTTTTGCAGCACCGGCCGAACGTACACTCCAGCCAGACGCCAAGCAGTTCCGGGCCAATCACATCCGCGAACTTACCCCGAGTGCCTTGGTCGGCACGTACCTAACGAGCCGGCCAAACCACCCAATCCTCCGCGAATCTTCGGAGTGCAGTTGGTAAGACGCTTACGGACGTCCTAAGCATATGGGAGACGGTAGATCGAAAATTTGGGATCCGGACAACTCTCCATGAAGTCGCCGTAATCGTCGTCCAACCGGAGCTCGCTCTGCGACTGCCGGACGAATGCATCATGCATCCCTCATGGCGAATGGGTGATCGGTCAGTTATTTTGTGACGCCTCGGGAACGGCTAGCGATGTGGTCCGGGAAGGTCCCTCGACTTCCAGAAAAACTTAGCCGAGGGCGTCGCGTTTTCGGGCAGGCGGTCAAAGAAACCAAGATCGGCTATCTCATCGACGGGCAAGTGCATGCGGACCGCTTGCCTTCGGACCAAGACTCTGAACAGGATTGCGATCGTGCGGCGTCTGGGCCGATCATATATCTGAAGATACGCGCTGGCCCTAATGCTCAAGCCGGTTTCCTCTCGCACCTCGCGTTTGAGCGCGCTCTCAAGAGATTCGTTGCGTCTGACTTTACCCCCAGGCAACGCCCAAAGTCTCAGGCCCGCAGCCTGGCGAACAAGCAGAAGAGAGCCTTGATCATCTCAATCCATGCCATCACGGAGACCTCCTTCTTTGGATTAAATCTTATGCGTTTCTTCTTCGGCATTCTCTAAATTGCTCTCGGCTGCAAAACTTGATCCCTTGACCGGTGAGCAATCGCGCTTGGAGACGAGATACGGGATAATTTTTTCGCGCTAAAGCTGAGCTTCGATAGCTGCCTTATCTATAACCGACCATACTTGCCAAATCTTCTCTCTCCGAAATTCATAGAATACATTCTCGGAAAAGGAAACTCTCTTCCCGTTTACCTGGAGTCCAAGGAACTTTCCCTTTGGCGTGCAGTCGAATTCCAGCCGGCTCGCTATATAAGGCGGATCGGAAATCAGCAGCTGAATGTCGAAATAAAGGTCCGGAATTTCATAAAAGTCTCTCTCCAGCATCTCGCGATAACCTAATATCCCGATCCGGCGACCGTTGTAGTACACGTCATCATGAACGAACTGTTCCAGCTTCGGCCAGTCCTGCCTATTAAGGCAGGCAATGTAGCCTCGGTAGACGTCGGAGAGGTCGGTTTTAGTCATGGCATTGCTCCTGCGCTTCCGAGCCGGAGACCAGTTTTTAGACTGCCATCGGCTGCAGTGTGCGCGCCTCCTCCAAATCCCTGCTTAGAAGACTCCGGATATAAGCACTCTGAGTCATTCCGAGCCTTTTCGCGTTCCTTTGTATCTCCTGGGAGAGTTTTGCAGGTAAATAAAATTTTAGGGTACGCCGCTTCGATTTCATCGGGCGAGATATGTCCAAATAGCACAAACACAATATTTCAATGTAATAATATGATGAAAGTTTAATCAAATTATTCATCACGGAACCGAGATCGAAGGGTTGTAGGCGTTAATCCTTCCACCAATCGGCGGAATCCTCTTCGTCGACGTCTTCGTGGTTATCGCCATAGAGGTTCTCGAGCAGGTTCTCGAGCACTTCGAACGCTTGGTCGCCGTGCGTGCGAAATATCCTGATAAGATTCGCGTGGAACTCCAGTGCATCTTCTTTGGTAGCAAATCGTTGTTCGCCGACCCCGAATTGACGATCCTCGTCCCACAAGCACACCTGCCAGAACAGAGGCGGCCCGTCGGGCGAAAGACTAAAAGTGCAAAATCTGGTCCCGAAGTTCCAGCCTCCGATCCGGTCAAGTCTGGCTTGGCTCCGCTGCGCCCCGCCGCTCAAAGACCAGTGATTTGCCTCGTTGCGCGAGCAGATTACCGGTATGCCCTCATCATTCAGATAAGCCCAAGTCGCGTAGTTTAAATCAGGACTTCCCGTACCTTTGCCCTCGTTTCATAGCTTCTGACATTCGTCGGAAATGGAAGTAGATTTAGCTCGAAGCGGCTCGCGCGCTTGGCATCTAGGGCTCCTTCGGTCATCCAAAGTAACGATGGTTTCTAGGATTTATAATCGGCGCGATTTAAGGCTGCGTCGCTTAATCGGAATTTGTGCAGTTGAAAGCTATGCTGGAGGTGAATCCCGCTCTTTTTGATCCGCTCACGAGAATCGAAAACGCTCGTCCTCGGGTATCTGGTATCGTGTCGACCCTCCGAATCCACCGAAAGACCGCGATCAGGAAAAGGGTTAGTCGACAAATCTGCCTCCTCGCTGTGTTCGGGGTGGCTAGTGGTCGGGGGTAAGTCAGTTCTGTGACGATCTTCAAGTCTGAGGGAAACAGAAGAGCAAATGATTTTAAACGGAAGGCCGCGCGCGGCCTAGCCGTAACCACATCGTGCTCGTCCTCGTACTCGAAAATGCGGTGGTCGATAGAGCTGCGGTTTGAACCTCTGACCGCGTGGAAAGACGTGGCCTAGGTCGATTAGGGTCGTATTTAAAGAATCAAGAAAATGATAGACGGAATCTGGAATCTTTAGACGCAACCCCTTGACCCCCTTCTATCAGGAGGAGTGACCCGTATTCCGCTCCTTGGAAAGCCTGGGGGGGTACGATTTTTTCCGCTTCATGAAGTCGGGCGATAACATTTACAGTTCACCAAATGGTAAATTATTGGGCTTGACATACGAACGTATCCGAGATCAATTTACCAAATGGTGAAATGTAGTTTGTCCGATTCAAGTCACCTATTTCACCCGTTGGCTGCATCATTGAAACGAACGAAAACCATCAACCAATACACAAATAATATATGACCACGATAACCACACCCTTCTCAGGCCGATGCGCTTGCGGCGCGATTCGCTACGAATCCACAGCAGAACCGGTTATGATGCTTCACTGTCACTGTCGAGATTGCCAGCAATCCAGTGGAGGTCCGTTTTCATCTTTCGTTATCGTGCCAGCGGCAGCTTTCAAGCTCTTGCAAGGCTCACCACGCGTCCATGCCTCGCCCAGCAATAGGGGTGGCAAGACCCATCGGGGCTTTTGCCCTGAATGCGGCTCGCCGATTCAGGTCAAGACCGACTCGGCCCCTGACATCGTCGCGATCAGAACTGCGAGCTTGGATGATCCGAGTTGGTTCAACCCGCAAGTAGATGTGTGGATATCAGACGCGCAACCGGGGGATCAAATGAATCCCGCGTTGCCGAAGTTTGAAAAGTATCCTTAGTTCTGAGAATCACCAGACGCGGCCATACCTTAACAGGGTAACAATGTGGCCTAACCATGCGCTGAGCTTGGGGTCGTTACACGTAAAGACAATCAAGAGCTTAGTGATTGACATATGAGCATATCCGCGATCAATTTACCAAATGGTGAAACGTAGTCCGCCGGACTTGGATCGCGTATTCCACGCGTTGGCCGATGCAACGCGCAGAAGAATTCTTTCGCAAGTGGCCAGATCGGATTGCACGGTGTCTGAGCTTTCGCGGCCTTTCAGTCTTTCTCCTGCTGCGATTTCTAAACATCTCAAGGTGCTGGAAAGTGCCGGCATACTCCATCGGGTTAAAACCGGCAAGTTCCATCGCTTCAGGCTGGATACCGGGTCATTCACGAAAGCCCAGCAGGTGATGGATGAACTGACGACCTTTTGGCAACAGCGAATCGATCAACTGGAGAACTATTTAGACCATGAGCTAACTCCCAACCAAAGAAAAACGCATGAACATAAGCCCTAACAAGCTCGTAATCAGACGACTACTCAAACATGATCGGGCGCAGGTTTTCTCAGCCCTGACTGATCCAACCAAAATGGCGAAGTGGTTTTACGGAATGGACACTTGTCAGGCTAAGGTGATCGTCGACCTCCGCCCAGGCGGTAATTTCGAAATTGGAATGTTAAACGAGAAGGGGGAGGAAGAGTACAAGCCACACGGCGCTTACTTGGAAATCGTTCCTCCGGAAAGATTAGTCTTTACTTGGACAGCGGAGGGTTTCGTTAAGGACACGAAAGTTGTCATCGAGCTTTTTGAACAGGACGGAGGGACCGAACTCGTGCTGACTCACGAATTGCCGCCGGAGGCGATCGCGCCACATCAGCAAGGTTGGACGAATTGCCTCATACGTCTCGAATCCTATCTAGGATCAGGAACTAAGGATTGACCTGCAGGTCTGCCGATTATCGCGAAACCCGTCACGCTACGCTAGCGATCCAGAGTGGAGCAGCGCAGACTATTTATCGAGGCGTGCATGAGAGACTTGCCATCAGGTCCGGGGCAAACGGACCATTTCTTCAGCCGCAAAAGTCTTCTTGTAGAAATCGATCGCTTGACTCGCACCTTTGACCGTCAAATGAGGGACGATCGAGTGAAAACCGGCCGGAATTGGGTTAACTGGATTTGTCATTTTCTCTTTGTTCTCTGGTTGCCGATACCAATTGCGGCCCGCTTACGATACCAGAACCAGACTAGAGCCGCCGAGCGCCGATGTTGGCGAAACGAGGATGAAAGTTCAAGTGGCGAGCGGGTTTCCTCATGGATCGATCTATTTTTGTCTCATGGCATTCGTCGAGGAGAGCATTGAAAAACGCCGACGATAGTCCCGAGGTGATATAGCCAAGTGCCGTTTGAAGGTTGCGCGCATCCGTTCCTCGTCACCGAAACCACACCTCCGCGCGATCTGATCAACATCGAGTTTGGCTTCTTCCAGTAGGCGACGAGCAGCTTCTACCCGGAAAAGCTCAAGAGCCTTGGCCGGAGTTCGTCCGGTCTTGGTCTTGTAACTTCGAGCGAAGTTTCGCGGGCTCATATTCACATGCCTCGCGAGCCTATCTACAGTCAACTTCTGGTCCTGCAGATTTTTCGCAATCCATAGATGAAGTTCATCGAAGACTGGAGAGTCGGTGGTCTGCGATTGCAATAATTCGCTGAATTGCGACTGCCCTCCTGGCCTCTTCATATATATGACCAACTCCCGGGCAACCTGCATGGCGACATTGTGGCCGCAGTCGTCTTCCACCATCGCCAAAGAAAGGTCGATGCCAGCGCTGACTCCTGCGGACGTCCAAATTGGATCGTCACGCACGAAGATAGCATCTGGTTCAACCTTCAACGAAGGATAACGCTCTCCAAGTAAAGTGCATGAGGACCAGTGGGTCGCGGCGCGACGCCCGTGTAATAGGCCCGCCTCGGCCAGCAGAAATGCTCCTGCACAAACCGATGCCGTCCGTCGCGCTTTTGGAGCAGTGACACGTAACCAGTCCACCAGCCGACGGTCGCGTAATGCTGGCTCCATATTGAGCGCACCGGGCACGACGATAGTGTCGATCCCAGCGTGCGCAAAATCCGAAATCGGCGCAGTGGCAATACCGATCCCTTCCGCCGTGATAATAAGGCCGCCGTCGATGCTGACTGCATAGAGAGAGTAGCCCAGCTTTCCTTGCTGCTTCATAAATAAAGATGCTGACCAGAAGACAGTTGTCGAACCAGTCAGGTCAAGCAATCCCATGCCTTCGAATGCCACAAAAAGCACAGTCTGGGAACATGTCTCTCGTCGGCGTGTTCTTGGCAGAAATTCAGGGATATTTGTCATTCCTGCCATTCAATCTTACGCCTAGATTTGTCAATCGGAGATTATTTCTTTATGACAAAAAACAGCTACACCGTAACAACTACAGTGCCACCGCAAGTGGATATACAACCAGCCGACATGCGCGCTTTGCTCGATCGACAAAGAGCCTCCTTCCTGGCAGATGGAATACCTACCTACGACGCTCGTATTGACCGCCTAGATCGCCTGATCACAATGTTAGTTGATAACAAAGATGAGATAACCGCGACCTTGACGGCAGATTTTGGAACGCGCAGCGTGGCTACCAGTCTATTTGCGGAAGTATGGCACGTTGTGGAGAGTCTCAAATACTATAAACTTCACCTCAGAGAATGGATGCAACCAGAGATCCACGAAGCGCTGTTGCCTGACTCAGAAGCGCGCGTTGAGTTCCAGCCAAAAGGTGTAGTTGGTGTTCTTAGTGCCTGGAATGTTCCCTGGACACTCGCATTTATTCCAGTCGGCAGCATTTTTGCAGCTGGCAATCGCTGTATGTTGAAACCATCTGAACTTACCCCAAAGACATCGGCTCTGATGGCTCGGCTGGTGGCCCAGTTGTTCGATAAATCCGAACTTGTTGTCATCCAAGGTGGACAGACTACCGGCGCTGCTTTCACCAGCCTTCCCTTCGATCACCTGATATATACAGGAAGTACTCGGGTAGGCATCGCAATCATGCGCGCGGCCTCCGAAAACCTGACTCCTTTAACTCTCGAACTCGGAGGCAAATCGCCTGTGCTGATCGGACGATCTGCAGACTTGGCCGATGCAGTACGCCGGGTTATGACGGCTAAGATCTTCAACGCAGGCCAAGGCTGTCTCCTGCCAGACTATGTCATGGTGCCCAAAGGGTTCGAGGATGAATTCGTCGTGCATGCGACGATGGCAATCAAGACTATGTTCGGAGCCCTGAAGGATAATCCCGATTACACCTCTATCATTAACGACCGGCACTTCGGAAGGCTTCGTTCCTGGATCGAGGAGGCGCGGCAGAAAGGTGCAAAGATTATTGAACTCAATCCAGCAGCTGAAGATCTTTCCGATCCCGCCTTACGCCGTATTGCACCAACCCTAATCCTCGACGCGACCGAGGAAATGACTGTCCTTAAAGAAGAAATATTTGGACCTATTCTGTCCGTCTTGACCTATGACTCGATTGATGATGCAATCGCATACGTTAGAAACCATCCTCATCCATTAACACTTTACTATCTTGGACGGGATGAAGCTGAGGAACGGCTTGTCCTTGATCAGACAGTTTCTGGGGGGGTGACGGTCAACGATTGCATAACTCACGCCTTAGCGAAAAGCCTACCGTTTGGCGGAATCGGTCACTCCGGAATGGGTGCGTATGGCGGGAAAGCCGGTTCCTTACCTTCAGCCATGCACGTTCTATTTGCCGCCAAGGCAAATCGTCGGAAGCTGAGTTGGCGTTGCGGCCACCGTTCACCCCCGCCTTCCAAGCGTCTCTCACCGAAGCCATAAATCGAGGTAACTTTAAGGAATGATATCGGGCTCTTATCCGCTCCGCGCCAACTCGCGCTGCAAGGTTGCAGCTTACAGCTTACTGAAAGTGGAGAATCGAGCAGGTCATGACTATCGCTGCCAATCTCCTGA
>DASTDH010000672.1:0-10316 GCA_035710445.1 Chthoniobacterales bacterium
ACATTGCTCGTCCCGTCGAAGAGCTTGCCGCGTTCGCCGTCGCGGGCGTTGCACGAGACGGCGGAAAGTTTCTTGTCTCAGATTTGAAAGCAGGATGGGCAACCGATCGAAATAGCTTTTTATGAATCCGGCGGCAAAAAGAAAAAACCGGGACAGATGGCTCTAGGACACGGGGGAGAACAAGCGGACAATCCTGGGAGCATGAGCAAAGAGGGTAAACGTATGGTCTACATGATGCCACCAAGGAAACTGCCGCCCAAAATAGCCCCATGATGGAAGCTTAGTCTTTTCGGCGGCGAACTTCGACGACCCACTTCTCACCGGTCTGCTTATCTAGATAGACTTCCTTGTTGTCTTTCTTCTCCGATGAGTTCGTATCGGTCGCTTGCTAAGGCTCTTATGAAGGTATTGACCGTAGCCGAGGTTGGTGCTGCCTGCGTGACGACCGTCCAATGCCTAGCCGGGACGGTTACGGTTTGTCCGAGGGTCGCTCTCGCTGTGATAAAAAGACTGCAAAAGGCGATACCAGCCGCGGTAACGAGTCGAGTTTTCATTGGCGTAAAGCTATTGATGAGGTGGACGAGGAGAAACGGTCATCCGTTTTGCGTATTTCGCCCGTTCGGCGAGCATTCTCACTCGCGCGCTAGCGATCCTATCGGGCCCTCCACTTCTGCGATTTCAGACGCCGTAAGGCGGAAATCCATTGAGCCGATAGTGCCGTCCACCTGTTTTGGACCGCGAGCACCTACTATCGCCCCTGTCACTGCAGGATTACGCAACGTCCAGGCGATGGCTACTTCACCCGGTGCGCGGGCGTACCGCGCACCCACACCTCGCAATCGTTCGACTAACTTCAAGTTTTCCGAGAGCCTCGGTTCTTTAAATTGATCGTTCCGTGTGCGCCAGTCGGTTTTGGGCAAGGCGGCAATTCGTTCGCGGCTCATTGCACCGGTGAGCAGGCCGGAAACCATTGGCGAATAAACGATCACGCCAACGTTCTCTTTTCGACACCACGGCAACTGCGCCGTTTCCACATCACGCCGGATGAGTGAATACGGAGGTTGGAGAGATGTAATGCGCCCGATGCCCTGCAACTTTTCCATCTCCTCAACACTGGCGTTGGACAAGCCGATCCAGCGCACCTTGCCTTCTTTTTGCAAAGCTAAAAGGGTGGTCCACCCTTCGATGGTCTCGTTGAGGTCACCTGACGTCCAATGGATTTGATATAGGTCAATCACATCTGTCTTGAGCCGGCGCAAGCTGGCCACGCATTCGCGCCTGATGGATTCCTCGCGAAGTGAGTAATCCACCTTGCCTTGGGCATTCCATATCCTCCCGCATTTGGTAAAGACGTAGGGCCGTGGTCCCTGCCACCCCTGCAAGGCCCGCGCAACAACCTCCTCGGAATGGCCCAGACCGTAAACGGCGGCTGTATCAATCCAGTTCACGCCCAGTTCGAGCGCGCGATGAATGGCCGCAATCGACAGGGCGTCATCCTGTTTCCCCCACCCGAACTCCCAATCGCCACCAATTGCCCACGCACCAAACCCGACGGGCGTGATACGCATATCAGAATTTCCCAGAACCTTAGATTCCATAGCTTTCTATACCAAGGCACGCTTCACCTATCCATCTCTGTCCAAATTGAAGATAATGGATAGACCAACCAATTACAGGCGCTCTTTTGTATGAATGAATTTGGGATAGGCCGTCTTTGTCTTTGCATTTCTGTTCAAACTCTGCGTCGAAAGCTCTTTGCGTCGCGACCCCTCTCGAATCAGTTCAACGCCGGACTGCTTAATCGGTCTCATAATGTTGTAGTGCTCGACGACTTTTTCCGCGCCGTAATAGGCCATCGTCAGCAAGTCTGGATTCTCATTTTTGCCACCGATTTAGTAAATCGGCTGCCTCTGGCGAAATTTAGTGGATTTATAGTCATCGTAAAACGTCCAATCTTTAAGCGTTCTCCGCTAGCTGTTCGCGGAATGACGCTTGGCTTTTTCGGGTCAACTCGATACTTTTCACGGATTTGAGCCATCCACGTTTCCCCCGAAGCGAAGCCCAATCATCAGAGAACTGAAGGGACTGGTGGTTGGGCTTCTTGCTGCATAGTGCTTCACCGCACCATACCAATCGTGCAGGAAACGCGTTTGATCGCCGCAAGGTGTTCAACTGAAGCGGTGAATTCTTCCTAGGCCAGACCGGAACATCGGTATCTGAGCACCGTTTCAGCACGGAATTTAGCCGATTGCAGCGAGAGGGCGGAATACCAGTGCTTTATTTTTTAACGGAAGAGGCGGCTAAAACGATCGGCTCCAAGATTGTTGTTTGATTGTATACGTCCACGCTCCTCATTGGGCTAATCATGATTGGGTTCATCGGGCAGCAGAAAAATGCAATCGAAGAACAACTCGGCAAACGGTCTATACTCTGGTCCGCCGAGCGATAGGGCTGCAGAACGGTGGTTTACAGGCGCATTATGGCACCTGGTTCAGGATCAGGGTGCGAAGAGATGATCGTCCCCAGCATGTGCGAATGCATGAAATTTGCTGCCGACAGTCCGTATGAATTTTCGATTCAAATGGAGACACCGAGATGGCTCAATGATTGAGTTCGGGTTAGGAACCTGGACGTCGGATGATCCTCATAAGGCGGATCTGCTTTCGAAAATGAATGAGCATTCCGCCTCGGGATGTGAGCTTCTCGAATGCAGTGGGCCGAGTGTCTGAGCCGGGCGCGTGCAGATGAAATCATTCTTCCCACGATTCGTCGCGCTAATGCAGGCACATTGGTGAAAGAGCCTTTCGACTCTCCGGGCTGGATTTTCGAAATGTTGTAAAGAAGTGAGATGCTTTTTTGGCCGGATGAGAGATTGTCTACAACCGTGGAGCGTGCTGCGGCACTTTGGAGCTTGGCCTCCAAGGAGTCTCTACTTATCGAAGCTGTTCCGCTGCCAGCAGGGTTCCTTCAACACGTGAACGAATCTTTGCGAAGGCGGTTTCTCGGGCCGTGGAAAGATCATCGCCAAAGGGCGAAAAACCGCAATCGTCGGTTGTTCCGAGTAGCGCTGGCGGTATGAATTCAGAGGCTTCCAGCACGCGGTCTCTTACTTCTCGGGGAGTTTCAACTTTTGGGTTCATCGGATCGATAACTCCGACAAAGATGCGTCGGGGCGGGTGCAAATTCTCGCGAACAATCCGGAGAACGTGTCGTCTATCCTGCTCGCTTGCGAGCTGCATGTAAAAGTTCCCGACGTCCATGCTGAAAAGGGACGGTAATAGTCCTGAGTAATCAACAGCAGCGCTGTGCGTCGAATCCCGATCGCCTCCTGGGCAGGTATGGATTCCGATACGCTTTCGTTCCTCCTCAGAGAACTGACCGAGAGCGCGGTTAATCAACGCGATGAAAGTGGAGAGCAGTTTGCCGCTTGGATCCAGCTTGACTGCTAGTCGACCTTCGGTGAAGTCGATCTGCACGCAATGCGCTCCGTGCTCCAGACATCCACGGATATCACTCGCCGCCTCATTTACCAAATCTTCGAGGAATTTTTCCTGCGGATAGTCAGCAATCCCTTCGGACGGATACAGCAGACTAAGTGCTGACGGAGAGATGACGGCTTGCTTAACCGGCATACGTGCAATTTTCTTTGCCACCTGAAGGTAGGTCGACGCATAAGTTTTATACCGAAAGGGTCCTGACGAAAGCTTAGGCAATTGGCGAGCATGCCCGTCCGCGAACTGAATTTTGACGCCGTTGGGCTTTACATTGGGAAGGGTGTGGATCGGATACGTAGCGAAACTGGGTTTTGTCTGTTCGCCGTCAGTGATCACGGGCGACCCGGTAGCTTCGAACTTCTCGATAGTCTCTCGAACCGCTTCATTACATACCGATGTGAACTCTTCCTGAGATAAACTTCCTCGATCATATTGGGCGAAGGCCGTGATAAGTTTTTGGGGGCCCGGTATGCTCCCGATGGGCTCGGTAGGGATCGTCATATCCAAGTCTAGGAGAGACACAAACCCCGGGCAAACTTCGCGGCTGTTGACGAACGATGATATCCGCTCTTAGCGCTCAGAATTGCCAACCATCGCCGCGCAGCATGCCGTTTCCTCGCATGTTTGGTCGACCCCTCCAAGCTGCAAAAAACCTCCCATTTCTGGAAAGAGAAGCACGTAAAAAATGGAGTTCCAAATTGTTCTAGGTGTTCCAAGCCTGGGCTGAGGGACCTACGTATGAGCTACCAGGTGTTCCATACTATAATCGTTTACCGCACTTAATTCGCAGACCGGCCGTTTAGCGACTGGCTTTGATTAGTGGACAGAACTCCACTTAAATCGTAGACGACTCCGGTCTACCTCTCCTTCGGCGACGATCATCCGCGAGGGGCGTACATCCGTGGCGATACCGACCATGAGTAGGGATTTCGGCTCGCTTGAAAACAAACCCCGCGATCAAATGGCTAGTCTCGGAAAGAAGACGGAGATTGGGAGACGGTTGTCAGCTCTCGGTACTCTTCGTCGGTCAGTCGCAAGGAAGCTGCTTGCACATTCTCCTCGAGATGTTCAATCGATGATGTCCCAGGAATAGGCAGCATGACGGGCGACCGCTTCAAGAGCCACGCGAGAGCAACCTGCTTCGGCGTTTTTTGGTGATTTCTCGCAATCCTTTCCAGTAGCATGTTCGCAACCTTGCCCGACGCCAATGGGAACCACGGGATGAACGCGATCCTTTCGCGCTCGCAATAATCTACGACATAATCCCATTCACGATCGGCAAAGCTATAGCGGTTTTGCACCGAGACAATCGGCACAATCCTCCGCGCGCGTTCGATTTGGTCCATAGCTATATTGGATAGTGCGACGAAACGGATTTTACCTTCTGCCTGCATCTGGGCCAGCGCTTCTACCGACGCTTCTAAAGAGACTGCGGGATCGGGAATATGCAATTGGTAAACGTCGATGCGATCGAGTCGCAACCTTCTTAAGCTACCTTCAACAGCATCCCGCAGGTGCTTCGGACTAGCGTCGTGAGTCCATAGGTTCGGTCCGGGCCGATTCCATCCACCCTTGGTCGCGATTACCAGATCCGGAGGGTAAGGCGCCAGAGCTTTGGCTATCAATTCTTCACTGACGTAAGGACCGTACGAATCCGCCGTATCTATGAAATTGATGCCCAGCTCCACGGCACGGCGAAGAACGCGTAGCACTGAGTCGGGGTTCTTAGGAGGCCCCCAGATTCCTTCACCAGTAATACGCATAGCTCCGAAACCAAGCCGACGCACCGCCAAATCATCACCTAGCAAGATAGTTCCAGCGAGACTTGCGGGACTTGCGTGTTCTTCTGCTTTTTCTTTCGATTCTGGCTTTGTTTTCATCAGTCAAGCTTACTGCGGAAACGGTCTTGAGCCAGGGGCCGCCGAACTCGCGTTCTTCGACCATGGCCGCTCCAGAGGGAACCCGTACTATGTGCGGCTCAAGCGTATGGCGTGATTTTTTTCGGCTAGAGGGAGAGACAGCAGTCAGAGAGCAGAACGAGTCCTGGTCGTTTCCCTGGTGCAAAGAACATTCGAATAAAAAATTTTCGACGCTTTCCTGATTTTCGCGGTGCTCGCCGTTGTGCTTGCGTTTCTGGTGCTGCTGATGAAAAGCTCTCTTGCCGAAAAAGGTGCTCATCTCACCGCCGAGTAGCGGCTCTTTGGTTCAATTAAGATGTCAAGATCGCTATCGTGAAGATGTTGGCCGATCCGCTGATGAGGATATTTAGAGAAACCGGCACATTGAATTGCTTGGGACGCTTTTTTGCCATACCTCACTCAGGGCTTTGGCTCAGTCACTTTGAGGGCGTAGCAGTCGGTGACGGACTCATCGATGCCGCGGGCGCAGCACTCGAACCGGGACTTGGCGTAGCGCTCGAAATTGCGAGGATGCCCTGTGTATCCGGAGTTTCGATTGTTCCCAACATGTCCGCGAGCGGACGACGACTCAGATTTTTAGTGGCGGTCCAAAGATCCTCCACTACTCCACCCATGCGGATTTTGGAAAGGCCGGACACAGGATCGGTCTCGACAATAAGGACAACCTTGCCTGGTCGTAGATAGTATGCATGATCGATTGTTTCCGACACGGATTTACCAACTAAACGCAAACCTCCATTCTTCGCGTCTTCCTTCGTGACGTAGGCGTAAGGGCCATTGACTAGCGACCAGCGGTAGCCTTTTGCGACCCAATCGCCGTAATCGGCAGCCAAGCTAGTTGACGCAAGTCCCATCATCGCCATTCCAGCTGAGAACAACTCCGGGAGTTTCATGGGTTCATTCGACCATTTCGTCCTGGCACTCGGCAAGACCGATTCAATAAGGGCGGGTCAGGCATCGCTGGAGTCGCGCCTTACGCGCCGCAGGTCGAGTTTACGGTTTCGTCGGTTTCAAATCTGCGGGGTAAGAGAGAACGCAGGCGCTTCGCATTCTTGCGCCAGCGGTCTTCATTAAGAGCACTGATGGTATAAATAGCGGTAAGAGTATCGCCAATAAAGACCTCCCGCCGATTCGCCGATTCGCAGAGGCCCAGTCATTTGGTATCCGTTATTTGCAATTCGCGAAGCGGCTGCTCCTTAAACTCTCCCCTTTGCTATTTGCTATTTGCTATGCGACGCACTGCCCGATATAAGCCAACGAATGCGTCTCGAAATCGATGACCTTCCCGAGACGGCCTTTTGGAGGATTTATTGCAGGGCGATTGAGAACGGCCGGAATGTAAACGCTGAAATTGTCGCCACATTGAACGCCGGGCATTCTAATGTTCCGGCTGACGTTAACGCTCGTCTGAAGGCGGCACGCCGGTTAAGAAAGCAAGTGCGACCCGCAAACCAACAGAAGTTATCATGATTGTCGTTTCAACAGATGTGGTTGTAGCTCTCTACCTGCCTGGTGAATCTAGTAACCTGGCTGAAGCGGTGCTGAAACGCGATTCGTCCTGGTGTTCGCCGATGCTGTGGCGAACTCTATTTCCCCACTACCTCACTCAGCCGTTGCGGTCGGGGCAGATCACTCCCGAACTCGTCCAACTGATGCTGGAAGAAGCCAAACTACTTTTCCTCGGTCGCGAGTTTCCCGCACCGGTAGAAGACAATATGGGTTTTGTCTTGAACTCGAATTGCTCGGCTTTCATCGCTCCATTCCTTGCGCTTGCCCGCGGATTGAAAATCCCGTTGGTGACATTCGATGCGGAAGCGGTTCGAGCGTTTCCGGAGATTGCAATTTTGGCGAAAGATTTCGTAAATGCCGGTAGCCCGATGGCAGCACGTCTCCGGAAACCAGTCCGGAAGAAAAGGAAGTGACCGCGCTTACCACACTTGCTTCCCGGTTGCGGCACCGCGTCCCCCATCTCTCCTGCGCGATGATTCGCTCGGGAACCAGCCGGTTTATCGTGCTTCTTGAGGCTGAACTACCGACCGGAAAAGCTCGGGCCAAACTCATATTGGATTTGCTTGCTAAGGCCGTCCCCACGGATGGAGTGGGTGGTAGACACTATCAATCGAACAAGGTGGCGGTGTTGGGCCGCGGTCGCGGCGAGGCGTCGTTCGTTTTTCATTTCTACCAGGTAGTACCGGAAGCGCGCCGGCTTTACTCAAACATGGAATGCTCCAATGCGGCGTCATCTTCAGGGCTGGCGGCAATGCTGCTGGGCATGGCGCGTCCGAATCTCTTCGGTACTCTCCACTCGATCAATGTGGCGACGAATCAGACGGTTGAGGTAATACCTCCGAGTAGCGAATGCTGGGAGGGAGACTGGGGAGTCCGCTTTACTAACCTCCATCATCTCTGGTCTCATATGACTCAGTCCGCCCAACTTTTTCGCTTCCGGCACAAGGGCCTGCTGGTTACCGGAGCCATCGTCCGGCACGGCAACATATTTGTGATGACCGAGCTACCGACGGCAAAGGTAACTCCTGAATTGGTGAACGTTCTTTCTCAGCGCGGGGAAGTTTTTGCGAAAAGAATCGGGCACCCGGCGACGTTACCGAAAGTCTTTGTCTATGAGGTAACCGGGAAGACTCGGAGAGAAATCCAATGCGACGCGGTCTGTTTCTCCGAAGGCCAGCAGCACCATTCATTACCCGGTTCGGGAGCGATGGCGCTGGGATCATTTCTTACCGCAAGGAACGAGCTGCCGCTCCCTTTAAGGGATGATCACGCCAGGACAACATTTCACTTCACGCACCCATCCGGATCTCTGATGGCGAGGGTGCATTTAAGCCGGGCTTCGTCTCATTGGCAGATTCATGCCACTAGCTTCGAAACGCCCGTCCGCTTACTGATGTACGGAAACCTGATCCGTTCCTAGAGATATGTGTGCGATCGTCGGTCTTTTCACCCCTCACGCCACCGATCCGGCGGAGCTGAAGGCCCTGGCGGAGCGGATGCAAGCGGCTCATCAGTTCCGCGGCCCGGATGGAGATGGCATTTGGTGCAACGAGCATGTTGCCATCGGTTCGGTTCGTCTCGCGATCCATGGCGACCGAAAACTGGGCATACAGCCGCTAACGGATCGATGGGGCGGACGTCTCGTCTTCAACGGAGAAGTGATGGAGCCGGAGACCGTGCTGCGATCGCTTGGAGAAACGCCTCATCCCGACGAGTCCGATGGCGTAGCTTTGGAAGCGATCCTGGCGCTTCGAGGGCCAATGGGACTTGATGGTTTGCGCGGAATGTTTGCCGCGGCCAGATACGATAGCTCAGACGGGAGTCTCACCTTGGCGAGGGATCGGTGGGGCCAGAAGCCTCTTTATCTGACGCGCTGGCGCGAAGGGTGGGCATTCGCTTCCACTGTCGCCGCCCTCTCGGTCCTATCCCGACCGTTACGACTCCGGTCGGCAGCGCCCCTTGAATATCTGATCTATAAAAGCGTCGGAGGACTACACAGTTTCTTCGACGGGATTGAACAGGTTGCGCCGGCTTCTTGGATGCAGTTCACGCCGGATGGAACGTTCCGTTCTGGGCGCTACAGCGTGATGCCTGAAGGTTGTTCTTCGGTTGCCACACCCGAACAAGTGCGGAACGAATTGGACGCTGCGGTTTTGGTTCGAGCGGCTGATGGTTTCGAGAACGCTTTGCTGCTAAGCGGCGGAGCCGATTCCAGTATTGTCGCCACATCGCTGGTGCGGCAACGACCCGACCTGAAACTGCGAGCATTCTCAATTTCATATGACGCCACCGGCTACGAAGACGAGTCCGATTATGCGCGGCGGCTGGCAAAGGCTTTGGGAATCCCGCACGAGATCGTCCGTTTGAGTGCGGACCAAGTCCCTCAGTTGAGCGAAGAGGTTGCGAAATTCAGTGAGGATCTGATCGAAGATCCCGTCACTTTACCGACTCTCCTGCTTACCCGGCAGGTAGGCAAGTACACGAAAGTTGCTCTGAGCGGAGATGGGTCTGACGAATTCTGGGGCGGGTATGCACGGTTCGATAATCCGCCTCGAACGCTTTCGGAATACCTGCCTCGCTCCATGGCCTTCCGACCCGATGAACTAGGACTAACCACTCCGCCGGCGACCTATCTCGATGAGATTCTAATGCCTTCGGAAGAACTCGCTCCCTTGGACCGCATTCTTCGATTGGAAGCATCTAACCGGTTGCGAAACTATCACCTAGCGCGCCTGGACAAACTAGGGATGGCGGGAGCCGTGGAAATTCGTAATCCCTTTGTGGATGCGCACGTAACTAGGCTGGCCCTTTCGCTTCCCGCCGAAACCAAGCGCCCGGGAGGACGACCCAAAGGGCTCTTGCTGGATGCCTTTACCAATGATCTTCCAGACTGGCTCTTCCATCGCCGCAAACAACCGTTCACCGTACCGATCACGGCTTGGCTCACTGGCGCTCTGCGCCCGTATGCACGAGACACGCTCGGCGCCGGCAACGCTTGGGTTCGGACATTTGTCAATCCGGAGCCGTACCTTGAGCGCCTGGATCAACAACCCGATCTTGAAACCGCCACGCGCATCTGGAGCCTTCTCCAGCTCGAGGCTTGGCACCGCGTCTGGCGATCGCGTTTGGCTTAACCGGCCATGAATCCGGATCATGATTTGCAGATTGCGGAACTCAAGGAAGCCGGGTTGGTGGATACCCATTACCATATCGGCCCTGAATTTCTCGATCGACGCTATAACGTGCACTCACTCGCCGAAGCTGCTCGATCCTGCAACATGACACTGGTTCTGAAGAACCATACGTATTCAACAACGCCGCTGGCCGCACTGGCCCGCGCAAGGTTCGGAGTACGTTTCTTGGGCAGCGTCGTTCTGAACCGCTTTGTGGGCGG
>DASTDH010000673.1:0-6860 GCA_035710445.1 Chthoniobacterales bacterium
CGGTGGCGCAGGCAGTAACGATTGAATAATTGGGACCTTCAAAGCCGTACTCCATTGCGATCAGCCCGCTTGCCATATTGACGATCATCATCGGAACCATGAACGGCGATACCCGGCTCGGCCCTTTGTTCAAGAAGACGATGTGCTGATCTTCCAGCGCTTTCAGGCCGCCGATGCCGCTTCCTACCAGAACGCCAACCCTGGTCTTCTCAATGCGTTCGAGATCGATTCCGCTGTCCTCCAAAGCCAATTTCGCCGAAGCCAGAGCGAACTGAGCGAAGCGATCCGTGCGCCGGACATCCTTCGGGTTCGAAAGATAATCTGTCGGCACAAAATCCGGCACTTCCCCAGCGATGTTGCACGGAAAAACCGAAGAATCGAACTGAGTAATGCGTCGGACGCCGCTTTTTCCATTCACCACATTTTCCCAGAAAGTCTTCAGGTCCTTCCCGATCGGCGTAATTAAGCCAATGCCGGTTACTACAACACGTCGATTGCTCATCGGATCTGCGGTATGGAGTTATTTTGCGCTCTGCTTTTAGACACTAGAAGTTTAGGTATTTCGCGAGCCCATACCAACCATTTGAGCCTGCTGGAAGAGCTTTCCCTCGGTGCGGATTGAGGGAGCAATGATGATCTCGGTCTCTTGAAATTCGCGCAAATTGGCTGCACCAACATTTCCCATGCAAGTGGTGATGGCTCCGACGAGGTTTTGACTTCCGTCATCAACTTCTGCCGGTCCATACAAAATCTGCCTTAACGGTCCGGTTGTGCCGACCCGGATTCGAGTTCCTCTCGGCAGGTTGGCGTGAGGAGTGGCCATGCCCCAGTGATATCCCTTGCCTGGCGCTTCGACCGCTTTGGCAAAAGCACTGCCTATCATTACGGCATCAGCGCCGCAGGCGAGTGCCTTGCAGACGTCGCCTCCTTTGCTCATACCGCCATCGGTAATAATCGGCACATATTTACCGCTCTTCTTAAAATGATAATCGCGAGCAGCCGCGGAATCGACAGTGGCGGTTACTTGCGGAACGCCTAACCCGAGAACTCCGCGCGAAGTGCAGGCCGCACCCGGTCCTACGCCGACGAGAACTCCAGCTACACCGCATTCCATAATTTCCAGTGTTACGTCGTAACCCACGGTGTTGCCGACGATCACTGGACAACGCATCCCGCGACAGAACTGCTTGAGATCAAGCGACCGGTACTCGGTCGAGATATGTCGCACCGTGGATACAGTGCTTTGAACGACAAACACATCGACGCCGGCTTCCTGGGCGATGTGCCCATAGCGCTCTGCCTTCTGTGGAATGGAACTCACCGCGGCGGGAATCCCAAAACCTCTTATCTCTTCGATACGAGCAGCAATCAGATCCTCTTGAACCGGTTCCTGGTAAATCTTCTGCAGCAGAGCAGTTACGTGCTCTTTATCGGCATCCAAGACCTCCAAGAGCACTTCTTCCGGGTCTTTGTACCTGGTTTGGATACCTTCGAGATTGAGAACTGCCAGGCCCCCAAGTTTACCCATCTCGCCAGCAAACCGCACATCGACGACCCCGTCCATTGCGCTTGCCAGAATCGGAATCGCCAGCCCCACCGGTTTCCCGGCAGCGTTGGGTATCTCGAAGGTAATGTCGACTTCGTTAGGATTGATAGTGACATCCCCAGGGACCAGCGCAATCTCATCGAAGCCATAGGTTACTCGGGCCTTTCGATTGCGGCCGATGAACATCGCCATATGATTAAAGTCCTCCAGTCTTTTGTCGCTCGTTTAGACTACCGCAACGCGGGCACCGGATAAGGTCGGCGTCGGTCTTGTCTTCGAAAATAGAGGCACAGATCGTGCAGTGAACCCGGTAACGCAAGACTTCTTTTTCGCGTTTTTGATTGCGCCACTCGTAGAGAATCGACAGTGACAGGAGAACTGCCAGCAGGACGAAAAAATAGATAAGGACTATTACCGGTAGCTCAACGCGGATCATTGCCGTATGAGGTGAAGCTGGGAACAATCCTGCAACCAGGCAGGCGGGCGGAAAGCGCCGCGCATGGCGAATAGATGTTGAAACTTGATCTGTCTCTCACGGCGTATTCGTACCCCAACGAAACTTAACCAGATCCCAAGCGGTAGACGAACCAGATTCAAACTGAATCTGCCGAAGAAATTGCTCTGCCTCGGAGTCACAACGGTCGTTTCCGGATGTTTGCCACAGAAATAGATACTCGACTCTTCCTTCTCGGTTTACTCCAACAAAAAACGTAGATGGTTCCAACACCTCGGAAGCGGTCGGCGGGGAACCTGAAAATGCGGGGTGCCGATTCTGGAGATTGTGACCGAATTCTAATCGGGTGGCAAAAGATCGTTCGATCGGACCGATTACCGGTTCTTTGCGTAACGGGAAAAGATTTTCTGCGGAAAAGAGCGATGGGTTCGAGCTTGTCAACGAAACCGTGGACTGAGGTTCAGGTAGAGGGCTGGGAGAAATCGTGGTGAAGCTTGGACGATAGCGAGGCACCAAGTCGGGCACGAGATCGTTCCGAAATTTTGGGGTACTTAAAGTCGAAGGATCGTGTAGCTCGGCCCAATCAAGGATGCGATGATCATCAGGATTCTTCGGATTGAGAACGGAAACCTGGGCGGCTGCCGGCGGCAAAGAGCTCGTCGTTGGATAGACTATGTGGAAGAGGTAGAACGCAACGAAATGGGCGAGGAACGAAGCCACCAAAAATCCAAGGAGCGGCCGATTCCATGGTTGGGGCGTCCAATCAAAAATGAGACGCCGGGATAATAGGACGTCGTTGTTCTTCAAGAGCCTTGCGGAGAAGTCGCCAGAGCAACCGAATAGCCATGGTCGAGGCAAAGATTCATGACTTCGACCACCACCCCTTGGGGAGCCATTCGGTCTGCCCGGATGATGATAGACCGATCGGTTGAGCGATCCTGATCGAACTCACGACCTAACTCCTCGAGTGAAACCTGGCGATCTCGAAAAAAAATCGATGGAATCGGATTGGCGGTGATGGCAACGATCAGGGGATTCCGTTCCGGACCGAGAGTAAATTTTGAGGATGGAAGGTTAATACTGATGCCCGGGTTCACCAGGAAGGTGGAACTCGCGATGAAAAGGAGAAGGAACAACAGAACCACATCCATTAACGGAACGATGAAAAGTAGATAAGGATTTAGGCGAACCGACCTCTCCAGTTTCATCGCTTCTCGCCCGCGGCCTTCGATGCTGTATCGAATTCAATAATTGAAGAGGGCTCTTCTGAGTCAGTGAGAAGGTTCACCACCTCAATTCCGGCTCTTTCCATATCATGAATAAGCTGGTTAAGCCGGGCGGAAAGATGACAGTAACCGAGGATGGCCGGAATAGCTACCGCTAAACCTCCAGCAGTAGTTAAAAGACTCTGGTATATGCCTCCGGAGATTTCCGCCAAAGTGGCATAACCATTATTTGCGGAAAGCTGGACGAAAGCTTGAATCAGACCGGTTACTGTCCCCAGTAGTCCGATGAGAGGACAAATATATCCGATGGCAACGAGGATTCCCAGGTTGCGCTCCAGCCGTGGGACTTCCAATTGGGCTGCCTCCTGCACGATCTCTCTGAGCTCCGAGCGCGGAAAATGCGGGCGGCTCAATGCGGCTTGAATGACTCGCGTAACGGGAATGAGCGAAGCTTGGCACTCAACGCGCGCCTCGGCAAAATTCCGACTCCGGATTAAATTCGATAATCCTTGGAGGAGTTCCTCAACGTTGATGCTGGCGCGATGATAATACAGAAGACGTTCAACAAACACCGCGACGGCCACAACGCTACAGAGAAGGATGAGCCACATGAGCGGTCCACCCTTTTGCATGTAGTCGACCATCCGGGACTTATACCGCCCTTCAGGCGGAATGACAAATAGCAGATAACAAATAGCAGATACGCATTGCGACCGAGCCAGCGGTGACCGCTATCTGTTATCGGCCTGAAGGGACGTAGGCATCGGCTTGAGAGTGGGATGCTCTCGATTGAATTTGTGCAACAGAAGCTGCGTAACCGCGTCCAGAGCGGCAAAAACGTTGAAGCCGGTAGTCGCGACGGTTTCAAAATAGCGGGCCCGCCTTTTGCGGTTGTTCAGGAGAAACTCCAGATAGTTGATCGGAGCAACATCACTTAGATCCCGCTTATTATACTGAAGTGCGTACGGCAGTTCATCCAGCTTGAGATGTTGGCGGCCCAGGTTCTCTTCAAGATTTCGAAAGCTTTCAACGTTTTCCTGCATCTTATCCCACTGCGAATCCGCCACAAAAACTACACCATCCACACTGCGGAGAACCAGTTGTCGAGTAGTATTATAAATCACCTGTCCAGGGACGGTATACAATTGGAATTTTGTTTTGAAACCCTGCAACACGACTGCGTTCACCGGTAAAAAATCGAAAAACAGGGTACGATCGGCGGCGGTCGCCAGCGAAATAAGATCGCCGCGATAACTGGGCGAGATTCGCGAGTGAATGTATTGGAGGTTAGTTGTCTTTCCGCCGAGAGCGGGTCCGTAGTAGACAACCTTGAACTGAATCTCTTTGCTGGCGTAATTGATTATCGGCATGGAGGAGCTAGACCTCGGATGACGATAAAGCTTCAGCTAAGCGCGAGAAAATCAATGACAGCTTTTCGCGAACTCCCGGTTTGAACGGTCGACGGCTATGCCGGACCGATAAACAGAGTCGTCCATCGGAAAAAATACTGATCTGTTCCTGGCGCCAACAGAAGGTGAGCGTCTCCAGTCCGGCGCACTCGCGCTCGTCCAACTTTGTTTTGATCTCGCCAAAAAACGTCGGGAGCAGCGTGAGCGTAACCCGCTCGAATTGCTCATCGCCAATTGCGCCGTTAAGCCGGCGTCCATCGGCCGCGTACAGGAGCGCACTCTGCAGGCCGGGTAACTTGGAGATTTTATCGACGATCGTTGGCAAATCCAAATGTTCATCGGTCAAAAAAATCGTCTGCAATGAAGAAAAGTTCGGTTCGGTTTCGGTCATGGCCGGGGTTGGCGGTGCGGAAGTGTCCGGCTGGGCTGCGACCTGCTCACTTTTCTCTGCGGCATCGAATTCCAGTTGGGTGGACTCCGTTTCCGGTTCTTCGGTGACGCCGGTCGCTTTGCGGAATCTCTCGGCGTCCTCTCGCGCGGGGGTCGTAAACGGTGTGTCAATCGGATCGCGAATTTCATCGATTTCCTGGTCGGCGCGCAGCGGCAGCGCATCACCAGGAAGATGACGGAAGATTTCTTTGAGCGGGATGGTCACTTGGGTTGAGCGATCGACTTCACCGAATGCATTCCGAACGGTCTCGGGAAGCGCCTCCAGGAAAATCGAGAGCGGAACGGTTACTCGTCCATTCGGCAGCTGTGGCTGGATCAGCGCCAAGGGGAGTTCGATCTCGGAATTCGATCCTGCGACGTGGTGAAGGGCCGCTCGATTGAGCTCGGGCGGCAGCTGCCGTAATATCGGCGAAAGTGCGATCCGTAGATTTTCGCTGCGATCGGATCCGTTGGAGTGGGTTTCCATAGGCTGCGTCTTATCGTCGGTCGTCGAAGGCGGCTGAAGTTTTTCGCTCAGCTGCACGCTTTCTTCCGTCCGATGCTGAGCCGTCTGCTCTGCCGGGCCCGGCGCGGACAAGCCGGGTTTTTCATCCGCTGGATTTGCCAATGTGGGGTCTCCGGTTTCCGGGATTGGCTCCTGGGCGGCCTTTACTTCCACCACCTCTACATTTCGCAGTCGCTCCCACGCCGGCAGCGGAAATTTTACCGAGCGATTATGCAGCGACGGAACAGGTGTTGCGAAGATGTCCGGACAGACCGAGCGCAACACATAAAGACTCACTGTCCCGGTATGATCCGCATCATTGATTCGTACCTCTTTGCGGGGGATCTGAATTCGGCGTTTCGGGTCAAGTGAAGGATTTTGCAGCGCGAGGTCCTCGGGCAGGGATTGCCAAAGAGTCTGCAATGGAATGTCAATCGTAGCTCGTGCCGGTCGCTTGAACGTAGAATAGCCCGAAACTGTTCGAACGCCTTGAGGAACCGTTTCGCGAAACCGCGGAATGCTTTGCCGGAGGCCGGTGCTTTCGGGGGTCGCGAACGTTTCCACTTCCGCAGCAGGCTTCGAAGGCGGATGTTTCTCGGGTTCATTCTGTCCACGGTTTCCCGATTTGGACTTAAACCAAGAAAAGAAGGCCATGGGTTGAAAAAAAGTGGGTTAGACTAACATGGCACTAACACAAAATCTTCTGGATTTTACTTCAGGCTACAGTTTTTGCGATATTAATCGCGTTTTTGCGTATCAGATTAGAACGAGATTGGATTCGAAAGACGAATTTTGGCAAGAAATGGCCCCCTAATGCCGAAAACCGGACAACCGTGCCGCTTTCTCGCCCCAGTTGATGTAAGCCGTTTCTCGGTTCTAAAAAAATGGTGACACGTACAATTTCATGGCACTAACCAAACCGCCTGGATAGTACGGGGTGCGGTCATAGTAGAAGCTTCGATCGGCCGTCTGATACCGAAGGTGGACTTCTTTGGCCGGTTGATTCACATCATAGACGAAGAAGAGCAGATCACCGTTTGGTTGCTTCACGTATCGGTAGGCGACCAGACAATGGTTGATCGGTTTCATTCGGGTGATGTAAATCGCCTCGATGCTACCAGTATCAAGACGGCTCTGTAACCAATGGGCCAGGCGTTCCTGTCCAGAGCGAGGGACCGGAAATACGATTCGCCAATTGCCCACACGCCAATAGGAGGGCCACCAGATGCCTAAGTTCTTTTGCAGCATCAACGAGTGGGCGGTAGAAAAACTATAGAGATCGGAATAACCC
>DASTDH010000674.1:0-2495 GCA_035710445.1 Chthoniobacterales bacterium
TCCCGCCCGCAAATCGGTCGGCGGATAGTGGGCAACAAATGAGAGCAATGGCGTGCCCAGCAAAGGTGCAATCACACCCATCATGCTGTTAATCGAGGACAACGATCCCATGGTCACTCCTTGTTCTCGTGGATCGACCGCCTTAGAAATGATTCCCTGTAATGCCGGACTGGCCAGGCTTCCGAGGACATTGCCGAGCATAATCGCGTACATCATCCACCCTTGGAACGCGAGTCCGTAGAACAGATAGGCCAGAAACGAAGACGTCAGCCCAAGGAGCGCAGTTCGAGAGTCTCCGAACCGGCGCAATATGATCCCCAGCACAGCGCCTTGTCCGACGGCAAATACAATTCCAGCCAGAAAGAGTGAGAGACCGTTCTGCCACGGAGCCCAGGAAAAGCGAAAGGTGTTGTACAGCACCCAGGTGCACTGCAACAGATACTGCGGGAAGACGGTGAGCGTATATACAGAGATCAGACCGCCCACTCCTCGAATCTTAGTCAGCGCGACCAAAGCGGAAAAAGGATTGGCTTTCGCAATCGAGAACGGTTTGCGTCGATCGAGCGGCAGCGACTCCGGCAAGACAAAGAAACCGTAGAGCCAATTGACCAGGCCGACTGTGGCCGCGGCAAAATAGGGTAGCCGGATGTCCGCCAAGGCCAAGGTTCCACCGATCATCGGGCCGAAAATGAATCCCAATCCGAAGGCTGCGCCGAGCACACCAAAGCTGCGGCTCCGTTCCTCCGGTTTTGTCACGTCAGCGACATAAGCGCTGGCTACCGAAAAGCTGCCTCCCGCTCCTCCCCCAATCAGTCGTGCCAGCAGCATGAGCCAGAGAAAGGGTGATATCGCGGTCAGCAGGAAGGTAAATGCGAGTCCGAAAATCGATATAAGCAGAACGGGCCGGCGCCCTAATCGATCGCTGACCGCGCCCAATACCGGGGCCGATACAAACTGCATGAGCCCATAAGACGCTAGCATGGCGCCGTACCAATAAGTCTGGGCGTCGCGATCGGAAGTAAAGGTGGCGATCAACCCCGGAAGCACCGGGATGACTATGGCGATGCCCATCATGTCGAGAAAAACGGTTACCAGGATGAACGGGACAGCGGCATGACGATTTTTCTTCGATATTCTTTCCATGGAATCAACGGTTCACTCCGGCATCCCGCCGACGCTAAAATATCCCACGCGCCAACTTGTTGTTAGAGATTCTCGGACCGCGGGACGACGCCAGCCGATAGCAGATAGCAAATGATAACTAAGCCGGCAAGAGCGCCGAATCTCGATGAAGGCCCTCTTCCTTACTTTCCGCTCGAAGAAGGAATACGACAGCTCGGGCAATAAGCCGCCTGCTGCTCCGACATTGCGCCATATTGCACGCCAAGGTGAGGATCCAAATGTCACCCGGAATACCGCAGTGAAGCGAATTCTGTTATGACTCTCCAGGAGAAGCCGAAAAGACAGGCTGAAAGATTTAACGTTTTCTGTTTCGGACTCCGCGGCCGATTCGTGTAAACTCAAACCGCCGATGCAGCTTAGCAAACCACGAAGCTACCGAATATTTTCAAAAAGGAAGTAACTCCGTGGTCGTTTTCCGCCGGCAGCGTCATTTTCGCGGAAGGTCAAAAAAGGGACTCAATGTATGTTGTGAAATCGGGAGAGGTAGAACTAAAAGTCCATGATAAGACGGTGGAAGTTGTTGGAACAGGCGGATTCTTTGGCGAGATGGCCTTGGTCGACCAAGCAACAAGAAGCGCCACCGCGGTTGCCAGGACGGATTGTGTAGTCATTCCAATCAGCGAAAAACACTTTCTCTTTATGGTCGAAGAGACACCTTTTTTTGCTCTCACGGTTTTGCGTACGTTGACGGCCCGCTTGCGGCGAATGGACCAGTTAGCGTGATCAGACCGCGCAATTGCAACCTGGCAGCCAGAACTACGATCGCACAAATCGGCGGTCGCAGCCTTCCCAGGTTATCCACGCCGAAAGCGTAATTCCGTCTGACGCTGCTCGAGTTCGTCGAGCAGCCGGACGATCATCTTAATTCCTGGAAGGTTCACTCCATAGGTTGTACGCAATTGCTCTATCCGACGAAGCATCCGAATAGCTTCCTCGTCAAAAAACATCCCACCGCCCTGCTCGACCAGTGGGGAGATCAAGCGATGCTTGACGTAAACCGCGATCGTGCGGCGAGGTATCTGGGTTAGTCGTTCCGTGATTTCGATACTATAAACTGCTTCCGGATCGGGTTCGAAGATCTGCAGAGCCTGGTTTTTCGGTAGTTTTCCCATCCGTTAACCTTCCTTTCTCGGGTCAAATGAGGATACGCTACGAAGCTCTTCCCAAAGCCGCCGCCCTTGGTCACTTACCTTTTTTGGTATTCGCACATTCACGACTAAATAGAGGTCTCCTCGCTCCTTCTTCGGACCCTGCGGAAGGCCGCGTCCTCGTATCCGTACTTTTTCGCCACTATCAATTTCCGCCGGGATCTT
>DASTDH010000675.1:0-7486 GCA_035710445.1 Chthoniobacterales bacterium
GGCCTCAACGTGCTGATCAACAACGCCGGTATCATGAAAATAGAGAACCTAAAGGCTTGGCCGGCTGGTCTCGCTGACTCCGAAGCGGTCATTACCACGAACCTGTTGGGTCCGGTCCGTCTGACCGCCGCACTCCTCCCGCACCTGCAGAATCAGGCACAAGCGGTTATCATCAACGTCTCCTCCGGCCTCGGCTTCGTGCCGCTGCCCATTACGCCCACCTATAGCGCGACGAAAGCGGCCCTGCACTCCTATACGCTCTCTCTCCGAGTGCAACTGGCAGACACGACGGTGGAGCTCATCGAAATCATCCCGCCCGCCGTCGCCACCGATCTTACCCCCGGTCGCACCGCGACTGACCCGCGGATGATGTCGTTACCTAACTTCATCGATCAGACGATGCAAATCCTCCAGACGGAGCCCACCCCTAGCGAAATCTGTGTAGAAAATGTCAAATTCCTGCGCTTCGCCGAAGCTAAGGGAAACTTCGACAAAGCGCTTCAGCAATTGAGCGCAGTACAGCTTTAAAGGAAAAATTTTAACATGCGTATTTTTCTAACCGGAGCTACCGGCTTTATCGGTTCAGCCATCGTTCCGGAACTCATCAACGCGGGGCATCAGGTGCTCGGCTTCGCTCGCTCGGATGCGGCTGCCGCGTCTCTGACCGCGGCAGGAGCCGATGTACATCGCGGTTCGCTCGATGATCTCGAGAGCCTGCGCAGCGGAGCGGCCGCGGCGGATGGCGTGATCCACACGGCCTTCAACCACGACTTCTCGAAATTCGCGGAAAACTGCGAGACGGACCGGCGCGCCATCGAAGCCCTCGGCGCGGCGCTCGCTGGCTCCGACCGCCCCTTGCTCGTCACCTCCGGCGTCGCGCTCCTGGCGCCGGGCCACATCGCGACCGAAGAAGATGCGCCTGTTTCCACCTCCACCTCGTATCCCCGCGTTTCGGAAGAAACGGCCGCTTCGCTGGCGGCGCGTGGGGTGCGCGAGTCGGTGGTCCGTCTTCCCCCGTCAGTCCACGGCAATGGCGACCACGGCTTCGTTCCGCGCCTCATCGACTTTGCGCGCGAGAAGCGCGTGTCGGCTTATGCGGGCGAAGGGCTCAACCGGTGGCCCGCAGTGCATCGGCTCGATGCTGCCCGCGTCTACCGACTCGCGATCGAGCTCGGCGCCGCTGGGGGCCGGTATCACGCGATCGCCGAAGAGGGCGTGCCGTTTAAAGACATCGCCGGCGTGATCGGCCGCCGCCTGAACGTGCCGGTCATCGCCAAGTCTCCCGAAGAGGCGGCCGACCATTTTGGCTGGTTCGCGCTGTTCGCGGGGATGGACATACCGACCTCAAGCGAGCGAACTCGGAAACTGTTGAGGTGGCAGCCGAAGCAGCCCGGGCTCATCGCCGATATCGACCAGCCGAGCTATTTCGATAGCTGATGGGCCGGCGAACGACGTAAGTAGGTTGATACAACTAGAAGCGAAATGTCATCTGACCAGGGAGAAAGGTTCCTTAGCGCCGATATGATTCCAACGGTGTAAGCGGCGGGTCAGGGCAGCGGAAGCAAATTAGGGGTAGATCAATAATCGAATCGCGTGTAGAGCTTGGGCTTCGCGACGAGGCCGATTCTTGTAGCAATGGATTGTCGCTGCGCCTTGGTTTACAAACGCTGTCTGATTTGCTAGGTGGGTGAACGAGCAGGGGCGGCGACGCTCTCAAGCCGATGAACTCCAAACACTGCTTGGTCAGGGCTATCGCGCTTTTTGGTGCAGCCTTCGCTTTTGCGGCGAACGTAATCAGCATCCACGCCGGTAATTTGGCCTTTGACGCAGCAGGTAATCTCTTTGTGGCGGACGGCCATTCTGTCTCGAAATTCACGGCCGATGGAACAAAAAGCACCTTCGCCACCGGGCTTAAGGAACCGCTCGGGTTGAGCTTTGATAGCAAAGGCAACCTTTTTGTCTCAGACGCGGGCAGCAACTCTATCTACAAACTCACGCTTGAAGGAAAGAAAAGTACTTTCGCCAGCGGCATCAGCTCTCTGGGCATGGCCTTTGATCGTTCGGGCAATCTCTTTGTGTCCCACGATCATTCTATTTTCAAATTCACGGCCGACGGAGTGAAGAGCACGTTCGTTTCCGGCCTGGGTAACCCGATTGACCTGGCTTTTGACGGAGCCGGCAATCTCTTTGTCGCGGATATGGCACTGGTGGACGCCAGAATCGGCCGGTCGATATTCAGATTCAGCCCTGATGGAACGAAAAGTGGCTTCGCCTCCGGCCTTGAAGATCCAAGGGACCTGGCGGTTGACGGAGCCGGCAATCTCTTTGTCACCGAAGAAGTGACGGCAGCGAACGCCAGCAGCCACTCGATCCTCAAATTCAGTACCGACGGAACGAAGAACATCTTTGCCTCCGCGCTCGGCGCTGCCGCACCTTTGGGCCTGGCTTGTGATCGTTCGGGCAACGTCTTTGTCTTAAACAAGCACTCGATCTTGAAATTCGATTCGAGTGGAACTCCAAGCACCTTCGCCTCGGACTGGGTGTCACCCGACAAACAATGGGAATACCGGTGCGTTGACGGTAACTGGCCGGAAATCGTAAAGCCGGGCACGACTCAAGTCGTATTAGACCTTTCCGAAGACCAAAGTGTGCCTCATGCTACTGAGGCCGAGGTAGTCTGGGCGCCGAATTCAAAACGGTTTGCCTTCAATTACAGTCCGCCGCACGCACCCCACACCAGCTATGAAACGATCGCGTTTTATCAGCTGCGCGGCGATAAATGGGTGGCTTTGCGTTCGCCGGTAGACGAGACATCGGAGCGTGCGCAGTTGGCGCAACTGATCGAGAAGCACTTGCCGAAAAACGGTTACTCGCGTCGCGCCGAGCCGCTCCGTGACATCTTGAAGGTCTGTAACTGGACCGACGCCAACACCGCGATCCTCTACGCTTCTTCCGTCTGGGTTGGAAGTGGATCGCGCAGCTCGGAGGCGAGTTTTCTTTTCACATTGAAGTTCGACCCGGAAGGGAGCTGGAAAATCGTCAAAACTCATCAGATGTCGGACAAGGAAGTCGAAAAGTCGCGTGGACGCGATCAAGACAGGTCGAGATAGGCACCAGAACTGATCTCGGTTGCTAGTCTGACCGCGCGGGAAATTCGGGAAATCCTCGAAGGCGAGACTAAGGTTCAAAAATGAGCGCAATCTGTGATTGGTGCTGCCGGTTAAGTAGGCAGATCGTAGAGTGAATACGCGTACCTGGAACCCTGCGATCGCCTGGTAAGGTGCACAATTGGATTTACCTTTCTTCGCGTAGCACCCTACCCAAAGCGACAGCTGCCTTGTACAATTCTTCCTCGCGCGTCAAGCAATCCGGGCAAAATCGTAGCCATTCGCCACGAGCGTCACAGTGAATACCTTTGCGCTCCATCCGGTTCGCGATTCGTGAAGCGATCTGGCTGTTGATTGCAAGAAAAGCTCCATGCTTTTCGTCGCCACCTACGAGCTCAGTAATTCCTTCTTGGTGCAGATAATTCCGCAAACAACCGAGTTGCGCTAGGCTATAGCCGCGCAGGCGTTCCACACCCATGGCAAGAACAAACTCCTGGCCACTGCGGGCCTGGTAGAAAGGTAATACTGCAGGCGTCGATTCGAGGAAGGCATTGCCACCGTTCTTGAGCACAGGCCGGTCCGGACGCCGATAAGCAAACGAATTGGCATTTGCGAACCATCCAATATCCAAAGGCCTCAATTCTTTTTCCAAGGCTTGTGGGGAAATATAAAGGAAGCATGCGCCCGGACCACCTCGCAGATATTTGTAACTCCCGCCAATCATGAAGTCAGCGTTCATGTGTTCGACATCAACGGGAATGACGCCAATAGCATGATAGGAGTCCACGAACAAGAGCGCCCCGTTTTGATGGCAAGCTTGAGCCAGGAAATCGAGATTGGAGAGAATCTGGCCAGTCATGAACATCGTCTGCGATACAACCACCAGATCGGCTCCAGCGCGAACTGCATTAACGAGACAATCCAAGTGGAATTCGTCGCGCCGATCCGGCTCAATCCATTGGATCGTTATCCGTTCGAGCTTGGCGTATTGCTTCAGGATCACATCGATTGAATCAAACTCTCCGCGCGTAGTAACAACTCGCGGCGTTCCCGGTAACGCATTCAATACCGCGCGCAGTCCCTGTCCCGCGGATGTTTTGGGAACGACGTAGCCAGCACCAGGGGCACCGATCAGGGTCGCAATCCGAACGCGAAAAGCCTCTTGTTCGGCCAACCATGCGTCCCAGGCTTTGCCCATCATGCCATACCAGAGTCCAATAGCTTCGGCCACGTCTTCCGCCATGACGTCGAGAGGGCGACCGAGAGAATGATTTGCAAGATAACTCGATCCGCTAGCGAGGACCCTGGAGAAAAGCGGAGCCAAATGACGCTGAATCAGCTCTTCGCGCAATGGTCCCTTGCCGACTGCAGCGATTGCCTCAGAGACTTCTCTGTTCATTTCTGTCTTAAGCGTGTGCGAACGGCTAAGAGCTCCGGGAAAAACGTGAGCTCCAGCGCTTGACGGAGAAATGCTACGCCAGACGAACCACCGCTTCCTTGTCGAAAGCCGATAATCCGCTCGACCGCTTTCATATGCCGGAAGCGCCAGAGCTGAAAAAATTCTTCCACGTCCACCAGCTTTTCGCACATCTCATAGGCATCCCAATACTGTGGGATACCTTCATAAATTACCCGCAACGCTTCTACTACCTCTTCACTTTCCTGATACGGTTCCGCCCAGTCGCGCTCAACATGATTTGCCGGTACAGGAAGCCCGCGACGGGCTAGAAGTCTGAGAAATTCGTCATAGAGACTGGGAGCTTCGAGTGCCGCGGTGAGGTCTGCGTGAATCCCCGGATCGTGTTGAAAGACTTTGATCGCGTCGCGATTCTTGTTCCCTAAGAGGAACTCAAGTTTGCGGTATTGATATGACTGAAAACCAGAAGCATGCCCCAGCACACTTCGGAATTCCAGATATTCCGACGGTGTGAGCGTCTCCAATACGCCCCACTGTTCAAAGAGCTGCATTTGGATCAGCTTAGCGCGAGAGAGAATCTTGAAACAAGGATCCAGCATATCCCGTTGGACATAACTAATCGCGGCGGTCAGTTCGTGAATGAGCTGCTTAATCCACAATTCCGATACCTGATGCTGAATGATGAATAGCATCTCATCATGATGCGGTGGCGAAGATAATGGCTTCTGCTGCGCTAACAGTTGCGGTAGACAAAGATATCCTGAATAGCTCAATTGCTTTGCAAAGTCGGTGACGATTCCAGTCTCGAGTGGTCGTTGGTTTTTCGGCATCTCCACACCTTTTCTGAGTTATTATCGACAATAACATATTCAATGACTTGGAGCGTCTCGTTTGCTAGGCGTATGATTTTTAGGTCCGGCGTGCAGGTTGGGTCCGTTTAGTCGACCTGCATGCGTGGCGATTCGATATCACTATTTAGTCGCGTGGCGCGTCGCACAGAGTAAGCTAGCCCGTATCGCCGTCGGTTTTGATAAAGATAGGGCGTGCAGTATCGTGCGCGGTCAAATGGGAATGGACGCAGAAGCTATAGGTCGCCAATACGATCAAATCGCCGATCACTGGCAAGAGCCTCATCTCCAATCAAATGGGCTTGCACAGTTCGAAAAAGCAATCCGGTTTACGAAAAATCGCGGCCTGGCTCTCGACATCGGATGCGGCAGCAGCGGTCGGTTCATCGATTTGCTGAGCAGGCATGGATTCGCGCCGGAAGGATTGGATGTCTCGCAGCGAATGATTGCCCTGGCAAGAGAAATGCATCCCCATATTCGTTTCTATCAAGCGGACATTTGCAGATTGGATTTCCCTAAGAAATACGATTTCGTTTCGGCATGGGATAGCACCTGGCATTTGCCACTGAATCTGCAAGAGGCTGTTCTACAAAGAATTTGCGACGGCCTAGCCGACAACGGAGTCTTTATTTTTACCACGGGCGGATTGGATGCACCGGGCGATAAATCGGATTCTTTCATGGGTGTGGAATTGAGCTATAGCGCCTTAGGGATCCCTAAGACTCTCGAACTCTTAGCGAGGTTCGGCTGTGTATGCCGTCATCTCGAATATGATCAGCACCCTCAACAGCACGTGTATATCGTAGCGCAAAAAACCGCCTAATTGATTTTTTGCGCTATGCGTAAATCAATAGACGCAGCCAGACACATGCGAAAGCTTCTATGAGCCAGGAATTGAAGGAAAAGGAATTTCACGCTGGAAAAACTGGTGTTTACCGATTTCAGCGAGATGGATGGGATGGATGGGTTCTGCATGACTTTACCCTCCCGCCGCAGCCCATCCGGCAATATGCCATCGGCGCCGCAGACGAAGAGATTAGGGAGTTGACGCAATCGAATTTTGTTGATGGAGATCAAATACAGCTCAGTGCTAATCCGCTTCTGATTCGAAGGAACGATCAATTCATTCTGGTCGACACGGGAATGGGCAAACAGAGGGATGGAGCGAACGGTTTATTGCTTCATCATCTTTCGCAGTTGGGCATCGAACGAGAACAGATCACTTTTATTTTGTTGACTCATCTGCATATCGATCACGTCGCTGGAGCTTTTACTGGAGAGGAATCGCTTTTCCCGAACGCGAAGGTTTTTATATCTGAAACGGAGATTGGGTTCTGGACACAGCCGGATCCGGATACGAGCGAACTGCGTGACGTGCCGCTTGAATTGATTAACCTGACGTTTGAGATAGCCAGAAACGGAGTGCGAACGCTGGAGCGGCAGACGATTTCTTTTAAACCAGATGAAGAGATCATTCCGGGGGTTACAACGCTCGCCTTACCGGGTCATACTCCAGGACATTCCGGATTTTTGTTTCAATTTGGAGACGAGCCGTTTATCGCAGCAGGTGATTTCGCGCACGATCCATTATTGCAGCTAACCCGGCCAGACCGGACAATAGTGGGGGATGCACATCGAGCGACGACCGTTCGGACGCGAAAAAAGCTCTTGAAACGATTGGCCGAAAACAGAATTCGATTTCACGCTTATCACTTTCCGTTTCCTAGCGTTGGCCATGTTCGAACGACTGATCACCAGTCCTATGAATTCGTCCCTGAACGCTGGGTCTGGCGGTGAGGAGAGACTGGCAGCCCGGCTTTTCTCTTTACGGAAAGATTGCCTGCGTTTTTCAAAAAAACCGCTCAGTGTTTCCTTACCGTCTGGCCCGTCGAAGACCGGTTTGCGCCTTGAACACCCATGGAAAGGATTCGCGTTGATTGTCACTCGCGTAAAGTTCCGTATCTGTCGTCATTCGACAGCAATCCGGAAAGAATCGCTACGCCGATTAGGAAACCCTTGCCGACTAGGGGCGATTGTTTTGTGCCGATCGCTTGGATCTGATGATTGCCGGAAGCGCAGAATCACCTCATGCCGCAAAGGGGTCACGTCTAAAA
>DASTDH010000676.1:0-5102 GCA_035710445.1 Chthoniobacterales bacterium
AAGCACCCGGCGAAACTCCGCCACCACCAGCGGTTTGGTTTTCGCGTCCGATTCCAGAAAAACACTAATCATGCCTTTGACAATCTGGACCGCAACATTAGCGGCTAATAGTGATCGTTCCGATGAAAGAGACGGATTCTAAGTCCGAAAGGCATTGGCAACGATCGTGCGTAATGCTTTGCGGGCGGCGGGATCGCGGCGAAAGCGAATGGGCGCGGTGTGCAGACTGAGGTAGGCGGGCCGCTCCTGCGCAAACTCGATGATGCAGTCGATGAACAAACCGGCAAACTGGGCGGTAGAGAGCTTCTCTGAATGCTCCATCAACGATTTGAGGCGCCACTGCAGCTCTTCTGCATACCGGCTGAGGAGAGTGACAGCGATCGACTGCTTATCTGGGAAATAATTGTAAAGCGCGCCGATCGACGAGTTAGTACGGTCTGCGATCGCCTGCATGGTAGTGCCTTCGAAACCTATTTCCGAGAACAGTTCTGCGGCTGCCTGCAGGAAAAGTGCTAACCGGCGGGCAGAACGCTCCTGTTTTGGGGCGACTCGAATCGAGCTTGACGAAATCGCGGATACCCTCATATTTGGGAATATAACTCGAGGACGTCCTCGAATTCAATCTTTTTTTTTAAAACAGCCTTTTTGATTATGTCTGGCCTTTATCTCGATTCGCGAAAAACCGCGCTAGTCGCTATCGATCTGCAAAACGCAATTATGGGAATCCGTACGGCCCCGTATCCGGCGACGGAAGTCGTGCAAAGAAACCGGCAGATTGCCGACGATTTACGAGCTCGGGGTGGGTTGGTCGTGTGGGTCAGGGTTAACCTCAAGCAGTTCATCCAGCTGCCCGTCGATGAGCCTTCGCCTTTAGCGGGCAAACCGCTGCCAGATGAGCTCTCGGAAATTGTGCGATCAGCCGGGTTCCAAGACGGAGACCTGTTGGTTACCAAGCGCCACTGGGGCGCGTTCGCAGGCACGCCGCTCGAGCAAGAACTCAGGAGCCGTGGCATCGATACCGTCGTGCTGACCGGAGTCTCGACGAACGGGGGAGTCGAATCAACGCTGCGTCAGGAGACGGGCTTGGCCTTCGGGTTCGTCGTAGTCGAAGACGCCTGCTCCGGCCAGGATGCCGAAGAGCATCGCTTTGCCTTTGAGAGAATCTTCCCGCGCCTCGCGCGGGTCCGCACCCTAGAGGAGGTCCTGAAGGCGCTTGCCTGAGCAGACACCGGAGAAGGATCGGCTTGATCCGCGGGTATGGAGGATCGTCTCGGTTGCGGTGCTGGGCTCGTTTCTTTCCCAATTAGACGCTACCGTTGTCAACGTTTCGCTTTCCAGCCTTGCCGCGGAACTGCATAGCAGCCTGCCCGTGATCCAATGGGTTACCAGCGGATATCTTCTGGCGTTAGCTCTTATGTTGCCGTTGAACGGCTGGCTTGTAGAACGGATCGGGGCTAAGAGGCTCTATCTGGTCTGTTTTTCCGGGTTTACCCTTGCCTCAGCGCTTTGTGCGTTGAGCTGGTCCGCAGGCTCACTGATTGGGTTCCGCCTCCTGCAAGGCGTTAGCGGCGGACTGATGGCGCCGATGACGCAACTAACGTTGGCGCGCGTCGCAGGCAAGCATCTTGTGCGCGTTGTTGGTTACGCGGCGATACCCGTTCTGGTGGGGCCAATCCTCGGCCCGGTCATTGCGGGAGCCATTCTCCAGCACGCGACCTGGCATTGGCTTTTCCTCATCAATCTGCCGGTCGGTATCCTGGCGGTCGTACTTGCGTCCCTGTTTCTCCCCGATGACGACGACAAAAAGGAGGCTGCCAAAGGGCTCGACCTGATCGGCTTTCTCCTGCTCTCGCCCGGCCTAGTGCTGTTTCTGTACGGATCGGATCATTTGGGGGAGCAGACAGGGGTCACGGCAATCCTGTTGTCGATTATTCTGCTGGCAGCCTTTGTGTTCAAAGCTTCGAAGGACCGACAACGAGCGCTGATCGATTTACAGCTTTTCAGAAGCAGAGTCTTCTCCGCTTCGGCTGTCACTCAGTTCACAACCAATGGCCTGTCATTCGCGGGCCAGATGTTGATACCTATCTACCTCACTCGTGCTGCGAGCGAATCGCCAAGCGTTGCCGGCTGGCTTATGGCTCCTCTAGGACTGGGAATGATGTGCACTTATCCATGGCTGGGGAAGTTGACTCAGCGCTGTGGTATCAGAGGGACATCCACCGGAGGCGCAACGGTAGCGTTTTTGGGGACGTTACCTTTTCTCTATTTAAGCTCCCATCCTCTGAATCTGCTGATTCTCGCAGGCACGCTGTTCATACGAGGCGTGGGCATGAGTGCGGTGGGTATTCCGTCCATTTCTGCCGCTTATGGATCGGTACGCAAGGAACAACTGCCGATGGCAACAACGTCTTTGAACATTGTGCAACGTCTTGGCGGTCCCACACTGACGACCCTTTGCGCAACCTTTCTCGGTTGGCAGCTGGCTGTTCATTCGCCCGCCAATATAACCAATGCGTTTACCCTCAGCTTTGCCCTCTTGTGCAGCTTGCATGCGTTGCTGATTGTAGCCGCAATGAGGCTTCCGCTTTCTTTGAAAAAGATTCAGCATCCGCCCGCTGAGGAGCTAGGAGAATGATGTCGCGAAGGCGTGACCTAGTCGCGAAGCGCCGCGTCAGGTTAGCCTTGGAGCCAGCCGGATTTACCGCGAAGCGGTTATACATCATAGCCCAGGGTTTTAACCCTGGGTTAGCGTGTCGAAAAAGGCGCCCTAAAACTGGCGTCCGAAGTGGTGCTCGACGCGCAAGGGCGTTGATTCAACCGTCCGCACCAGCATCCGGTGCCTCTGATATCAGTGTCGCAGTTATTCATTATCAACCGAAGCGGTCCCTAGCGGCGAAGCGGAACGAGCTACCGATGCAAAACCTGTGACCATTGGCATCATCTGTGGCAATCTTCGACGTTTTTCCGCGTATCTCTGCCGATAAGGGACTTATTCAGAAATTACCCCGAACTAGCATCCGGTATGAGATTTCGGACTTACGGGATTCCGTTTCTGGGTGTGTTTTTCACCCCGATTACGGTGTCAGAGGCTAAGAATGTTCAGGTGCCTTGTGCTCCAGGCTGCGTGCGCTCTGGTCCTTTTTATCTTCGAGCCAAGCGACGTCTTCCGTGGAATCGGCGAAGCGCTTCAAGCCCGCTTCGAGGATGGCGGAATCGGGGACCTTATGTAGGGGCGTGTACCTCGGATGGTGCGACTCTTTATAGGGGTTATTGCGAGCCGCATTGTAACAGCAGATCATGGACCAGCGGGGCTTATCGGAGGAGTTTTCAGCCGAGGCATGGAGAAGATTACTGTGGAAGAAGAGCACATCGCCGGGATCCATCTCGGCGTACACAAGCGGGAAACGCTCGAGGATAGCGGCGACGCGTTCCTTGTCGGCGCCGGCCTGACCTCCCGTCAGTACGTGGTCGACTCTTCCGAGCAAATGGGAGCCTTCGATGACCTGAAGGCAGCCGTTTTCGCGAGTGGCTGGATCGACAGCAATGGATGCGCTGCAGAGATCGGGTGAAAGGACGCCATTCTGATACCAGTAACCGTAGTCCTGATGCCAGGCCCAGGCGCCGCCGGTCTTCGCATCTTTCATGATCATCTTCGAATGGTAGTGATAAACCTCGCCGTCGAGAATCCGCTCGGCGGAGTTGACGATGGATTCGCAGCGCGCAAACATGCCGTAGATGGTGTCACCGGGGTGGTTCCAAAGGGAAAGGCGGACAATCTTGCCGCGGCCGTCGTCCCGTCCGAAGGCGTGGTCGTCAAGAGCCTTATCCTGCTTCGCGGAACTCCGAAGCAAGTCGATTTCCTGCGAATTGAACATGCGGCGGACAAGTGTGTAGCCTTTTTGCCGGTATTCAGTGAGTCGATCTGGAGTGATGGGACCGCTGGCCATAAGAGAAGTTTCTATCTCGGAGTTTCTCACCGTGTACAGGCGGGCACAAGGACGGCCTTTCGGCAAAGAGGAGTGTGAAGGACAAAACTGGGACACCACGCCTGACGCACTTATTGGAGCAATCGGCTCAGCCAGGAGCGTCAATCGACTGGAGAGAAGTGCTCGATGACCAGAAACAAATCAAACACCAGACGCACTTCGATTATCAGCGCACAGGCCGCGGCAGACCGCACATGAAGTAAGCTATTTCAGTTGCTCCTTTCCACTTTTCTAGATGCGCTTGCCACGAAGCGGAGGTTCCTGGGGAAACTAAAATTATCATCGAGTAAACCATCACAACGATCATCACCAGCCAGGACGCCCAGTCCAATCCGATCTTGGAGAATAACGCGTGAGCGGACATTGCTAAGATGTTTGCGATCACGGTTCTTACCGGCTTGGGAATCCGGATTCCGTCTCTTGTATGCCTCCCTGATGGGGCCCGGCTCAAAACTCTTTTTGGCGGTGCGCTTTTGGGAAAACCTTGATACCGTCAATCCGCCTTTGGCCTGACTCAAAGCCAAGGCTGCGGCCAGTAGCGGGGCTTATACTGTCAATTCACTGATCGAAAGATTCATTGAGTTCGGATTGGGTGTTAAAGTGAGAGCGATCTCAGAGACGTCAGGTTCTTCCGTGAATTATGGAGAAGCGCTTTCGTAATCAGGGACGCATCTTGTTTTTCTTAATCAGGGACGCATCTTAACTTCGGACACTTCCAAACTATTTTTTCACGAGTTATAGTTCTGTCCAATGTTAAGACACGTCCCTGTAGAAACGTACCCTCATCGATCAGATTTGTCCGGTGGCGACCTGTCCAATGTTAACGGCCTGTTGCCCAAATAGCATCAAAATAATGTAGCTTTATGAGTTATATAAGTGGTAAGCTTCTATTCCCATGATGGGCGAAGGAGGCGCTTTCGTAATCAGGGACGCATCTTAACTTCGGACATTTCCAAACTATTTTTTCACGAGTTACAGTTTTGTCCAATGTTAAGACACGTCCCTGTAGAAACGTAACCCTCATCGATCAGATTTGTCCGGTGGCGACCTGTCCAATGTTAACGGCCTGTTGCCCAAATAGCATCAAAATAATGTAGCTTTATGAGTTATATAAGT
>DASTDH010000677.1:0-4665 GCA_035710445.1 Chthoniobacterales bacterium
CCTTCAGATAGGCGACGTAGTAGTAGTCAAATTCTGGAGTTTTGTTGAGCATATTAGTACTCATGTGAACACATACCGCCAGTCGCTTCAAGCAGGAACGGAAGGACCGCAAATAACATTGATAATCGCGAGTAAAATTGATAAGAATCACACTGCCGGCAGGCATGGAGGTCCGCTATGCTATGCGGTTAAAATCCAGACCATCTGAATCAGTCGAGTTCGAGCGTGGGCGCTGTGCTGGAGCGGAGAAAGAACGTGCGCTGATGGCTCAAAAGCTCCATCAAAGCTTTGAATGTCTGACCGCAGCAGCCTTTACGGTGGAGTTGGCGAAGGAATCAGGCGATCGACAGCTCGAACTAGTCTCAAAGGCATCCAAGCTCCTAGATGAGGCGATGATCTTACTTCGAGAGGTTGTGAACGACCGAAGGGACGACAATCTCCGAAGGCTCTCACCTCCGCTAGCCACCAAAGAAGCTAGAGGAGGTAGTTGGGCCAGCTAATAGGGATTATCGGAAGCGAAGTCGGCTTAACCGTCGTCCTCGCTCGGCTCTTCGTCGGTCTTTTCGACTTTGATCTTCTCTCCGTGCGTGCCGGTGTCTGGATCGTAAAAGGAGGTCCGCTCGACCGTAGCTCCGCTCTCCTCGTGTTCTGTGTGCTCTTTTTTTGGCTCCATATCCGAAGTGTTCGGATCTACGAAGGTGGTTGGTCCTGCGCCAGCGAACGGAGTCGAGTTATTCCGTGACCATCTAGCGACACCTCATCGGATCGAGCTGTAGGGCGTCCTAGCGCCTCGATTTTCTCAGGAGTCTTAAGGATGGAGCCAGGAAAAGTCGCGACGAACTTTTCCTGGCTCGTGCTGATGGGTCTCTGTTGCGAGAGAAACCGATTCAACAGACGCACTTCGCTCGCCGCTTATTCGCGATTTTTCTAGGCTTCGGGCATCCTAGCGCGTCGGATTTTCTGCCTTTTCGGCTTCCTGATGCCGACTCGACGGCCACGAAAGCAACACATCTCAATCGTGTTATTTGCCAGTTGCGCTGAATAACAAGTGCTGCGTCGGCGTCTCAAATTCCGCAGGTTCCCCCCAAAGAATGAGGAAACACACATTATTGCAACGCTTGGTCGCCGCATTGGCAACGAATAAAGGCGTACAACCCAAGCGGACGCAAATTTGGCAAAGGCTCGAAAGTTTAACTCCACGCGAAGTTGATGTGTTGTGCCACCTCTTAGGCGGTCAGGTCAATAGAGAGATCGCCGCCGAATTAGGTATTACCGAAAGAACGATCAAACATCATCGCGGGTATGTCTTGAAAAAGCTCGGCGTGCAATCAACTACTCAAATGTTCCCAATGGTGTTGCGTTACATAGCTTGCCCTGCTTGGCCGAAGTTCAGACGCCGGAGCAAGTTGGACCGCCTATGGCCGAGTGTTCATCTCGCTCCCGATGGGATAGCAGGAGTAGGTGGGTTATTCTCTGGGTATAATGGATTGCGCCCGAATGGAAGCTTGCGATTTAAGAACGAAGTAATGGGCGACTTTGGTGGAGGGCTCGAGTATCGCTTTACTCCGCATATCGGAGTGTTCTCCGAAGCCACCTGGAACGTCGTTAACGAATCCAAGAACAATTTTCTGCAGGTGAATTTCGGCGCGAGGTTCGCGTTTTAGCCTGCGCTAGTAGCCAGGCGAAATCGGCGTTCGGCGATGCTTCGGACCAGCCGGACGGCTTCAGCGGTTGCCGCGAGACTTCGCGATCTTAGGGACGAATGCGAATTTGTACCGCTCTGCCTGTTCCGCGTCCCACTGCGCCTTAGTGATACGGACGAAGTGCGGAGAGTTTGCTAGCTGCTGTGTAGGTTGGTTGCCGCTGGTAGATTTCATCGGCTTAAGTCATTGGTTCGTATTATTTCGTTAATTCCCGGCCTCTCTATCTCCGCCGGTTCAACGGAGACGTAGTCGACCGATCTCGACCGGGAACGACTCAGCATCGTACGGCCGCAGCTCTGCCGCTCGCCTCACCAGCTTAGGGCGTGAGATCGCGGCAGGATTCCCGAAGGTCGTGATAAGGCTCGACCGCTACCGGGACTCGCTCCTGAAGCGGCGATGGTTGAACTTTCCGAGCCCCTGCAGCTATAGATCCTAGAGTGCTGTCGTGTGCGGAAATTTCTGTCGCACTACCTTGTCCATTTTATACCACTTCTTGAGAAGCCTAGCCTAGTTAGGCACCTAAAATGTTAGTAACTCGGTCTACGCAGCCTCTCTCCGGATACTGCCGAAGTGGCTGTCATCTGTTTGACCTATTCGAAAGTTTCTCTTCGGAACCGCCCAATTTCTTCTTCAATCCAGCACCGCCCATCTCACGGCCGATTGCGGCTTTTCTGAGAACTCGACGACCCGATTTCCATTCCTTTTTTTCTCCGGGGCCACTCCACTTTTCCCGAGAACGGCGATCTGGGTGGTACGCGAGTCGACTCACTGGTACTGGGCGAACGATATTCCCGTCGTCGAGCACGGCGGCATAGAAAGTCTGCGCGCTGCCGGCGACGTTCCCGGTCATCTGAACCAGGTAATAAGGAACCGGCCCGTTTACCCGCTCAACGTGATCGACCCTGATATAAGTGGCGTTATAAAAACCGCCCGGCACTTTGCCACCAAGAATCGTCAACGAATTTGAGTAGTTATCGAATTTGTCCTTGTCTTCCAATCCTCCCGCCCAACCGACCGCAGCGACTTCGGCTGAGCCGGCCGTCATGGGAAAATTGGCGGAATAGGCAACTTGCTTATCCGGTTTTATAGAAGTTCCAACCGGAGTGCCAGGCGGCACCTCCAGGCTGTAAGTTACCGGTCCAGAGGCCGTCCGTACGGTGTACACAATCGCTTCAGCAGATGAAACAAACAGGTGGGCACTTAGCACGAACGCAAAAAACATCTTTGCATTCATCGCTCTAGCAGTAACAGACGCACTTCGGGCGGCATTTATTCACAGCTTTTCCGGGAACATCCTAGCGCGTCGATTTTCGCAGGTTCGCCAGCAGGTATCATCGCTCCTAACACTATAGCCAACGCGCCTAGTAGCCGGCTTGGGTAGCTGCCTTGCAGCAGCATCAGCCCTTCTTTGCTTCTCTGGATTGCTTGCTCCTTGGCCTGTCTAAGAACGCGACGCCCTCGGCCAAACTTTTCTTCAAAGCCGGAAACTAAGAGGCGCGTAGCTCTAAGTTCGAGATGCTTGATCAGTTTAGCACGCCGGCTGTGCAAATCCTGACCGCCAAAAGCTCTGTGAGGCTCTGCGACAATGCCCGGGGTTCCATAAGGCTAGCTCACCTCCGCGCTAGTAGACCCATTATCAAGCCAACTCCAAGCGCAACCAAGACTGCTCGGGTCGGTTTTTCCCTGACATAGGTCTCAAGCGACTGCAGATCGCTTATTTTACTTTTCGCCTCATGCCAAGCAGCTTGTGCGGTCTGGCGAGCCTGATCGACCGCAGCTTCAGGCTCGCCATCGGCGGCGATCATCTACCAGAAGCGCTGACCGCAGGCTCTTTGGTTGAGCTTCTGCCAACGATTTACGTTTGTTCGGTGGTCCAAATTATTGCATAATACGCGTGATCACGGCTTTACTATGCGGATCTGGCACGCTCCGGTTCGTGCTTCCGCGGTAGCTCAATTTCCCTTCTCTCAACTTTCACCGCATGTTCTTCTGGCTCAACATGTGAGCCGTAAGTATTAGCATAGACTTTGGTGAATTCTGCCCCGAAGAGCAGAATCTGAGCAGAATAGAAGACCCAGAGTAGCAGTGTTACTAGCGAGCTTGCGGCCCCATATGCCGAGCCGGCTGCCCCACTGCCCAAGTACAGACCAAGCAGAAATTTGCCGACTAAGAAAAGGATCGCCGTCAAAGCGGCCCCCGTCCATACGTCGCGCCAAGCAATCTTCGCGTCCGGCAAATATCGGAATATCATCGCGAAGAGCAACACGATGATGGCCAAGTCGAATACATAGAAAACTGCCAGTCCCAGATAGTGGCCACCAGGAATGATGCTTTGAAGATAGTTGTGCAGGCCTCTGAGCAAGTTTTCCACTGTTAAAGATATGAGAAGTAGGAAGCAGACGCCGCCCACCATCGCAAATGACAAAAATCGCGCTCGGATAAAACCCCATATCCCTTGACTTGGCTTCTGCTTCACGTCCCAGATCGTATTCAGAGCGTCCTGCAGCTGGCCAAAGATGCCGCTCGCACCGAACAATGCGATTAAAATTCCAATCGCGGCTGCCAATATGCCAGTTTTCGGTTGTGCAGCATTATTCGCTATGTCCTGGATCACCTTCAATCCGCTGGGATCCATGAAATAACGCAGTTGTTCGAGAATCTTTTCCCGAGCTTGCTCACTACCGCCGTAGATTAGACCAAAGATAGCCAGAAGCACTAGCATCAGTGGCGCCAAGGAAAAGACGGTGTAATAAGCCAAGGCCGCCCCCAATTGTGGGCATCTGTCTTGGCTCCATCCCTGGACCGTGCTTTTCAAGAGGCTAAACACCCGCGCCGTATACGATGCGCTTCCTTGGCGCTTCCCTCGTCCTTTTTTTTGTCTCGTACTAATCGGAGCAATAGTCGTCTCAGATTTGGATTCACCGGAAATTCTGAACTCGGAATCCTTGCGGCGAATTCTAAT
>DASTDH010000678.1:0-5811 GCA_035710445.1 Chthoniobacterales bacterium
CATTGTCCTTCTTCGGACCTTGGACCGTCTGCGCCTCCACCACGTGCACGGTGTTGTTATGCCGGAAGTTTTGCGGAACCCCTTGAGCAACCAGGAATAGTGCGTAAACCACGCAAATCGGCAGCAGCAGATAATAGATGAGACGAGTGACATCGACCCAGAAATTGCCCAGCGTCTTTGATGAATGCCGGGCGATCCCCCGCACTATCACCGCAGCCACGGCAATGCCGGCAGCTGCTGACAAGAAATTGTGCAGCGCCAGTGCGACCATCTGGGAGAACTGGCTCATCGTCGACTCCCCGCCGTAACTCTGCCAATTCGTATTAGTCGTAAAACTTGCCGCCGTGTTAAATGACAGGTGATCGACGGCCGCCGGAAACTTTTGCGGATTCAGCGGGAGATGATCCTGCAAGCGCAAAATTCCATAGGTGAAAATCATCGAAACCACCGAGAAGATCAGCAGAGCCAAGGCATATTGAATCCAGTTCTGTTCCCGATCCGGTTTCACTCCCAAAATCCGGTAAGTAAGCCGCTCGATCGGTCGAACGACCGGATCGAGAAAAGTCTTCCCATTCGCGTCCAAAACCTGGACGAGATACAACCCCAGCGGCTTGGTAATAGCCAAAAGAACTAGCACATAGAATGCCAGTTGAATCCAACCCGATATATTCATAGATAGCCTAAAAAAGTTTCGTTGAATATTGGACCCGAAAGTTTCGGGGCTAGAACTTCTCTGGTCTGATCATCGAAAAGATGAGATAAACAATGAGAAGCAGAGAGATAATGCCAACGACGATATTTTCCATGATGTGTGACTAGACTTTCTCGCAAGCTTTAACGAAAAGCAGGAGGATCCCGAAGGAGACGATAGTAAGTAAGAGATAGATGACATCCGACATAGTAAACTGATGTAATAGAGTGATGTTAATGCTCGTGGACGCTGCGTGTTTTCCTCGTTGCGTTAGTCGTTACCCATATTGATAGGTTCTTTGGTCGCACCAAAATGGTGCATTTCGAACAGGCGACGCATATTCTGTTGGGCCGGTTCAAAATTTTTATCGAGCTTGATGGCACGTCCGTACATTTTACGAGCTCGATCATGATCTTCCTTCAGCTCGGCCAACACGCCCGCCAGATTGAAGGCTTCCGGAGAACTATCGTTAATTTCCAGTGCCCGAACGAGGTAAGGCCGCGCGGCATCGAAATTGCCGATGTTAATTAATCGTTTAGCGGTGGTCAGATGAGCATCGAAGTCAGAGCGATAAGTGAGTTGGGCGGATTCATCGTGGCGCCCGATGATTTCACTAACCACTGCCCGCAGCTCAGCCGGTCGAAGCGGTTTTTGCAAAAAATCGATCGCCCCAAGTTTCATCGCCCGGACCGCGTTGGGGACGTCGCTGTACGCGGTAATAATCACTGCGGGGGTCGGGACACCTTCTTCCCTGATCAAACGCAAAAGTTCCAGACCATCAGTATCGGGCATGCGCAGGTCGAGAATAGCCAGATCAAAGAGTTGATCATGCAGTAGTTCAATCGCTTCCTTGGCACCGCTTGCCTCTTTGACCTCGTAGCCCTCAACATCCAACGTGATGCGATAGTTCAGACGAACATTCGGTTCGTCATCGACAACTAATATCCTCTTCATTGGGTAGAACCGGGCACAACCGGCAAATCAAAGTAGAACTCACTGCCTTGCCCGGGAGAACTATTGAGACCAACGCTACCGCCATGAGCGCTCACGATTTCGCGCGTAATCGCCAAACCCAAACCCACTCCTTCCCGGTCGCTTCCCGGCAGACGAAAGAAGCGTTCGAATAGCTTACCCTGAAATTCTTTGGGAATACCTGGACCGTTATCGGTTACGGAGAAACGAACGAAGCCTTTCCGTTGTTCCGCCGCCACGACGATGGTATCGCCAAATTTTGAATGCTTGGCGGCGTTGGAAATCAGGTTGGAGAAAACGTGATGGATCTGGCGCGGGTCGACATTAACGAGCGGCACTCCCGGTTCCACTTTGGCTTTGAGTTTGAACCCGCGTGATTCGGCTAGGGGCTCACACCGATCGATTGCCGTTTTAATGAGTGACTCGGGTGCGACGGTCTCAAATACTTGCCGGGTTTCGTTCGACTCCAGTCGGGCGAGATCTAGCAGATCGTTAATGATCCGCAGCAGTCGCTCGGAATCGTCCCGAGCAGCCAGCAAGATTTCCGTTTGCTTACGGGTGAGAGATCCGATTCGCTCCTCTAAGAGAAGATGCAGACCCATTCGCACACTGGTGAGAGGTGTCTTCAATTCGTGGCTAACGGTGGATACGAGATTGGTTTTGACCTCGTCTAACAACCGGAAACGGGTCACATCCTGCAGTATGATGATGGCACCAAAGATTTGGCCGTTCTCATCTCGCATTCCCAGCACTCGCGGTAAGAAGTATTTCTCTTGATCGTCCACTCGCATGGCGATCGCTTTGTCAAAGCTGGTCGGCAGGTAGTCCGCCTCCCCTTTCAGGGCCCGTTCCATCAACGGAATGACGGCATCGGGCAGCCGTCCTCGGGTTTCGGTGCTGGCCAGCAATTTCACCGCACTCGGATTCAAAAAATCAATCTTCCCGTCGGCCGAGCACGCAAAAACCGCGTCGGGAAATGCAGAGAACGCGATCTCGGTGAGCTGGCGAGCTTGCAGAATCTGATCGGTCGTAACCTGGCGATAGCTGCGCAGTTTGCCCGCCAGTTTGTTAAACGCTTCCGCTAACTGACCAAGCTCGTCGCGGGAAGTAACTGGAACCAGCTGGTCCAGCTTACCATCTCCTAGCTCCTTAGCGACGCCGGTTAAGTTCTGGAGCGGACGAACGAGGGAACGTTGCAACCAAAAAGCAAAAAACAGGCTGGCACCAATTCCCACCAGTCCAACCAGGATCATCAGTCGGATTGACTTGCTGCTTAGAGTCCGCGCCTCCTGGTTCTCGGCGAGCATGTTCTCCTCGTTAATTCTGATTACTTCCTGGGCAGCATCTTTGATTCGAGTGGCGAGGGGTAGAAGCGTGTCGAAATATACCTTTCGCTTCTGACGGAGATCAGATTGTTCCCAGAAGTTGGTGATTTCGGACCGATAACTGGAGAACAGCGAATGCAAAGAATTGGCGAGTGCCTGCTCGCCCGGGAGCGTGACGTTGTGCTCTTCGATTCGAAGATTCTCTGCGAAAATCGGCTCGTTCTGCTGATACAGCTGTCGTCCGCGTGCGTCTTCGCCCACCAAAGTGAAGAAAGCGGCCGAGTCCATTCGTTCGAGGCTCTCTTTCATCTGCTGGCCAGCCACCACGCTCCGGTAATTTTCCTTGAGCAGGAGATCAATTTTGCCGCCAAGCGATCGGAACAGAACGATAGCGTAAACACCAACCGCAGCCACCAACAGCAGGATCGGTGCAATTCCGAAAAAGATTCGCCGCTTCATTCTTGATTTTCAGCCCGCCAACCCAAGAGGGAAGTCTTATTAGCGAAATCCGTGCCAAGTCGATTAACATAAACGCTAAGCCCTTGGTTATAAATGAGTTAAATGCCAGATCGCGTACCGCCGAGTGTCGCCTCTCTCGCAATATGCGAGTATGACCGGTATTTCAGATCGCAGGATACGAGGCATTCAGTCGGCGGTCGCCGCGTTTTGTCATTTGACAAGACCCAGATGCGATGCCCTTTGCGCCAAACAGCAGACCGCAGGGCAAACCCAGATCTAGATCCACCTCAGGCAGAACAACGATTGGAAGTTGTCGAGCTGCTCTTGCCTTGAGAGAAGGTCACAGCGCCAGCTTCCTCGAACTATCAGGTCACTTCTTTTCGGATACTTCGCCGGGCGGCAGCGACAAAAGTGGCACACTACCAGTGCCCTCGAGCAAAGTCAGCGGCAACGCACCATTCCAACGATCTGCTTGTGCCAGATCGATCACCAGCGGACTCGTTTTCAGGATTTCCGCATTCATGCGGAGCACTGCTGCGCGTGATTCACCCTCCAGCCGTATTCCTTCGGCCTTGCCCTGAGCGCTCAATATTGCCGATTGACGGTCAGCATCAGCCAATTTGAGTTTCGCTTCGGCCTCGCCGTTCGCCCGCTCGACTGCTTGCTGGGCTTCGAATCGGATCCGATTCACTGTATTTTCGGCGGCAACCGCCTCATTCTTTGCCTTGACGGCAGCCTCAACTGAAGCACGGAAACTCTCTGAATAGACAATGCCGGCAATCTGAAAGTCCACGACTTCTATGTGGTAGAGAGCCCCGAGATCGTTCGATAAAAGGGATTTAAGGGCATTCAAAATCTGGTCGCGGTTTTCACTGATTCGAGTCGTATTCTGCTGCGCGAAAATTTTCGCGGTTCGATCCGCAACGATGCGCTCGAAATTCTCTGTGATATCAAAATTACCTGCGCGGCCAACTTCATAGAGAAGCGGCAAAACCGCCTGGGGAGGAATGCGATAGGTAAGACCGACTGTAACCGCGATCGGCTGGTTGTCGATCGTGTTAACGCTAAGCTTGTCGAGCCTGAAAGTGTCCAGAGACACCTGAAGCCGATCGACTTGGTCGATGAACGGCAACTTGAAGTGCGGGCCGGGCCCGAGGGGCTTCGTCGTAACGACTTGCCCGAGACGCCGCACACCCGCCACCTCCGTGGGTTCGACAACGAAGTACGAATCGACAGCGAAGAGAGCAACGAGGACCACAGCGACGATGCCAACAATCAGGCTAAACAGGAATGATGGACGAATCATCGGTGGACCCTGACGCTGCAGAGTGATTTCTGGTGAGGGTCGATCGTTCATATCAAATTAATTCGACATCCGAATAAAAGTAAATCTCGACGCTCCCGAGCCGATTAAAATCTCTGGCAGGACCTAGCTCACGCAGCCGTTTTTCATTTACCTCGCAGATGTTGGAATGGCTGATTCTGCGGTGAGGTCCGGGACTAACGCTAAAAAGGATGAGGTCCCGGGCTTCCTGTTTAAGGAGGTCTCGCGGGCGACGGAAGCCAGTGCCGACCTCCATCTTAACTAAGCAATGGATTGGCTCGCCTTGCTCTTTCATATGCGAGGTACTCATCGGTTTCGCTTTGTATTCGAAAAGGGCGTGCTCGCTCATCAAGCCGTTCGACGCTGGCTCGGTTTTGCGGATTCGAATCTTCTCTGAGCTTGTCTCTTTTTGTGTGGAGTAGCCGTATCTTGTCTCATTGGAGTTTAAATTTCTCATTGTCGGTGAATCGCTGATCGGTTGTTTATCAAGCGCCGGGGCATGCTGATGTATCTACCGATGCGTTCTTCTATCTGGTCACTGCGTTCCGTGTTCGCGTAATTAAGCCCAAGCCGCATTGCGGCCGCAACCCACTGATTCGGCTTGGCAGCGTTGCTGATCCCTTTTTACCGGCTACGCCTCTCGCGTTACCCTAAGTGCAATGCAAGAACAGGAATTGTCAGGCGCGTTTAAACTTTCCACCAATAAGGCGATTGCGAATACAAAGCGTCTAACGTGCCAACGTTCACTGAATATCGTTAATTCGTTCGGCTCCACTGGGATAAGCGAAAGCGTCGCGGCGAATGAGTGCGACAGGTATTCGCAACCCGCGAGTCATGATCGTACCGAATCTCGCAAAGAGCGAGCATACTGAAAAGGGGTAAAACCCTCTAAGCTCGTGGTTTAAGAGTCCAGAACTCAGGTTGGTTAGAACCGTTCCGACCGGATCGGAGCCACGAACAAGTAGATAAATAATAGTATTGCAACTATGAAACCTACATAGAATGAAAACCCCGCAGATTGCCAGTATTTAGGTAATCGA
>DASTDH010000679.1:0-4312 GCA_035710445.1 Chthoniobacterales bacterium
CATCCAATTGTGAACACATGAGAACGGCTCCCTTCAAAGTTGTCCTGTTGGTTCATTCGAGAAATAAATTCATGCTTTGCAAGAATACCTCTCTGTCATCCGACGGCAAACCGGCTACAGGGATTTATAAGATAGGCTCTAGCGTCGTGGTCATTGTATCCGTGTCGGCGGGAGGAGCCGGATGATCTGATCCACTCAAAGATCACTTTCCGAACCCACCCGTCAGCCACTCCGGCGGGTGGGTTTTGTGTTTATACCGCAAGGCATTTTTAAATAGAACTGACTCCGAGGAGTTCGATGCAAATCTCAAAATGCTCTATGACCGTTTTTTTCTGGGCAAGCCTCTCAAGAGTTTCCACATCTACCATGACCCGTTCGGGCTAAAGGAGATTTGCATCGAGCTGGTGTTCGTAGGCGGAGAAGTTGAATTCCTTACCGTAGGCTCGGGAGCCCCAGAGCTGCTCTCTTCACACGAGTGCCGTGAGAGCGGCTCTGCGGAGACAAATACCCTGGATCGCCAAAATAACGGGCTAGGGGCCGACCCGACTTGAGGCTTTATCTGAATTGCACCAGTAGTGCACTGCCTGGATGTTGTCCGGATGGTCGTCGCGCCGAGCTCCTCCCATCCCTCTTGGATTGATGTGGTCGGGAACTATGTCATTGTAGTCAGTAAACTGTTGCTGGCAGATGGCGCACAGTCGATTTTGTTTGACAATCTTTAGCTTCAGCAACCTGCGCATTTCGGCCGGCGACCGCAGTTCTCGGTAGCCTCTGGGATGGTGCGGATCACCGATTCGTTGAAGGCCTGCGCGTAAGAGGGTAGTTCTGGCTCCCCGCTCACGACCGCAACATGATCGGGACCGGTGGATAGGGCAAGTTTCATTTCGGCGAAGCCTCATATTCTTCCTCGAAAAACTGGACTAGAAATCCAGTTGGTTACACTTGTGCGAGAAATCAAGAAACCAAAGGACGGGAAAGGCGAGATAGCTGCGGCAAGCGCTCCTTATCCGTGGTAGCATGGCGATCAAATCTCCGTAAGAACGGCTTGTCGGGCGATTTTTTGCGAGCCGCCGGGAGGGCGTTCTAATGACGCAGTCGGCCACCAGACTCCTATCTTTTGAACTGCCGTTTTTTCAACAACTGCCTTTGCGAGAGTTAGCCCTTCTGCTGGCGTGCCTGCTGGTCTTGGCTACAGCGTTAACCGTGAAGGTGCAGAACAGTTTCGCTGACTTAATTTTGCTGTCTGGTTTGACTCTCTTGACGACTGTCTTTTTTTTCGCTTTTTCGCGCGCCTCTCGTCAATTGCGTCGAGCTCAGCGCGCGAAGGTTTCTTCAAATCTGGCGTTAGCCAGCTCGGCATTGGCGGAAGCTGACGCTATACGAAAGGTCATCCTCGCCCTGACCCAAGATCTTCATATGGACAGCGTTCTGGACACTGTTCTGACGGCCCTCTTGCAACTAGTCACATTCAATCGCGCGTGGGTTCTGGTGCCCGAAGGTTCTTCAGCATGGATTGCATTGCGCGAGAAGCGATGCCCTGACACTGGTACGTCTCGGTCAAATTTACCAAGTCTGATGGTTGAGAAATCCACTGTTCTTGAGCGAATACGTTCGGAACGTAAGAGCTTATTAATTCCTGATGTGCGCTCGGAAGAATCATGGATTGCATGCGATGGACGTCAAGAATTTCACTCGTGGCTCGGCGTTCCCCTTGTTGCTGGCGACCAACTGTTAGGTGTTCTCTCAGTTGCACATTCCACAATGGAACACTTCAGCAATGAGGATCTACGTCGGACCGAGCTTCTGGCGATTGCCGCAACTGCGGCGATTCAGAACGCCCGGCTCTTCTCCCGTGCCGAAATGTGTGTTTCTGAGCTGGAAAACCGATTGGTAGAGCTTGAAGCAGTCCGAAGTGAGCTCAAGAAATCAAATCCGGGCCGACCGTTCTTCGACGAAACCATTCTTTGAAAGGTTTCTTCCTTCCAGTCACAGCAAGCCGAAGTTACCTCTGCACGATATTTGTGTAAAGCGCTTGTCCGGAAGTCCGACCGCAAACCAAAAAGTTAAACCTCTGAGCATATTCTTGCGCCAGGATACTTGGAGAGCGACTAACAGATCGAAAGTCAATCAACCTAAGCGATCGGCCTTGTTGGCATTGAATCCGCAGTCGCGGAAGGTTGCAGGATGGGATTAGAGCTTACTGAGAAGTGTTCGTGCAGAAAGAATGGCCCATGCTCGAAGTTTGTACGCTTTTGCGACCACATTTTCTATCTATTTCGTTACGAGTAATCCAGGTTGAGGATTCGCTGGCGCTTTCGGAAATCGACGTTTCATTAGTTGATGTGTCCTCACGTGTCTTAGGCAAACAGAAGTTCTCTCTTGCTTGATGAGATGTAAACCCATCTATTCAGGAGGTATTCATGGCGACTGCAGCAAGCGGCCACCTCTGGTGGGATCGCGAGGTGGATACTAGGGGCAACTTAATTCGCGAGGAAGTTAGAGCCGCAGGCCATGATGTCTGGAAGCAAGCGTGCCTTCGAACGAGGGCCATGCTCGGGGATTCCAGTGCGGCAGCAGATTTGATGGAATGCGCAGTGGCGCAGGTTTCCCGTTACCTCGACCGTCGTGGCATCCGGCCATCGCAAATACATGGCCTGGTTTTAACCGCGTTTTGCCGAGGCCTTCGCCGCTATGCCTCAAAGCTACAAAGGTTGGAATTTGTAGGAGGCGTCGCTGAGCTGTCTTTTAGAACTATCGACAATAGCTGGTGCGATCGCATACACACAGCACTTGACCTCCAGAACATCCTTAAACAGTTAAGTGACCATAATGCAGCCGTTCTGCAGCTCAAAATAGAAGGATTCAACTGGAACCAGATCGCCGCATGTTTTGACACATCAGTTCCGGCTATCCGAAATAGTTTCTGGCGCGAAATAGCTAAACTCACGATCGCGAAACGGTCCCGGCGCAAGAATGCCGTGGCGAGCTTCTGTAAGTGCGACTCTGCTAGCTTCCGCTCTGCGCGTAGCTGCGGTCAAGGTGCTCTCAGAGTCGCGTGACCAAGCTTCCACGCTTTTGCCGCTAAGCCGCAAGCGAATCGGGAGTTTTCCGTTCGACCTGATTAGGAGCATCGCTTGCATAGCGGAACTACGCGCTAGCTCTTAACCCCTTTTCCGTTGCTGATTCATCGCGAATCTGTGCGTCGAACGCAGCTTGCTCTTTCTTTGCGTTTCGAACCGGCAACAGCTCCGTGTGACTTGGGGGAAAAACAAACGTCTGAACGAAATTCAGCCTGTCCGGGTTGAGTCTGCGGCCAATAATTTGCGACCGGTATTGTTTGCAAAAGCTACAGAAATCATAAGCATCGATGATCTGCCTCTTAAGGCCATTTGTCTGGAGTGTTCGAGTCTTCAACCATCCTCGATCGATCCATTTTTGAACTTCGTCGCTGCCAATGTGCAAGGCTTTTGCTAAGGTGTGCTTTGTGAACCAGTCTTTACCCATGCGAGCACTGGCACCGAGGCGATGCAGCATAGATCGGATCGACCGTGGGGAACGACGAAGCTGAACCGCAACTTCTTCGACAGAACGCGAGGCCATTAAGTCGAGTAACCTTTGCTGTTCAGGAATCGTCCATTGATGGTAATTCCGTTTTTTTTTAATTCCAAGCCGACGCAAAAATCTCAAGCAAGTGCTCCGTGGATTACCCGACATGCTCGCAATTTTCGTGACGAGTGCAGAGAAAGCAGAATTCTCATGTTGGAGAATGCCTTGAAGGGCCCGAGAACTCGCATAGGATTGCGCTAGTTCTCGTGCGATATCAGGCCATTGGTAAGTCTTTCGATTCTTCGCTGACGTGGCCGTTGGCATATTTATTCGAAGATCCTGAATAGGTGCTTTGGACGCTCTAATGAATACATGTCAGCAAAGTGCGAAGACATCTCGTGCCGGCGGCGGATGCTACCAAAACGCAAAGCGGCAGTATGCCCGATGCCAAATGATTGGGCATGGCCGGTACAAAGTTGGGGAGTTGCATTGGGTGCGCGCGTCCGCGTTCAGCCAGCACCACACGTCCCGGGTCGTCCCCACGAATTCGGCAGCGATCATGATAAGTCGGAGCCTTCTAAAGCTCCGGCGGCCTAACCCTAGGGGAAGGGGCTGTGATTGAGGTGGAGCAGAGGAAATCTATAGGTCTGCGTGCATTTTCCGGCTGACGATTTGTTCATTTGAGCAGCGCGCCGAATTAGACCCGTAGTTTGCTTATCGCACGATCCCCACGGCGGCGGATCAGTTCGGGATTGTGCACCACGTA
>DASTDH010000680.1:0-4916 GCA_035710445.1 Chthoniobacterales bacterium
TGCCAATCGGTCCTCTCGCCCGTCGTTGAGACTACTCCAACGCTGCCCCAAAGGCGAATGGGCAACCACCCTGCCTCGGCCCCTCGCTTCGCCAAGGTACGGGCTGATGACAAAAATTGGGGCTCAGCACCTCATTCTCGAAGGTTTTGTGAAACACCGGCTTTGTTGATCCGGATAAGGGTGGGACAATCCAGTCCAGTCGGCATGGGTGGTTCGACCGGCCTTCATTTCGCGTTCCTCATGAAGCATGAATTGCCGCGCCACCGTGTAGTGATCGACCATGGCCACTTCCGCTTGAGCAAACGAATGGAGAACGGCAGCGTTCAATTCCACTAACGCGCGATCCTTCCAAAGCGACCGATCGGATCTGGTGTCCAGACCCAGATGCTTGCCTACCATAGGCAAAACATTGTAACGCTGAATGTCGGCCAGATCTCGAGCTCCGACTTCTGTACCGACATACCAACCGCTAAACGGAGCGGCCGGATACTTCACTCCACCGATCTGCAGCAGCATCCCGGAAACGGCCGGGAGGGCAAACCATTTTAACTGTAGCTCTTCAAACCAAGGATGATCAGGATGCCGAATTGGTACCTCCAAAATCAGCCCCTCCGGCCAATCAAACCATTGCAGGCCTGCTGATGTTTCGATAAGCACCGGCAACAGATCAAAGGGGCCGGCCGGGTCGCTAGTCCAGCCCAACTTGCGAACCACCTCAGTAAACGGAACATTCAAGGGGTCCCCAAGCACTGACCCGTCCGATCGCCGGTAGCCGGCATAGCCAATCAACTGTCGGTTCCAGATGCGAACCGGGCGTTGATCAGAATGCTCGGGAGCGAAGATCGTGATCATCGGAACGACTTTGCCGGTCCCAGTGGATCGCCGAACGTGCTCAATCAAAGCCGAAAAAATCTCCTCAGCTGAACGCAGAGCCCGACAGTCGCGAACCACAAGATTCTGCCAATGAAGCCGTCCGATGCAGCGAGTACTGTTTCGCCACGCGACTTTAGCGCCGTACTCGAGTTCTTCTGCCGATTGCCAATAAGTACCGGTTCGCTCGAGTTCGTCTTCGATTTGCCACCAGCGTCGGGCGCTCATCTCCGGTCGATAATTTTCCGCACAATAAATCCAGTGCCACGCCCTAATTTCCTCTTTTAGAACCTCCAGACTGGCGGTCGCACCCGGCCCGCCAACTGAATAGATTCCCTTCGAATAGGTCGTTCGGATTGTCCGTCCTTGTGTTTTCATATTACTATTTTTCACCCAGGGCTTCGCCATCAACGAAGAACCTGGAAAACGATCCGCCGAGCTTGAGAGCACAACGGCGGTTCATCGAAAGCCTCGCGCTGCGCTGGACCATTGAGACTATTGGGTTGGTAATTAACTCTCCCGTCACGATTCGCATTAACGCCTATAAAGCCATCCCGATGGTAATTCATCACCGGCGAGCGGGCTTATTAACCGGATTATGCGGTTTGAGATCCACAACCGGACGATTCCAGAACAGCTGTCCTTCTCGCCAAGCTGACGAATGCAGTTGTTTGCTTTTACACTAAATTCAATTCTCCCTAGTACCTCCAATCACTGCGATTCTGCTCAATTAGCGTGAAGAAGACTCCTCTCAGAGTTCGTCGGTCTGAAAATTCTTCTACACCGCAAAGATTGTCGCTTCCTCGAGGTACTCTCAAGTGTACGTATATGTGTTACATCGCTCTATATGTATGTCAAGAGGCTCCCATTTATTGTTCATCTCTGCTGCTTCGCCGGCCTCCTCCACGACGGTCAGGATGACGTCGCCGCCTAAGTATATAGAGGGGCGGCGAGCGCATCTCTATTCCCGAGCGGCCATAAGACTTTTCTTTGCTCGCGGCTCTTCCTCATTTGGCCGTTCAAGCCCGTTGGCTCAGCCAACCCGCAGTTTCAACACTGCCAGTATCTCTAACGGCGATGCAGGGCGGTTATCGATTGATGGAATACACCACGGCCTTTAGTGGTGTGCTGTTTCTATTTTCTGTCGGTTGCTCGCAGCCGTTAGCGCAGTCGTTTTCATCGCGAAAGGCAGCACATCAAGAATGCGACCAAACTGATGAACTTAGTAGCGGTCTTTTGTGAGAGTTCCCATGTGACCTATCATGAGCCGAGCAGATAGTCGTTGTTCGGGACAAAGTTTCGATTGATCCTCAAAGACGGTCGCCAGATGTGTCTCTGCCGAGGACGGAACGACGCGTCCAAAACTCCAACTTATTAAGAGCTCAACGCTCCGCGGTTGCTGGTCGTTGATCGGAGATCAAAACGGGTTCATCTAAGGCTCTATTTAACGATTCTCATCGATAATTCATCGAGCGAAAGAACAACGATTTTAAGATGTTCGGCAGATTCAGGTCCCTGCTCTCGCAGGAGCGAGAGCAATTCTCTCTTTGCGAATCTATCCCAGAATGCGTCCCAAATAATCTCGTAGCTGGATAGTTTTGCCGCTTGCCGAAGATTCGATTCCGCTGTGAGCCAGTTGCAGAATTGATCTACCAATCGATGGAATAGCATACTGTTCGTACATCCGCTGTGTTTTGGCGCACGAACAATCGGAGTAGGAATTGAGGGATCAGATATCCAGCCATCACGCCATTTCTTACCAACGCAGGCGTGCTTTAGCTGAGTGACAGTTATCCTTGCCATATCAGCACCACCATGTTCGGGTGAGCGATCTTTTGGATCTGTGGGATCTTTTCGCAGGCCTCAAGCACGAGGTCCTCGCTATTTTCCGAGCCCAGCTTTGCGAGGGTATCGCTGAGGCTTAGAAATTTCTCTTGCTGCAAAAGGGCTCGCAGCTTTTCCAAGAAATCTTGAGCGAGAGGCCGGGGAAGAGTTCGCGCTGTTCGCTTGGGCGCAATCGACGGCGACGCAGGTTGCAATATTCGCTCACGCCATAGTGATAACCGCTTCTGCAAAAAGCGGAGAACGTCGTCTCCCGAGTAACCGGTTACGTTTCCCGAGACTGCTTCGAGATAGAAATCTCGCGCCGCGTTCAGCTCTGCGCTCTGCTCTTTGTTTAGCGTGAGTAGTCCGGCCCGAAGAGCGGCGCGGATCGCCGGGCCGGTCTTGGTCCAGCACCGCGCAAGCCGGCAGAAATCATGGATTCGAAGCCAGCAAGTTTCGTTCACGATGTCCACCGGCTCACTTCTGGGATTTTCGCCCGGCGCGAGTCCGAGAGACTGGATCACCGCCTCGTCAAGGGTCTCGTAACGGAGCCAATTCAGACAGCCCTGCCGGATATCCGATCCGGGCGATGAGGTCAGATAGTGAAAGAACACCTTCAGCCACCCGCTTGAAGTCAGCCGTAACGGAGTTAGTTGCCGCTGGCAAAGCGAAAGAAGCTCGGCCTGGAAATGGTCGCGTATCCAGGTGCTGCTCGGATCCGAGCCCTTCCCGATCGAGATCCCGGAAGACTGGCGCAAATGTTCTGTCCGTAACTCCCCGCGTACGACCGTGACGACACCTTGGTCAATCGCGGGCGATCAGATTCTGCAAGACCCCTTCCGCGAGTGCGTCAAGCTGAGTCGTTTCGTCGACAGCCCACTTCCCGTCGTCGCTGGAGTCGGGATAATCCAGCTCATTGACTAGATGGAGCAGGATAGACTGCCAGCATAGAGCCACGGTTTGGAAGGGACTGAGAAAGATCTGAGTTGCCCGGTGATCCAGGGCTCTAAACAATCGTCCAATCAGATGGCTTTTGCCGTAACCCGGAGCAGCGGAGGGGACAAGTTCCGTCTTGCTGCCGAGCGAAATCCGATTTTGGTCCACGGCTGCAAACGCAGCTGTGATTTCCGAAAGGACGTCTTCGTTGAGTGTAACAACCGAGTTCGGACATTCCCTTGGCTTGTGGACGATGTCCTTCTCAAATGGATTGATCGCTAGCCCGGGTATCTCGAATTTCATGGTTCGATCGCGATATAGAGTCGCTTTCGGCCACCCTGCTCGATCGCCGCGGCGCGTTCATCCTCGCTGGCATACGCCCAATCGCCTTCGTCCAGCTGCACTCGGCGAGAGGGTATACCGATCTGGATTATCCAGGAGCGGACTTCGCTTGCGGCGAGTCCGGAGCGTTGCACCAATTCAGCGATCGGTATCGATCGTCTTTGTCGCGCGGTCGCGCCGTCCCGGTAGGCAGCAATAATCCGCTCGTCGATCGCATCTTTTGCTACCATTTGCTGAACAGGCTCTCCGCGAGGCACATGCTGTCGATGAATGTAAACCAACTCAGATTTTTTCCCGTGTAGCGGCAATTCCAGGATGGTGCGTTCATCAACTAACTCAGCGAGAGCGGAACGCCCCAAAGGCTTCAACGCACGTTCTTTCGGGAGCAGGAAGGAGGAGCGAAAGAGCTTCGGTTTCGCTTCCAGGAGCTTTGTGATGCGCACCTTTTCCGTCCAAACCGACGGTTCGTGTCCGGCCAGGTAGAATGCATCCAGCTTTCGAACGGCGCCTTCGGCAAATAATTCGTCGAGAGCAGATTGCCCTCCGGTCAAGCGCTTGATTTCTGAGGAAATCAGGCGCGGTTTGCGACTAAATTTTTGAAGCAGTCTTTCGCGAGGGCTTGGGCTCTTCATGGGTTAGAAAGTTGCGAGTTACAGGTTACAGGTTGCAGGTTACTGGTTAGGGGTTGCAAGCGAGAACACGTGGAACGCTGCACACCAAGTCCCGCGGTAACTTGCAACTTGTAACTCGTAACTTTCTAGCCTCTAACCCTTGAGCTGCTCCCAGGCGGCACTCCAGAATGCCGGCAACCGTTGTACCTTCATCTGCGGCAATTTCACTACCACCAGCATCTGACGGCAGGTAATCAGCACTTGGCCGTCGCTGGGACGAGTGATCGTGAAAGCGCACCAGAATCGGATCCGCTCAAACTTCTCCAACCAACC
>DASTDH010000681.1:0-28931 GCA_035710445.1 Chthoniobacterales bacterium
GGTCGCTCCTCGAAGTGAACCGCGAAGTCTGTCTCCTCCCTCCGATCAACCGCCAACTGGACCTACTCCATCCGATCGGCCATCGCCAAGTTCCCCGCCAACGAATGAACCGCCGACGGTTTAGTATCAAAGTTCAGCTCCTGGTTAACCGCGAACTGGCACGAAGGTTTTTAGCCGCGAATGCGCGCGAATAGACACGAAGAAAAGCCCGGTCTTGTTGTGCGTTTCGGCAACTTGTCCGCCGTAGCGGTGGTGTTACGAGTCGTTTCGTCAGAGGCAAGCGAAGGCCGGCCGATTCGTGGCCACGGCCTCGAATCGCCTGTACTGTGGCAAGCTTGCCAACAATTTTGGCTCCTCGCTGTTTCGTATGGGTAGTGGCCGGGTTAAGTCAGTTTCACGACCCTCTTCGAGTCTGAGGGAAACAGAAGAACGAAGAGGTTTTGAACAGATGGCCTCAAAGGTCACAAAGAGCTTGATTCAATGGTTGAGGGGCGAGGCGCTAGCCATGACGCACAATTTCTATCGTAATTCTTTGTACTACTGGGGATCGGAATCTTGTTTTCTTGCGAGGATCCTCTCTCACTCGCCAGAAATAAGGTTAGCGGGAAAGGTCTTTTCAGGTAACGGGCCGGATTTCGGCGGCGACAGTCCAACCGAAGCACCTCTTGTCATTGAATTTAGTAACCCGAACGGAGCGACTCGTTCGCCCGGTCCGAAAACGCAGTCGCCTCGGCGTCGTTCGCCCGAGCAGTGTTGCCCAAGGGTGATGGCGAGCGATGGCGACTGCGCCTTTAGGTTCGCCGCCCCAATCGTTTCGTTTCGCCGCTTTAGCCGGGAACACGAGGCCGCCTCAAGGGACAGTCGCCGCTACCCCTTGCGCCAAACCCGATTCCTATTCTCTCCAAACAGCGTCGCTATTTTATTTTCTAATCACCAAACACTTATCACGGTGCAATCTTTGGTTGCAGCTTTGCTGCGCTGTGATCTTTGAGGTCTTCTATTCAAAAAAATCCGAGTTTAGAGCGGCGGCCTTCTATTTCTCATTACCCACACAAAACAGCGGAGAACCACCATTTTTGACCACGAATGGACACGAATGAGAAACACCCTTTATTCGCGTGCATTCGCAGCTTGTCCGCCGCAACTTTTGCACTACGGTTTGTTTCGCCGCAGGCCAAGCGAAGGCGGATCCATTCGTGGCTAAGAAAGTTCGTGTTCATTTGTGGTTGAAGAGCTTCGCCTCCATCCATGGTTTCTAACAAAAAAGCCAATGTTTAGCGTTATTCGTAGGATTCTTTGGTTCATGCCAATCATACCCGTGTCACTTTTGATATCTGCGCCCACACCCCCAGAGGCGCCTCAACATTCTCACGTAATTACTCAGCAAGGCGAAAATCGAACTGATCCATTTTTCTGGTTGCGTGATCGAAAGAACCCAGAAACGATCAAGTACTTGGAGGCAGAGAATCGGTACACGGATCTGATGCTCAAACCGGTGCAGGCGCTCCGGGAAAAACTATATCGTGAGATGCGTGGACGGATTCAGGAAACCGATCTGTCTGTCCCCTATCGGATCGACGATTATTATTACTACGGGCGCACCGAATCAGGAAAACAGTACGAAATTTTTTGCCGGAAGAAGGGCGATCTGAACGCTCCGGAAGAGGTGCTGCTGGACGAAAACCAGCTGGCCGCGGGCTTGAAGTATTTCAGTGTCGGTGTTCTCTCCGTCAGTCCCGATCATCGACTGCTGGCTTATTCCGTCGATACCGACGGCGGCGAAGAATACACACTTCGAGTGAAGAACCTGCAAACCGGCGAACTGCTACCCGACACGATCACAGGCACCTCTTATTCATTTGCTTGGGCCGCTGACAGTCGATCATTTTTTTACAGCGTGCTCGACTCCGCCAAGCGCCCTTTCAAAGCAATGCGCCACGCGCTCGGCGATAACGTCCGCTCGGACTCCACGGTGGTAGAGGAACCGGATGAACGTTTTGAGCTTTCAATCGCAAAGTCTCGCAGCCGGCAGTTCATTTTTTTCGAAGTTGAAAGCAAACTGGCTACGGAGGTCCGGTTTATTCATGCTGACCGCCCGGAGGAAACACCGATCCTGATTCAGCCGCGGGAAAAAGAGCTGATCTATCACGTCGAGCATCATGGCGACCGTTTCTTTCTAATGACCAACCTGCACGCGAAGAATTTCAAAATTGTCTCCACTTCCGTCGATCAACCATCAAAAGAGCATTGGTCTGACTTCGCCCCCTACGACCCGAATGTTGCTGTCTCAGGCATAGAGGCATTCAAAGATCATCTGGTTGTAGTCGAACGGAGAGGAGGATTGCCGGTTGTCCGTATCTACAACCTTAAAACCGGTGAAAATCACGTGATTGATTTTGCCGAACCGGCTTACAATGTCGAACTCGGCGAAAACCCGGAGTTCGCTTCCAATGTCGTTCGCCTCGAATTTAGTTCCCTGATTACGCCGAAGTCGGTGATTGATTACGACATGGTTGGGCAAACCAAATCCGTTCGGAAACAGACCCCGGTGCTCGGGGGATTCAATCGAGACAACTACAGCGAAGAGCAAATCTACGCCAAAGCCGATGATGGCGTCGAGATTCCGATCTCGTTGTTTTATCGGAAAGGGTTTCAGCGAAACGGGTCGGCACCCATTATTCTCACCGGCTACGGAGCCTACGGCCTGAGCGAGGAGGCGGAATTCAGTTCCGCCCGGCTGAGCTTGGTGGATCGAGGCTTTGTTTATGCAATCGCTCACGTTCGAGGCGGCGGAGAGCGCGGCCGAACCTGGTACGAAGACGGCAAACTATTGAAGAAGAAGAATACGTTTACCGATTTCATCCGCTGCGCCGAATATCTCCTGGAGCAGAACTATGGATCTCGGCATGCGCTGGCTATCAGCGGTGGCAGCGCGGGCGGTCTCCTGATGGGTAGCGTAATGAATATGCGACCGGACCTTTTCACGACAGTGATCGCAGATGTACCGTTTGTCGATGTGCTCAACAGCATGTCTGATCCATCGCTCCCTCTCACGGTCACCGAGTACGAGGAATGGGGTAATCCAGCCGATCGCCCTTATTACGACTACATTCGATCTTACTCGCCATACGACAACGTGGAAGAACGACCTTATCCCAATCTTTTGGTGACAGCCGGGCTGAATGATCCCCGTGTAAGCTATTGGGAGCCGGCGAAATGGGTGGCCAAACAACGGGGGTTAAAAGGCCAGAATCGCCGACTACTCCTCCACACCAACATGGGTGCCGGTCACATGGGTGAAAGTGGACGTTTCGACCGATTGAAAGAGTACGCGATGGAGGTCGCGTTCATCTTGCAAACGTTTAGTATGGCGGAGTCCGAGCCGATTGCAGCAATTCCAGTGAGCCACTAGGTTAGCGACATCAAACCCGGGGTTTCTGTCGCCGGATCGCAATCTTCGGTAGCGGCGACTAGCCTGTCCGACATAGTCTGATGGCAACACCAATAGGCTTTGCCTGGCCAAGACGACGTCGGATCCAATCGCAAGAGTAAGGCGCGCCGAGCGAGCCCGCTCGTGCGAAGGGACTATAGGAGCCCGACCACTGAGCGCAGTCGCCTTGGTAGGGTTCGCGAATCTCGCTTCAGGTGGGGAATCGCGAACGCAATCACGCCGAAAGCAAAACGCTGCCACACGATGGCGACTGCGTTTTACGGTTGCTTCAAGCGTGCAGCTCCGTGCGAACTTTAGCTCGCTCCAAGCCAAAGGGCGTATTGGGGACAGTCGCCTACCGAAGATTGTGAACCACGAGCCAGTCAAAGTTCCCCGGCGTTTTCTTCGGGATCAGAAAGAAATTAAAACCAGCCGCATTGCGGATTGACCGTGCACCGCTCGGCGAGTTAGGAATGGGTTCTTTTTTCCGCTGAGCTGTGAATCCGGACGCGTCTCAACCCAAGCCCATCAATTGGCCATCTATCGAAGGATCGCCCAACCCCCTCGGCGTTACCTATATTGCGGAGGAGGACTCATACAATTTTGCGCTTTACTCTCAGAATGCGCGAGAAGTGACTTTGCTTTTCTATAGCGCAGACGATTTGAGGCAGCCGATTCTGGAGGCACGGCTGGATCCGCTCAGTCACAAAACCAAACGGGTGTGGCACTGCCGTTTGCCTCGACAACAACTGGCGCTCGCGCAAGCCCGTTACTACGCTTATCGAGTCAACGGGCCGGCACCGCATGGGCCAAACCAATGGCATGCTTTTGATCCGGAGAAGATTCTGCTGGACCCCTACGCAAAGGCGCTTTTTTTCCCTCCTGAATTCAGCCGCGAGCGGGCAAAGAAGAGAGGTAGCAACGCCGGGCAAGCGCCTCTCGGGGTACTGGCGCCGCGGGTGGCCAGGAACCACCTACCCTCGGCTCTTCCGCCGCGTCATTACTCGGACGCGATCATTTATGAAATGCATGTGCGGGGATTTACCGCCAGTCCCAGCAGCGCAGTAGTCGCCGAACGGCGTGGGACTTTCGCCGGAATTATCGAGAAGATCCCCTACCTGGTTGACCTTGGGGTGACGATTGTTGAGCTGATGCCGGTTCACCAGTTCGACCCCCAGGAGAACAATTACTGGGGTTATATGACCCTCAACTTTTTCTGTCCCCATCTTGATTACGCCTCTCAGCCGAAGGCGCCGGTTGAAGAATTCAAAGAGCTAGTTTCCGCTCTGCACATCCACGGGATTGAAGTCATCCTGGACGTAGTGTACAACCACACTGCCGAGGCGGATCATCTCGGCCCTACATACTCGTTCAAAGGGATTGATAACGCCGGCTTTTACTTGATGACGTCGGATCCCGCTCGTCCGTATGCGAACTTCTCCGGTACCGGCAATACCCTCAACCCAAGCAACCCTTTCATCCGCAATCTGATCCTCGATAGCTTGCGCTATTGGGTGACTGAAATGGGAGTGGATGGATTTCGATTTGATCTCGCCACCATTCTGACACGCCGAGAAGATGGCGGTATCGACTCAGAGGATCCTCCGTTGCTTTCTGCCATGCGCACCGATCCGGTACTGCGGCAAGTGCGCCTGATTGCCGAACCATGGGACGCAGGAGGCGCATATCAGCTGGGAACAGGCTTTCCCGGAATGTTTTGGCACCAATGGAACGGCCAGTTTCGAGACGACGTACGCCGATTCATGCGCGGAGATTCCGGAATGGTGCCCAAGGTAATGCAGCGGCTATACGGAAGTGACGATCTATTTCCTGACCGGATCGAAGAAGCTCGGCGCCCCTTCTACAGCATCAATTACGTCGTCTCACATGATGGTCTTACGCTGTACGACCTGGTGTCCTATGAAAAGCGTCACAACGAAGAGAATGGCCACGACAATACCGACGGACCAGCCGAAGACTACAGTTTCAACTGCGGGACCGAAGGAGACGAACAATTAACCGAGGAGATTTTGTTGCTGCGTAAACGGCAAGCCAAAAATCTTTTCTGCTTGCTGATGCTCTCCAACGGCATTCCGATGTTCTTGGCCGGCGACGAGTTTTTGCACACCCAGCACGGAAACAGCAACCCATACAATCAGGATAACGCAACGACCTGGTTGGATTGGAGCCGGCTCGAACGCAACCCCGATTTCTTTCGTTTCTGTAAGCGAATGATCACCTTCCGCAAGGCGCATCCGAGCATCTGCCGGAGTCGTTTTTGGCGTGACGATATCCGCTGGCGCGGGGTCGGTCCCACGACTGACCTTGGTTTTCACTCGCATAGTTTTGCCTATTACTTGAGCGGCAGCAGCCTCGGTGATCAGGATCTCTATGTTATGGTCAACGCTTATCCCGAACCGCTGGCCTTTACCATCTTCGATGGATTGTCCAAGCCATGGTATCGAGTGCTCGATACAAATTTGCCCTCACCGGACGATTTCTGTGAACCGGGCGAGGAAGAGCGAATCATTGGTTCGCATTACCAGGTCGACGCGAGATCGATCGTGGTATTGATACAGTAGGGAGCGCCGTGAACGCCGCGAACGAGGAGATCGGGGGTTGGTGGCTGGTGAGAGGTGAATAGGACGTATAGGTCCCATGAACAAAGGGCGCACCCGGTCACCAACCAGTAATCACTGGTCACTTGGGCCAGTCACCTCTCACGATTCCGCGCTACCGGCGTCTACAGTGCTCAACTCTACGAGCCGCTCCCATTCCGGCAATAACTCAGAAAGCTCATCGGCCACCTGCTTCAATTCGAGACTAGCGGCCGCTCCTGAATCTCCGTCATGCGGGCTTTCGAGCGCGCTCACTAATTCGTTCTGCCTGCACTCAAGCGTTACGATCCGTCTCTCGACTTCGGACAACCGGCCGTGCAATTCTTGTCTGAGCTGATGTCTGGCCTGTCGCTCGGCGGCTTCGCGTCGCTTACGTTCTTTGCCGCCTTCCCGAATTTCCGCTGACGTTCGTTGTCGTTCGCTGTCGTTCGTCGTCGTTCGTTGTCCGGCGGCGTCTCGTGCCGACTTATCCAAATAATAGTCGTAATCGCCCGGAAACAGTGTGACCTCACCGTCCAGAATCTGAAAGACCGAGGTTGCGATCTGACGAATAAAGTAAGCGTCGTGACTGATAAAGAGCAACGTTCCCTGATATTGCTGCAGCGCGCCCATCAACGCTTCTATGCTGCGAATATCCAAATGAGTCGTCGGCTCATCCATTAGGAGCAGGTTCGGAGGAGCGAGCAGAAGCTTGGCTAAGGCCAATCGGCTCTTCTCGCCGCCGCTCAACACCGACACTGGTTTGAACACATCGTCTCCCCGGAAGAGAAAGGCGCCCAACACAGACCGAACGATTTGTCCGCTCGGGGGATTCGCGATATCGGAAGCCTCCGCCAGCACTGTCCGGCGCAGATCGAACATCTCAGCTCGATGCTGAGAGAAGTAGCCCAGTTCCACATGATATCCGAGAATCCGCTCGCCTTTTTGAACCGGTAAGACACCGCCCAACAACTTGAGCAGCGTCGATTTTCCGGCTCCATTCGGGCCAACCAGCACGGTTTTCTGCCCGCGCTCAATCGTCAGATTCAGAGCACGATAAACCGTTAGCTGGCCATATGCGTGTTGGAGGTCCTTGAGTTGCAGGACCCGAGCCCCGCTTCGAGCGGGCTGTGGGAAACGAAAATGCACCGACGCAGTCTCGGGTTCCGGCGCCTCAACTTTTTCCATTCGCTCGATCTGTTTACGCTTGCTCTGCGCCTGAGCGGCTTTGGTGTTCTTCGCGCCGAATCGATCAATGAATACTTGCAGCCTCGCTATCTCACGCTGTTGATTTTTGAAAGCCGCCAACTGCTGTTCTCGCCGCGCGGTTCGCTGCGCTAAATACGCTTCGTAGTCGTCCTGATAGTGGACCAGTTTTGTTCGGTCAAACTCGACAATTTTTCTGACGATGGCATTGAGGAAGGCACGATCATGGGAGACCAAAATAATAGCGCCGGCGTACTCTCGGAGATAATTTTGCAGCCATCCTACGGAGTCGAGGTCAAGATGGTTAGTTGGCTCGTCCAACAACAAAAGATCCGGCTCAGACACAAGCAAGCGAGCGAGGTGGGCTCGGATAATCCAGCCGCCACTAAATTCGGAAGCCGGCCGGAGAAAGTCACGCTCGCGAAAGGCGAGCCCGCTGAGGATTCTTTTGGCCTTGGCCTCCCGTTGGCGATCAAGATCATCCGCGCTTTCCGCATGGCTCGAGTTAGCTGATCCCCCCAACAACGCAAGTTCCAGAATCGTCTCTTTGCCGACCGGCATGCTTTCTTGAGCCAGGTACCCAATCCGTGCGTTTCTCTGGAGCACGATGGTCCCCTCGTCCGGCGAATCCTGGCCAAGGATAAGCGAGAACAGCGTCGATTTGCCCGCGCCGTTTGGACCAATCAGTCCGATCCGATTTCCGCGATTCACCTGAAGCGAGACATCGGCGAACAACGTTCTCGCGCCAAAAGACTTCGTGACTTGAGAAATCGTGAGCATGGAGCGCGTAGCTTACACAAGATTCGGGGTAACGGTAGCGCGAAACCCACTATCGCTTCGCTTGGCGCGCCTCGGCTGTGCGTTCGAGGAAATCAGACCGTCGGCCCGCGACCTAAGCTCCGCCTTCGCAAGGCCTATGGCGAGACGCGTTTCTGCGAAGGCGGGGTTTCGCCTACCCATCGTGTGGTCGGCTTTTACGAAAATTTTTGCCTGATCGCTCGCTTGGATACTGAGCGTCTCCCTTCAATCCCGTCCAAATGATGCGGTTGAACACCTCGGGATCGTCGAGATTGTCCTCCTTCGTAAAATCAAACTGTTTGGTCTTTTCGGCCCAGTAAGCAGCATCGTGAGTAGGATGAAGAATGGCGCCTTGTTTCTTCGGAACTGGGAGCTTGGTATCGGCCAGGTAACTTGAAGGTTCGGCCTGGAAGTTCCAGTCCTTTTGGTTCAGATCGAAAATCTCTGCCATCGGTCGCGCCGTCGCGGTATGAAGATTCAGATGCTCTAATGCCAAGACATCTTCGATTGTCCGAAGCACACTCACCGTAGTGTAAAACTCCGATACTACTTTGCCTTGTTTGACGTAGGGACCGACCACGTAAGCCGTAGAACGATGAGCATCGACGTGATCCTCACCGGACTGAGCGTCATCTTCGAGAATGAAAATGAGCGTATCGGTTTTGTAACGGCTGTTGGCTAGCTTCTCTACTAATTTTCCAACCGCGTAATCGTTGTCGGCTTGTTGTCGCTCCGGCGTGTTCACTTCATCAATCGCGGTTCCGAACGATCCAGTATGATCGCTACCCAACCGCACCAGGCTGAGGGAAGGAAGGTTGTTGTTTTTCACGAACTCCTCGAACTCGCGCTCCCATTCCATTTCGCGCCAATAATCCGGGAACGCCTGATCGAATCCTCGATAATAAACGTCGGTCGCGTCGACGAGTTCCGCCTTGGTCGGATAAGCGACCACCAGCTTCTTTTCGAAAGGACGACGCTCCAATGGAACATCGTCAGGCGGCGGAAGAGAATAGCGGCTTACGTCGAGGAAACAGCCATAGTTCCGCACCGTCTTGCCTCCGCGCAAAACCGCATCCCAAATATATCCCCGGCCAGGTTCGCTCGATCCGGCTCCGTCCGGAGCCGCCACATCGGCGGTTCCCGGCAACAGGTTAGGATCTTCCGGCGTGACTGGATTGGCAGCGACTCGAGAAGCCAGCGAGCTCAGCCCTACATTGATGTTTCGGTTTGTGCCCTCATAATCGTAGGTGGTTCCACGGTCGGCATATTCGAGGCCGACCGATTTGACCCCGATGTCGCTTTCCCGTCCAGAAGTACTCCAAGGCCACCCATTCGCACTGACATCGCCAGAATCATAAAAGTTGTCCAGGCAAACAAATTGACTGGCCAGGTGATGAAGATTTGGAGTCACCGCACTCCCGTACTCTGCCAGAGTGGGATCGCCGTTACCGCGGTCAAGGTCTCCGAGAATTTGGTCGTAGGTCCGGTTTTCCTTAATGATGTAAACGACGTGCTTAATCTTTCTCCGAAGCTGGGCGATGAGCTGTTGATCAGACGGACGCGGTTTAGCCGAGAGCAAATCGTTTTCAGCTACTCGTCGCGTCAGATCGGGCAGAGCGCGAGCATCGGGCACTGGAATAGTCAGCAACGATGACTTCAATAAGTCTTCAACGTAGTGAGATGGAAGCTGACCCGCTTGCTTCCCGCCATTGGCACCGGTGCGACTCTTTCCGTGAAGAACGTAGAGCCGCTGACCATCTCCGCTCATGGAAATGGAATGCGGATAAAAGCCGGTCGGAATCAGCCCGGTCACTCGCGGCTGTAGTGGTACCCCCTGAATTACGGCGAGTGAGTTCAGCGCTCCATTAGTGACATACAAAGCGTGCTCATCCGGAGACAGCGCCAAGCTATTCGGGCTGGCGCCATGCAGCTCCCAGAGACCCTCGGTAAGCGCATCGTTGGTCGCTGCCGTCTTGACTGATTTGACGATCGCGTTCCGGGCAGTGTCGATGATGTCAACGCTGTCGCTGTTATCCGACGTCGCGTACAAATATTTTCCGGCCCGGTCGAGCAGTAAATGGTTCGGATTACCCGCCGTCTTAATCCTTGTCACCACTCCAGGTTGGTCACCCAGATGAACCACGACGATCTCGCGATCCCGAATGCTAGAAACGTAGGCAGTGTCATTTCCTTTGAGCGCGACCCAAAACGGATACTCACCACCGGGAGTACCCGCTAGCTTGGTATCCAGTTTGCCGGGGCGCAAATCCAACTCCTTCGTCACGCTCTCGGAGTCCAAATCCACGATCGAAACGGAATCGTTGCAGAAGTTTGCGACAACCAGAGTTTTTCCATCGGCTGTCACGGCAAGCCCGGCCGTAACTGGAGCCAGTGCAGATTTAAATCCCAAACCGTTACCAGCGTTATGCCCCAAAGCGATCGGAGACCCGGTCTCGCTCCAGGAGCCGTCGGCTTGCAAAGTGAACGTGTGAACGTTGTCATCCTTTCCGCCGCCGACATAAAATTTTTTGCCACCTGGATCAAAAGCGATTCCGGCAAAAGTATTCGGCACCGACAGCACCTGTTTTTGCGCGGGAGTAGCGCCGGCGATGTTAAAGACGAAGACAAACTGCCCGACATCTTTTCGTTTTTTGTTCTTCCCCCCCAAAAGATTGTGCCCGCTGGTGAGAGCCAGCAACGTCTGTTGATCCGGACTGATTACCGTGGTTATCCCGCCTCCGGCGACGAAGGTTGGGAAATCAGCGAGACCCGGATTCAACCAATCAAGATGCGCGCCCGGTACGGCCAACGGCGAGATAGTCTGTCCAGTTGGCAAGACTTCCGATTGCATTGCCGGCTCCCGATCGTCGCCCAGCATCGGAAACGTGAAGCAGTAAGAAAGCATGTACCCGGCAACGGCAAAGAAACGGCCTCGTATCTTGGTCTTCATAGTCCCTGTAAGAGCTATCGAAAAATGAGGAACCGAAAGCAACGGCATTTGAGTCGGACTCAATGTTATCGTTTCGCCGGAGGACAGCGACGAAAGATTTGAATAGAATTAGGGACGGCGCCGGTACGTGTGCGGTCTTGTCGATGCGGGTCAAACATGGAGGCGAGACGCCTACCCCACACTGAAGTGCGGGGCTACTATCTTTGGATCCCTTACGGGATGAGCTTGCCCGAGTAGGATGTGGTTCCGAGATTTCAGCCTTTTTCAGGACTCACCTTGCCAGAGGGATGGGTCCGATCTCTTACCCAATCGAGAAGGCGCGCGGATCTCTACGGGACAAGTCTATCGCCAAGCAAGAAACACACCCAGCGCGCCTCCGACAGCGTATTCAACCCTACTAGCTCCTAGATTCTGAATACTAGTTCTTCGACTGCGCCTTTTCTTTCTCCAGCAGTTTCTCGAACTTCTCAACCTTCGGTGCCACCACTAAACGGCAATAGCCCTGAGTCGGATTCTTGGAGAAGTAATCCTGATGGTAATCTTCCGCCGCGTAAAAGTGGGTCAGCGGAACAATTTCGGTGACAACGGGATGCGGCCAGTCCGACTGCACCTCTGCCTTTACCTTCTCAGCGGCCGTCTTTTGCGCGTCGCTGGTATAGAGAATAATCGATCGATACTGAGTACCAACATCCGGACCTTGACGATTCAATGTCGTCGGATCATGCGCTTTGAAGAATTTTCTGAGCAAATCTTCATAACTGACCTTGGTCGGATCGAATTCGACCTGGATCACTTCCGCATGGCCAGTCTGATCGCTACACACCTGTTCGTAGGTCGGATTCGGCGTCTTTCCTCCAGCGTACCCGGAGGTTACCTTCTCTACGCCAGGGATGAGCCGGAACTGGGCATCCAGGCACCAAAAGCAGCCTCCGCCGAAAACTGCCGTTTCGGTACGACCTTGTACTTGGTTCATATCTGCTAACGATGTAACCGCCCAGCCACCGAGGCAAGCGAACAGAAAAAATGTCCATCCAGCACGCATAGGCGTAAAATACGATTCGATTATTTGAACAGCTTGAGGTATTCGCCGTACCCTTCAGCCTGCAGCTTATCGACTGGGATGAACCGGAGCGCGGCGGAGTTCATACAATAGCGGAGACCGGTCGGTTGAGGACCGTCATCGAAGACGTGTCCCAAATGCGCATTGCTGGCCGCGGAGACGACCTCATCACGAGTCATCCCGTGAGAGGTATCTTCTTTTTTCTGGACCACGCCTTCCTTGATCGGCTTGGTGAAGCTGGGCCAACCAGTCCCCGAATCAAACTTGTCTCTAGAGCTGAATAGCGCCACACCGGTGATGACGTCGACGTAGATCCCATCGGCGTGATTATCCCAGTAAGCATTGTGAAAAGCGGGCTCCGTTCCGCATTGTTGTGTTACATAATACTGCTCAGGAGTCAGCTTCTTCTTGAGTTCTTCTTGAGAGGGTTTCGACATATCCGTTGAACTTTGGCCCCAGACTGTCCCGGGAGCAATCGCTGCGATTGCAAAGACTAGCACCGAGATTCTCATATTTAGGTTGTTCTACACATAAAGAGCACCCGGCCGAGACTTTATTCCAGAGGCGATCCGATGTTTAGTGGAAAAGATGATGTACACCAAGACCAGCGCGTTCCCGAGTTGAAACCCCGGGGCTGAGTCCCCCCGCAACGCTTTCGCACTGGTTGATTTATTATCGGGTCTCAGGAATCGAGACGGCAGTGGAACGCGCAAACTCCAACGGTGGGAAAACCTACCAATCGCCATTTACCGTACCCACCGGCAAGGTCGCGGTCGTGGCTGACCCACAGGGAGCGTCGTTTGCGCTATTCGAACCTGTACGGAAGGGTTAGGTCTGGGCGAACAGCACTGGCTTGGTCCAAAGGGTTGGTCGGACTTCGGTCTGTGTCCCGAAGAGACGGTACGAAGGTAACCCGGTGTCCGCCGCGGCTGACCGGGAATGTCACCGTTATATGCAAAACGGCGAACTAGCTCGACTTCCGGCCTTTGGATAACTCATTCATGAGATCTAACTGGATATGCTGCAATTCCAGGAGTCTGCGCCACTGGTGTTGGCGCAATTGATCGATCTTGGCAATGAGCGCCCGAATTTCCAGCTCCGCCTTCAGATTCACCTTATAATCTTCTTCCGCCCGCAACCGATCGCGATGCTCCTGGCGGTTCTGGCTCATCATAATGATGGGAGCCTGAATCGCGGCGAGACAGGAGAGAACCAGGTTGAGGAGAATGAATGGAAAGGGATCAAACGGTGTCTTTATCACGATGTTGATGGCAAGCCAGATCACCAACACCGCGGCAAAGCTCAGGATAAACGCCCAGCTTCCACCAAAATCCGCCATCTTGTCCGAAAGCATCTCACCAAAGCTGCGCTGACCGAACTGCTCATTAAGGTTGGTGGCCAGCAGGTCCGACTCATGAAGGCTTCGCAAAACCTCCTCTTCCAGCGCCGTAAGTTCACCTTTCTCTTCCTCGATCAGGCTCTGCGTATAGAGCCGCCGGTAACGATTGAGATCATCCTCACAAATCAGCGTCCTCTCTTCGACGGCGGCTGGATGTTCTTTTTCGATCAGAGCTGCAACCCCCGGACGGATTATTTCCAAAGGGATTAGATCATTCGAGTCGAACCCCCGGCCGCAGATCTGACACGAAGCTTCGGTCGGGTGATTTATTGATGAGGATTCTTCTGGCATAACTGGTTCCAACTGTTGTACCTATGATCTGCCTGTCAGTCGAGAGCTCCTATTCAAAGCGAGCGAAAGCGTTGACCCAGCTCATCATTGGCCGATTTAGCCGCATTTCGACTCGAGCCGATCCTTGAATTCAGGTATGTCTCTGAGCTCCTAAGGCTCCGTCCGTACATTTTTGCTACGAAGGCGAATGCTTCAGAGCCGATCCAGAGAGTCGGGAGCAGCTCGGCCGGAAGAAGGGGATCGTGCAGAACGATGCGGCGAAAGGCGTGGATCAAAAGAGAGCGAATCATAAACCATTCCTGCGGGCCGATCGCGTGGGAGTCCGACGTTAATTGGTGCAGCGCCGAGAATCGACGTAAAAACTCTCGATAACCTTTGGTCAACTCGGAGAGATTCCAGGTGCTCCTGACCAGCTCGGCCAAGCTTCGGGTTCCCAAGGCCCCAGACTCTACCACCTGGCAGGTAATAAGCTTGCGCCGGGCGTTCAAACGATCCAGAACTTCCTCCAGCGCAGCCCAATTGATCTGCGGTTGTGCGAGCAGATTGGGAGCCAGCTGCCGCAGGCCCTGCCATTCGAATTCCTTGCGCAAATGCGCCCTCAGTTCCCGAGTCATGCCGTTGATCGGTAACGCTACCAATGTCCAACGTCCGTCCCATTTGGGCGCCTGGCGCCGGTAGATTTTGTCGTAGGCGAGGGCAAATCGGCGTCGGCCCGATTCGGTGAGCTGATAGGAGCTCTCACGGCCGTGTCTAGTGGGCTGCAGCCAGTCGTCCCGGACCAACCGGAAAACGCTGGTTCTGACCAAACGATGGTTGATTCCGAACGGGGCCAGCAATTCGATCAATGCCTTCAATCGAATCGATCCACCGTGCGGCTGGATGGCGTCTCCAAAGATGGTTACGACCAGTGATTTAGCGCGTGGAGGATCGTTCGCCAAGACGCGTTGGATCCATTTTCGAATTGCGGGACGGGTAGCGGACGCAGTCGACATGGGCAGTTTGCAACGGCCAAACCTAAGTGATACAGTATTTGCATCGGCGTAGCAATCCTTGTATCATAATCTTGCAGTCGATCAGCTTCTTTTCCCCGGGAATCCCATGTACGCGCAAATGGTCGAAACCGAACAGAACGGAGAAAGCCCACAAGAACTTCGTTTCCAGGCCAGGATCGATGCCGGCGAAACGATCGAAGCCAAAGACTGGATGCCGGAAGGTTACCGGAAAACCTTGATTCGCCAGATTTCGCAGCATGCGCACTCGGAAATCGTCGGCCAATTACCCGAAGCCAATTGGATTACACGCGCGCCGAGCCTTCGACGGAAAGCGATTCTGCTGGCGAAGGTTCAGGATGAGGCTGGGCACGGCCTTTACTTGTATGGAGCCGCTGAAACCCTGGGTGTCTCGCGGGGCGAACTCGTCGATGATCTCCTGGCCGGCAAAGCGAAGTACTCGAGCATCTTCAACTATCCCACTTTGACCTGGGCCGATATGGGAGCGATCGGATGGCTGGTCGATGGTGCGGCGATCATGAATCAGATACCGCTCTGCCGTTGTTCTTACGGCCCATATGCGCGAGCGATGATTCGGATCTGCAAGGAAGAAAGTTTCCACCAGCGTCAAGGCTTCGAAATTATGACCATCATGTCGCGAGGTACTGATGCTCAGCAAGCGATGGCACAGGATGCTTTGAGTCGGTGGTGGTGGCCAGCACTCATGATGTTTGGCCCTCCGGACGCCGAATCTCCGCACACGGCACAATCCAAGCGCTGGAAGATAAAGCTGCTCACGAATGACGAATTGCGTCAACGTTTCGTCGACCAAACCGCTCCCCAAGCCGATTATCTAGGCCTGAAGATCCCAGATCCCGCTTTGCGATGGAACCCGGGTACTAGGCACTATGATTTTGGGCCTATCGATTGGGCCGAATTCTACAACGTCATCAAAGGCAATGGACCGTGCAATCGAGAACGAATGCAGGCTCGAAGAAAAGCTCATGCCGATGGCACCTGGGTCCAAGCCGCCGCCAGCGAGTATGCGCGTAAACGGAAACAGAAAGGGCGATCGGCGCTTGAATCGCGGCTGGACGAAAGAATCGAGAAACAATGAACGACTGGCCACTTTGGGAAGTTTTCATTCGAAGCCAAAATGGGTTGGCCCACAAGCACGTCGGTAGCCTACATGCGTCGGACGCAAAAATGGCGGTAGAGAATGCGCGCGACGTATATACCCGGCGAAACGAAGGCACCAGCATCTGGGTGGTGAGAGCCATCGATATTTACGCCAGCGATCCCGGCGAGAAGGAAGCGCTTTTCGAGCCCGCCAGAGGTAAAGTCTATCGACACCCCACTTTTTATAAGGTGCCGGAGGAGGTGAAGCATCTATGAAGAAATGCGGAACGCGGATTGCGGAATGCGGAATGATTTCGGATTCGCAATCTGCATTTCTTCTCTTCGACTACCTCCTGCGCCTCGGGGACAACTGTCTTATCTTGAGCCAGCGTCTGGGAGAATGGTGTGGGCACGGACCAGTCCTAGAGGAGGATCTCGCGCTGACCAACGTCGCACTTGATCTAAACGGACAGGCACAACTCTGGCTTGGATATGCGGCGGAGACAGAGGGCAAAGGACGCACGGAAGATCAACTCGCTTTTTTGCGTGATGCGCGTGAGTTCAGGAACCTGCTCCTGGTCGAGCAGGAAAACGGGGATTTCGCGATGACGATCGCTCGACAATTCTATTTTGATCTCTGGCATTCTTTATTGCTGAAAGAGCTGCTGCACTCGAGCGATCAGCGGATCCGCGAGATCAGTGAGAAGGCACTCAAGGAAGTGCAGTATCATCTTCGACGAAGCACTGGTTGGGTGGTTCGCCTGGGCGACGGAACAGAGGAAAGCCACGCTCGGATGCAGCGGGCCGCCGATGAATTCTGGCAGTTTACCGGCGAGATCTTTGAATCCGATGTGGTTGATGAAGCGATGGTTCGAGAAAGAATTGGACCCGATCCTCGGAGCCTGCAGGCGGCGTGGCTGGATGGCATTAACCTCACGTTTGCTGAGGCAACACTCGCTTTGCCCGACACCGGCTGGATGCAGCGCGGCAGCAAATGCGGAATCCACACTGAGCGGCTCGGTTATCTGTTAGCCGAGATGCAATTCCTGGCGAGAGCCTATCCCGGTGCGCAGTGGTGATCGATCGACGCTATGAGCGCAAAACAACCAACGCTCGATCAAATTCGGAATTGGCTGGAAGAAGTCGCCGACCCGGAGATACCGGTGGTGTCCGTAGTCGATCTCGGTATCGTTCGCGGTCTCAGTTGGTGCGAAGACCAAGGTAAATCGAAACTGGTGGTCACGATCACACCCACCTATTCCGGATGTCCGGCTACCGCGGTCATCCGGGAAGACATCGTGACCGCCCTGGGCGAACACGGGATCGCCAACGTGCAAATCAAAACTCGACTGGCTCCGGCGTGGACAACCGATTGGCTCTCAGAGAAGGGGAGGAGATGCCTTCGAGAATACGGCATAGCGCCTCCTCAACCGGTAGGGACGCGCTCCTGCATGTCCGCTCCGCCACAATCTATTGGCGCGTCGGCGGGCCGGGAAGGACCGCCCTACCACGTGTTGCGGACAAGCTGCAGTGTCGACCATTCTGAAGATGAGTCTACCGAGCGCATTGAGTGCCCGCGCTGCGGCTGCAAAAGCACTCGATTGGTAAGTCAATTTGGCTCGACACCGTGCAAAGCGTTTTACGTATGCGACGCGTGCCGTGAGCCGTTTGATTATTTCAAATGTCATTTAGCGAAACGATCACCAATATTCCTGCGGCGAAAGGTTTCTTTTGGCTGCGCGTATGTGACGTTCGCCCGGAAACCAGGGACTCGATCGTGGTAACATTCGATGTTCCTCCCAGTGTGGAAAGGCAATTCAGATTTGCCGCTGGTCAGCACCTGACGCTGCGTAAGGTAATCGACGGCCGGGAGATTCGCCGGACCTATTCGATCTGTTCCGCCCCGGAGGACCAACTATTGCGGATCGCGATCAAACGGATGCCGGATGGCATTTTCTCGAACTGGGCGAACGGCCATCTGGCAACTGGTGATTATTTGGAAGTGATGCCCCCAACGGGCAACTTCGGCGTGCCGTGCTCACCGGAGCATCGGAGGAGTTACGTCGCCTTCGCTGCCGGCAGCGGGATCACACCGATCTTTTCAATCGTCAAGAACACCTTGCTGGCCGAACCGCAAAGTAGTTTCACGTTATTTTACGGAAATCGGGCCACGGGCACCGTGATGTTGAGAGAGGAGTTAGCCGATCTCAAAGATCGGTTTCTGGAGCGCCTTAATCTTGTCCACATCCTCACGCGCGAACGCCAGGAAAGCGAGTTACTCAACGGACGTATTACCGGAGAGAAAGCCCATCAATTGCTGGAACATTGGTTCGGAGACCGCCCGGTCGATGTAGCCTTCTTGTGTGGGCCCGGTACGCTGATCTCGGATGTGACTGGCGTGCTCAAACTTCGTGGTTTAGCTGATTGGCAGATCCGGCGCGAACTCTTTGCCGGCAGTCTCAGTAAACCTTCTTCGAAGCCAGGCGCTCACTCTGAGCAGAAGATGTGTGAAGTGACGGTCTTACTCGACGGCGTCGAACGTAGATTTTCCATGCCGAAGGGCACGGAATCGATCCTCCACGGCGGTCTGCGCCACGGAATCGATCTTCGCTACGGTTGCCAAGGTGGGGTCTGCTCCAGTTGCCGAGCTCATCTGCGAACAGGCGAAGTCGAGATGGACGCCCGTTATGCCCTGGAGGATTACGAAGTGGCACAAGGTTTCATCCTTACCTGTCAAAGCTATCCTCTTACCGATCAAGTCATCGTCGATTTCGATCGCGTTCACTAGTACGCTCAATAGCCGTTCCTGCTACCCTCCATAACAAAAAAAAGGAATCCTCCCACCGTGTCTCATCTCTTTTTTTCTCAGCACCAAGATCTCCTGGAGCAAGCCGTTCGCGCAATCCATACCCGCGGTTATTGGAGCCCATTTCCGGAAATGCCGAGCGGAAAGGTGTATGGAGAGACAGCTAATGATGATGGAAGGACAGCGTTTCAGGCTCGGCTCAACCAGCTGTTCGCACTAGATGAGCCCGGGGTCGCCGGAGAGATCGGCACGGAGATCTCACCTTATGGCCTCCCTTTGGCGATCGGGTATCCAAAAGTGGATCTAGATGGGCTTTTCTCCGGGATCAAGGCTGCCGCCAAAAGCTGGCAATCAGCCGATCCAGAAACCTGGGTCGGTGTCGCTTTGGAAATACTGCACCGGCTTAATCGGCATAGTTTCGAGATTGCCTATGCTGTCATGCATACGACTGGACAAGCTTTTCTGATGGCGTTTCAAGCGGGCGGGCCGCACGCGCAGGATCGTGGTCTGGAGGCGGTCGCGTACGCCTGGACGGAAATGAACCGTATTCCGAAGACGGCGTATTGGGAAAAACCACAAGGCAAGAATGAGCCGCTCAAAATGGAAAAGCGGTACCGAGTAGTGCCGCGCGGCATCAGCTTGGTAATCGGTTGCTGTACCTTTCCAACCTGGAATTCCTATCCCGGATTTTTTGCCAGTTTAGCTACCGGTAACTGTGTTGTGGTAAAGCCGCATCCAGGGGCGGTTCTTCCGCTTGCAATCACGGTTGAAATTGCACGCGACGTGCTAAAGGAGGCCGGGTTCGATCCGGATGTGGTCAGCTTGGTGGCACATGAGGTTGGCGACAAAGTCGCCCAGACGTTAGCCAAACGTCCCGAGGTAAAACTGATCGATTTCACCGGAAGCACCTCGAACGGCGAATGGCTGGAGCGAGAGGCGCGGCAGGCTTCGGTCTACACGGAGAAGGCCGGTGTCAATTCCGTTATCATCGACTCTACCTCCGATTTCAAAGGGATGATCAGAAATATCGCGCTTTCGCTCTCTTTGTATTCTGGACAGATGTGCACGGCGCCCCAGAATATTTTCATTCCGAAGAACGGGATCGACACTCCAGAAGGACGCTTGTCATTCGATCAGGTCGCTTCGGCGCTGAGCGAAAGCATCAGCAAATTGTTAAGTGATCCGGCACGCGCCGTCGAAATACTCGGCGCCATCCAGAACGCTTCGGTACTTGATCGTCTGGAGCAAGCCCGTGAACTCGGGAAAATCGTTCTGGATAGCCATTCGATCGATCACCCGCAATTCCCGAACGCAAAGATTCGGACGCCGCTTCTCCTCCAAATCGAAGCGAAGGAAGAAAGCAAGTTTATGCAGGAACTGTTCGGACCGATTGCCTTCGTAATCCCGACTGAGGATACCGAACAGAGCATAGGCCTCGCTCGCAAAGGCGCACTAGAACACGGCGCGCTGACCTTGTCGGTCTATTCGACTAACGATTCGGTGGTGACGCGGACGTTTGCGATCGCTGGCGAAGCCGGAGTCGCTCTTTCCTGTAATTTGACCGGTGGTGTCTACGTGAATCAATCCGCCGCTTTCAGCGATTTCCACGGAACCGGGGCCAATCCGGCAGCGAATGCGGCGTTAACCGATAGCGCTTTTGTCACCAGCCGTTTCCGCGTCGTGCAAAACCGGATTCACGTATGAACGGGCACCGATTGTTCCGCAGTATCACCAATCCAGCATAACCCCCCTTATCTCGTGCCTATGCCTCACGTCTACTCATTGGATGGAATTACGCCAGTTGTGGACTCATCCGCATTTGTACATCCTACTGCGGTTCTGATCGGTGACGTTATCATCGGACCGAACTGTTACATCGGACCGGGAGCATCTCTGCGTGGCGACTTTGGCCGTATCGTTTTCGAAGAAGGCAGCAACCTCCAGGATAACTGTGTGGTCCATACTTTTCCTAATGCAGAGACAATCGTCGAACGGGGCGGCCATATCGGGCACGGAGCTATCCTGCACGGCTGTCGCATCAAGCAGGGTGCAATGGTTGGTATGGCTGCGGTCATCATGGACGATGCTGAAATTGGCGAATCCGCGGTCGTAGCTGCGCTCACTTTCGTAAAGGCCGGTACGCTCGTACCTGCCCGGAGCCTGATCGCCGGTACTCCCGGTAAAGTGGTTCGTGACTTAACGGAAGAAGAGATCGAATGGAAAAATGAGGGAACGGCAATTTATCAAGCACTCTCGCTGCGTTGCAAAGCCAGCTTGCGGGAGGCTGAACCGCTCAGCGAAATCGAGCCGGGCCGCCAACGAATGCATGTGCCTCAGTTTGAGCCGCTGCAAAGATCAAAGAGGAACTCCCCCTTAAAACGAGATGATTTGAGAATCGTATGAACTATCAGCATGTTCTTGTAGAGACCCAAGGTCAGGTTGGGATCGTCACTCTTAACCGGCCGGATGCGTTGAATGCGCTCTCCAGCGACCTCTTGCGAGACCTGGTCAGTGCCCTGGACTGCTTGGCAAGCAATGAAGCTATTGGTGCGATCGTAGTGACCGGGAACGAAAAGGCTTTCGCCGCCGGCGCCGATATTAAAGAGATGCAGGATCAGAGCTTTATCGACATGTTCCTGGCCGATTTCCCGTTGGGTCGCGGCGGCGCCTGGGATCATGTCGCCAGTATTCGAAAACCGGTGATCGCGGCCGTAGCCGGCTATGCGCTTGGCGGCGGCTGCGAATTGGCAATGGCGTGTGATTTCATTCTCGCCGCCGATACGGCGAAATTCGGGCAACCCGAGATAAGCATAGGAACGATGCCTGGCGCCGGGGGCACCCAACGGCTTACCCGCCTGGTCGGCAAATCGAAGGCGATGGAAATGTGTCTGACCGGCAGATTGATTGGAGCGGAAGAAGCAGAGCGCATTGGGCTCGTGAGCCGGGTCGTGCCCGCGGCTGAGTTGAAACAAGAGGCGATCAGCACCGCCGCCAAGATCGCGGCGCTTTCGCGCCCGGTAGCGATGATGGTGAAAGAGGCGGTGAACACGGCTTACGAGACCACGCTGGCCGAAGGGTTACGCTTGGAACGCCGTTCCTTTCAGGCAACTTTTGCTTTAGAGGATCGTAAGGAGGGAATGGCAGCGTTCGCCGAGAAACGGAAGCCAAAATTTCGGAACGAATGAACTATCAAACGATTCTCTTCGAAACCAAAGACGGCGCCGGTCGCCTCACCCTGAATCGCCCGGAAAAGCTCAATAGCTTTAACGAGCAGATGCACGAAGAAGTGCGCGAGGTCCTGGAGAAAGTGCAGAGCGACCCAGTTCGCGCGCTCCTAATTACCGGGGCCGGCCGCGGGTTCTGCGCCGGGCAAGATTTGGGAGACCGCCGAATCGCACCCGGCCATTCGAACATCGACCTGGGCGCGACGATTGAAAAATATTATGCTCCCCTGGTTCGGATGTTGCGGGCTCTGCCGATTCCGGTCGTGGCCGGAGTCAATGGCGTTGCGGCGGGAGCTGGCGCCAACCTCGCGTTTGCTTGTGATCTCGTGATCGCTGGCAAATCGGCCAGTTTTATCCAGTCCTTTGCCAGACTTGGCCTTGTTCCCGATACTGGCGGGACCTATTTCCTGCCGAGGCTGGTTGGGACTGCGCGCGCACTCGGGTTGGCAATGCTCGGAGATAAAGTTTCCGCAGAACAGGCGGCGGCATGGGGATTGATCTGGCGGTGCGTAGACGATGCTGATTTCCCTGCGGTAATCAACGAGACAATGATGCAGTTGGCTTCAGCTCCCACCAGAGGAATAGCGTGCACCAAGCATGCTATCTACGCATCTCAAACCAATAGCCTGGATGCACAACTCGATCTAGAGCGTGACCTCATGCGGGAATTGGGGGGAAGTCAAGACTATCAAGAAGGTGTCGCAGCCTTCCTCGAGAAAAGGATGCCGCGGTTCACCGGCAAATAGAGTAGAGCTGCGGCGATGACCGATCAGACGTTTACCAGCGGATCTCGACCGGCCGCTGGCCCACTCCCGAGGCACACGCCAGTCGGGATTGTCGGAGCCGGCACCATGGGATCCGGCATCGCTCAGGTCGCGGCCGTGGCCGGCCACCTCGTTAAGATCTTCGACACTCAGACTGGCGCGATGGCCCGAGCGATTGAAAGCGTGAAGGCGGGCTTGCGAAGAATTGTCGCCCGTGGAGCTCTCTCGGAGGAAGATGCATCGGCCACGGTGCGCAGAATCGTGCCGGTAATAAGTCTGGAGGAATTTGCTGATACCGGTCTCGTGATTGAGGCGGTCGCCGAGGATCTCGAACTGAAGCGGGAGATCTTTCGCGATCTGGAGAAAATCGTCGCACCCGGATGTATCCTGGCGACTAACACTTCTTCTCTTTCGATTACCGAATTGGCAGCGACCCTGGAGCGGCCGGAGCGATTTATCGGCATGCATTTTTTTAACCCGGCCCCGACGATGGAGTTAACCGAAATTGTCAGCGGCTTAGCGACTGACCGAGAAATTATCGCTACCGTGACAGCGACCGCTAAAGCTTGGAACAAAATACCGATTCAAGCGAGATCGACGCCGGGCTTTATCGTGAATCGCGTAGCCCGGCCGTTCTATGCGGAGGCGCTCCGGCTTCTTTCCGAGCAAGGCAGCGATCCGGTAACAATCGACGAATTGATCCGAGAATCCGGAGGATTTCGCATGGGTCCGTTTGAGCTCATGGACCTTGTCGGTAACGACATTAACTTCGCCGTTACTCAATCGGTTTTCCGAGGCAGCTTTTTTGATCCGCGATTTACTCCCTCTCTGCTTCAGCAAGAGATGGTTCAAGCCGGTCTTCTCGGCCGAAAGGCGGGGCGCGGTTTCTATCGCTATGGTCCGGAGGCTGATCGACCGCATCCCACGTTTGAGCCACATGCTCCCAGCCCGGAAAGGATATTTCTTGCCGAACCTCAGCCGGTGACCGAGGCACTGTTCGAGCGACTGCACAACGCTTTTCCTCGTGCGTCGCACTATTTACGGGCTGGTGCCAATCAATTGGCTCGAGCAGACGACGCGGTATTGCGATTGACTGATGGCAAGACCGCCTCACGTATTGCCCACGAGCTGAGAACTCCAAATGTAGTGCTAATCGATCTTGCGCAGGATTACAGCAAGGCGGGAACTCTGGCGATCTCACGCTCCGACCAGTGCAGCGATCGCGCTTACCGCTCGATCGTCGGTCTCCTGCAGGCGGCCGGATTCAACATTGTCCGGGTGAAGGATCTGCCGGCTCTAGTGGTGATGCGAATCGTCACGATGATTATCAATGAAGCCGCCGACGCCGTACACTACGGGGTGAGCAACCGAGCTGACGTTGACCTGGCGATGCACAAAGGAGTGAACTATCCGGCGGGGCCATTTGCTTGGGCAACCAGACTGGGAACACCGGCGATCCACGAAATCCTCCACAATCTGGCAACTCACTATGGCGAAGACCGCTATCGGACTTCGCCATTGATCGAGCGAAGCTTCTGGAGCGGAAGGAGTCTGGATGACGCGACCAATTGAATCGGACCAACAACGGATCGCTGAGCGAGTTGCCGCTGCGATGTTTGCTCGCGATGCCGCGTCACAATCTTTGGGAATGGAGGTGAAAGAAGTGCGGGCAGGGTACGCCCGGCTCACGTTGCTTGTCCGCCCGGATATGCTAAACGGTCACGCCATCTGCCATGGCGGAATTGTCTTCTCCTTGGCCGATAGTGCGTTCGCCTTTGCTTGCAATAGTCGCAATCAGAGCACGGTAGCATCTGGTTGCTCGATTGATTTTATTGCCCCGGCCAGGTCAGGCGATGAATTGACCGCTGAAGCCATGGAGCGAGCCCTACTGGGTCGAATCGGTATTTACGATGTGACCGTCACCAATCAGGAAGGCAAAACCATCGCACTATTCCGCGGACGATCCTATCGAGTAACTGGTGAAGTGGTCCCTTCATCGTGACAACGTTGTGGCAGGGCGGAGGTCTCGGCGCGTTTTATCTTGCTTGGTCCTTTGTGTTGCTTTCCCGATCTGGTAGCGGCGCCTGTCCAAGCGAAAGCCAGAGCGTACCGAACCAGCTCGCTCGAGCGTAAGGAAGTAAGCAACCCCCCACCCTTGAGTGCAGTCGCCTTCGCAGCGTTCGCGATTTCCGGTCAGACCGGGATGGATGGAATCCAAATACCCTAAACGCTGGACGGCAATTCCTGCCATACGATGGCGACTGCGATTTTTGGCAGTTCACGCTAGGAGCTCCGGCGAGCCTTGCCTTTGGTCACGTCTACGACTTTCGGCTGGACAGTCGCCGCTACCAGATCGGCAAGCAACACAAAGGGGCGAAACGCGCCGAGGTTACTGCCCTAACAACCTATGTTCCCTCTGAACGCGACTTTTCTCTTTTCTCGTAAAAACATTCACGTTTTTAGAAGCGTCATATTCGGGACCGGACGGACATCTGATCTTTCGATACCCAGCGATGAATCGCTGGGCTCCCGCCACCCAAGTGGTGGGCTACTATGATTGCGTCCCTCCCCCTCCGGGACGATTTTATGCAATCTTCACGAACGCGTGCCAATTTACTTGAGCACCCTTAAATTGACGCATTTAGAAAGACCGCCGGAATCCTCCGCTACCAGCGAATCAATCCACCGATATATGTCCTCCCTCCAGACAGAACAACCGGTCGAGCCGATCGAGAAAGCCGGACCGGAAGAGCTACAAACTCTCCAAACGAAAAGGCTACAATGGTCGCTACGACATGCGTACGACCACGTACCGCACTATCGAAAGAAGTTTCAAGCCGCTGGTGTTAAACCGGATGATCTTCACCGGTTGAGCGATCTCCAGCGCTTCCCCTTTACCGTAAAGGATGATTTCCGCGAGAATTATCCCTGCGGAATATTCGCGGTTCCCCGCAATGGGATTGCCCGGTTGCACGCTTCCAGCGGAACGACCGGAAAGCCGACCGTTGTAGGGTATACCCGGAACGACATCGATATCTGGGCTCAACTGATGGCCCGCTCGATTCGGGCCGCCGGCGGGCGACCAGGGCAAACGGCTTTGGTTTCGTACGGCTATGGATTGTTCACTGGCGGACTCGGAGCGCACTACGGCGCTGAGCGACTCGGGTGCGCGGTGATTCCAATGTCCGGCGGCCAAACGGAAAAGCAGGTTCAAATGATCAACGATCTGCGCCCAGAGATTATCTTAGTGACCCCTTCCTACATACTCACGATCGCTGACGAATTCGAACGCCAAGGGCTGGATCCATCCAAGAGCTCTCTGCGGGTCGGGATCTTTGGAGCCGAACCGTGGACCGAAGCTTTACGCCATGAGATCGAAGGTCGATGGGCAATCGATGCCGTCGATATCTACGGATTATCTGAGGTCATGGGACCAGGAGTCGCCTGTGAATGCGTCGAGACCAAGGATGGATTGGTGATCTGGGAGGACCATTTTTATCCGGAAATTATCGATCCAAACAGCGGACAAGTTTTGCCCGATGGCACGTTAGGTGAGCTGGTGATCACTTCGCTCACTAGAGAAGCCACACCCGTCATCCGTTACCGAACCAGAGATCTCGCGCGGCTCCTTTCGCCCACCGCCCGCTCGATGCGGCGAATCGGGCGCATTCTCGGTCGAACGGACGACATGCTGATCATTCGGGGAATCAATGTTTTCCCTTCTCAGGTCGAAGAGCTACTCTTGCGGGAGTCGCTTCTTGGACCGCACTATCAATTGATAGTGACCCGGGAAGGTCGCTTGGATGATTTGGAGGTTCGAGTGGAGATGCGCGAGCCTAGAGACGTGGAAGAGCAAGAACGGCTCGCCCGCGAATTGCAGTTGCAAATCAAGGCATGGGTCGGCGTCTCATGCGCAACGACCGTACTCCCTCCAGGCAGCATTGAACGAGTGGTCATCGGAAAAGCAAAACGGGTGATCGATAAACGTCCCAAACTCGTTCCGGAAGCGGTAGATTCGCCGGCCAGGTCCAGACCAATTTTATGAAAGTATACGAGGCTATTGCTGCAGGTGTAAAACGGGAATGCGCCGACATCATATTTGGCGTCTTGGGCAACGCCAATATGTATCTCGTCGCCGAGCTCTGCGGAAAACACGGGTTTAGGTTCATTCAAGCGAAACATGAGCAGAGCGCCACTTCGATGGCAGACGGTTTCGCCCGGGCGAGCGGAAAGATTGGTGTTGCCACGGCCACCCAAGGTCCCGGGTTTACTAATACCATCACCTCTTTGGTTGCAGCTCGAGCGCATCGGACTCCACTCCTGATGTTGGCCGGACACGCTCCACTCAGCGATCCGTACAACATGCAGGGATTGGTAGATCAGCACGCGATGGCCCTGCAAGCCACTCAGGCGGGAGTAGTGTTGAATCACCCTAAAAGCGTTGACTATGCGCTCGGTGAAGCGTTCCGCCACCTTAAGGCCAAAGATGGACCGTTCGTTCTCAATTTACCCCAGGATGTGCAGAGTCTGGAAATGCTCGATCCGAACTGGGTTTATCGGCCGTCCTATAAGTCGGCCGAGTTTCAACCACCCGGAGCCGATGATCTGGAAGCGGCCATACGACTGGTCGAAACGGCGCAGGCGCCTGCGCTGATTTGCGGGTTAGGCGCCCGGTCCGCGCATGCCGAAGCAGAGGTACAAGCATTGGCAGAATATCTTGGTGCCCCGCTGGCGGTGACATTGCCAGCCAAAGGAATGTGCTCCGATTATCCTCTTTGTGTCGGGGTCAGTGGTAAACTTGGAACCGGCCTGTCCGCTCAGGTATTGGAAAACGCCGACCTGATTATCGCCGTCGGTGCAAGTTTGAACCCGTGGACCACCCAGAACCGCACGGTTCTTCGCAATAAAAAATTGATTCAGATCGATCGCCGGCATACGGCGTTTGGTTTCTACACTTCGGTTGATGTTGGCCTTGAAGGCGACGCGCGGGTGACAGTTGCAGCCCTTTTAGAGCGGCTTCGTTCCACCGGCAAAAAGCCGCGCCAGCCAGATCCGGTAATCGCCGAGGAGATCAAGAAATTCGATGCTAGCCGTCCGAAATTCGAAGACGGCGCCTTCATCGATCCGCGCCGAGCAGTCTGGTATCTGGAAGACAAACTGCCGAAGAAGGATCGAATCATCGTAATCGATGGCGGTCACGCCGGCTTGGTGGCACAGCAGATTCTGACGTCGCCCAACGCCGATAGCTGGGGCAACGGATGGGACTTCGGCTCGATTGGGCAAGGACTATCCATCGCTATCGGCGCCAGCTTTGCTCGGCCCGGCGAGCGGGTCACTCATGTAACCGCAGACGCTGCTTTCATGATGAACGTCGCAGATTTCCACACCGCCGTCGCCTTCAACCTGCCGCTGACCGTCATTGTTTTGAACGATCACGCCGTCGGCCAGGAAAAGCACGATCTCATCCGCAAACACATTGATCCGACTCTGGCGGATACCTCTCAACCCGAGCTTGATCGACTGGCAATCGGATTCGGGGCCAAAGGATTTCGGGTTCGTCGTCCGGAAGATCTCGGCGAGATCGATAAAGCATTCGCGGTGACCGATGGTCCGGTGGTGGTAGATGTGCGAATCAACGGGGAAATGGAATTACCGATCAGCAAAGAGATCGCCGAACAGTTTGCCAAAGGAGGGCAGATTGGTGACTAGTGATTAGTAATTAGTGATTAGTGAGTGTCACTAGATCCAGCGATACCCGCTCTCCAGGATTAAGGCTGGCGGGAAAAGTCTTTTCAGATGGCGGGCCGGATTTTTTCGGTAGCCGCGACTGTCCCTCGAAGCACCTCGCGTCATTCGGGACCACCGCCGCTATTTCTTTTACTAATCATATTACTTTTACTAATCAGTAATCACCAGTCACACTGCTTTGTTCCCGGGGTTCCGGAAGCTCTCGCATCGTTCCTTTCTGTTACGAAAACGTAACGGTTCTTCAGCGGAGAATTCGATCGATTTAGCATAGACTCAAGGCAGAAGTGAAATCGACTGCTCTACCTGCCAAAGAGCTTCTACCGCCAAGATTTCAGCAGTTCAAAAGCGTCGCCGTTTCCCCCGGGACCTCGCAATGGAACTAAACGCATCGCATGATAAAACTGAGGCAGAAAGAAGGCTCCTTAGTCTGGTTTCTCGTCCTGTCGTTCGTGCTCAACGTGGGGGCCATTCTAGGCGCTTACTGGCTACAGATTCCGCGCGCAGTGAATCTGATTCAGCTTACCTCCGTCGATATCAACGACCTGCCCCC
>DASTDH010000682.1:0-11630 GCA_035710445.1 Chthoniobacterales bacterium
ATTACTGATTACCGACTACTGATTACTGATTACCGATTATCTTTGGTTTCATTCCGTTCGCTGACAGCTGGCCGCCACTCTTAGCGTAGTAGTCTGCAACCATGGCGGTGATTTCTCGCGCCGTCCTCGCAGTATCATCGGTGACACCCCTCAATGCCGCATTTCGCAACCCATTTGGTAAAGCGCCAAACATCCCACCAAGCACTGCACCCGGTTCCGCATTACTGCCACCCGATGTCTCGAATTGAAGGATAGGTTCCTTGGACAAGTGGGAAAGATCATATACCCGGACAACCGTTTCCATTTTTGTTCCGCCGGCACCCAATCCAATCAAGCCACGTAAAGCCCGACTACCTTCACTTACTCGCACAAATTCCCCGGTAACTAGCCAGGCATCGGCCCGACCATGCCTCGAACCGTCCTGCCGAGTGGCCGGTATCACTGACTTGCTGAGATCCGAAACCAGATAGTCGGCTAATACATTGGCTGTCTTCTGTTGAAGGGTTGCTAGTTCGTCGCCGGACCGGTGGAAATGAAAGGCTCCTTTGCTGGTATCAAACTCGGCAACAAAGATCTGTTTTGGCAGTTTCGGATTCGCAGCGGCTTGCGCCGGGTTGCGGACTCCTACCGACGCGCATCCGGCAAAGCCCCAAATGAGGCCGATAGCAAAAAGAACTTTCCTGGGATCTTGATTTTCCATACGGCCCTAACAAGAGATCTCAGTTTCGTCGCAAACCAGTGATTTCGGACAGACGCGGAAAACGGCGGATCAGTGATGAGAAGGAGGAACTGAACGCGGTCGGCTATCACAGCGGCGAAGCTGTGAGTCAGGAAAGCCTGGGGCGCAGCCCCAGGAATTGCGAGCGTTCCTGCTAGTGACGGCAATGCACTACCACCTCACCGGTGATCATTTCCACTCGGCGTACCAGGCTCATCATGTCGCTATGCTGGACGAATTCTGCCGCCAACCGGTTGGATTCCTCCGTTTGGGGATCGGTGTCGAATATGCTCACTGTTGCCCAGGTTCCGTTTTCCGCGGCCACACAATAGTAGTTCAGAAAACCAGGCATTCGCTCGATCATCGGCACAAAATCCTCATTTACCATGCGAGCCACTTCCTCAATGGAGTCTGCCTTATAGATTCGGATGCTTGCGTACATATGTTTGTTTCCTCTTCCCTTTATTCCTCGGCAACGCGCAACAAATAAGCTGCTCCCACACACGTGACAAGGGCGCCGATGGCCAGCGCAGTGAGGTCGCCGGCAATAAAGTCCCAGTGAGCCCGATACAAATTGACGCTGCGAAAAGCGCGGCAAAAATGGGTCAAGGGAAAAAGCTCGGAAAAGATCCGGACGCTAAAAGGCAGCTGCCGGAGTGCGGAGAATGCACCCGACAACAACATGATGGGAAGCAGAAGAAACACCGAGAACTGAATAGCCTGGGTTTGAGTCCTGGAGACGGCTGAGATGAGGAGCCCCAGACCGAGCGAACACAACAAGAACAAAAAGCAGATGACCGACAGTTTCAGCGGCTCATGAATCTTTATGCCAAAATGAAAGTGCCCAATTGCGATGGTGCTGGCGATAAGGAACAGTGAGATAAAGAGATACGGCAATACTTTGCCGATCACAATCTCCGACTGTTGCAATGGGGTAACCAACAATTGAGACAACGTGCCAGCTTCGCGCTCGCGAGTGATCGTGCTCGCAATCAAGGTAACGGTAACCAACTGGAGTATCAGACCGACCATTCCTGGTACAACATAGTTTACAAACTCCAGGCTCGGGTTGTAAAGGATCCGGGCCATGACTTCCCAAGGAGCAAGAGCGGAGTTGAATGCGTCCTGGGTTTGCGGAGATAGCTGTTCACCCAGGTTAATGACCTCGGTCGGCAGATTCTTGATCAGTTCAAATCTTTCATTCGCCTGGAATGCGCCCAAAGCCTGCTGCAACACTCCCTGCACTGCAGGTGCGGTATCGGTATCGGATCCATCGAGGATAGCTCGGATGGGAATCGGTTTACCATCACGGATCGCCTGGCTCCATCCAGGCGGTATCACAATAGCCGCTTCGCAACCGGCTTTTACCAGGTCACTTGGTCCGGTCGAGTTTCCGACCCATGGCTTCCAGATGAAAGTGTCTTTGAGAGTTTGTAGCAGATCACCCAAATCTTTCTGAGTCTTGGCCGGGTCGTCGCTCCCTTCGATCAGGGCGGTGAAAATATCCTGACCGTGAAGCAGGTTAGCGAATCGCTCGCTTTCGCTATCACCATCCGCGTTCAGGAACATGGCGGGTACATCGCGGATAGCCGAGCCCCCAAAAGCATGACCAAATACAACGGTAAAAAAAGGTGGTAGGACGAGTATCAAAAGCAGAACTCGGCGATCTCTCCAGACATGAACGAACTCCTTGTAGGCGATAGTGAGAATCGCGTTCCAGGAGTCGATTAAATTCATTTTGGCTTTGGCGCTTCGGGGAGCCACAAAGTCGGACCTCGGAACAGAAATTGGCGTATCTCGATCGACCTCGTCGGCAGGTGCGGAAGCAGAATGCCGGTCCTTCAAATAGTGACCTTGAGTAAACGCATTAAACACGTCTTCCATGTCCGGCTCCGCCCAGGAGTAACCGAGCCACTTTAAGTCCGGGAATGGCCAATGCTGGTGCCAACGCTTGAGCAAACCCTGCGGATCCTGGGACTGCACTCGCAAGCGACCGCTTCGCAGGTCAACGCTATCCACGCCGGGAAAATTCTGTAACTCCAACACCGCTGACATCGCCGGCTCAACGTGAACCTCGAGAAGATTCCCGCCCAAGTGCTTTTTTAAGTTGCCCGGCGAGCCTTTGGCAACCAGATGTCCTTGCTGGATAAATCCCACTTCTGAACAGCGTTCCACTTCATCCATGTAATGGGTGGTCACAAACACTGTCGTTCCGGATTGAGTCACCTTGTACAAGAGTCCCCATATTCTTTGGCGATTGACCGGATCGAGTCCTGCGGTCGGTTCATCCAAAAACAAAAGCTCCGGTTCATGGATCAGAGCACAAGCCATCGACAAAAGCTGCTTGTAACCCCCCGACAGTTTTCCCGCCTTCGCCTGGGTGTAGCCTTCCAGATCCATATCGATCAGCATTTGGGAAACCCGCTCCTCGAATCGGTCCTTGGGAACACGATAAGCCCCGGCGAAAAAGCGAAGATTTTCACAAACCGTCAAATCGGGATACAGGCTGAATCGCTGGGACACGTACCCAAATTTTGACCGAATACGAAATCGATCTCGCCAAACATCCATGCCGTCGATCAACGCGCTTCCGCTCGTCGGTTTGGTCAGACCGCATAGCATCCGGATAGTCGTGGTTTTGCCCGCTCCGTTTGCGCCGAGGAACCCAAAGATTTCGCCTGTGCCGATTGACATCGAGATCTTGTCGACGGCAGTCGTGTGGCCAAATTTCCTCTCTAGATCTTTAAGAACAATTAAGGGCGTTCGCATGAATTAGTTGGGAGGGTGCGCGTCCTCGCGCGTCGCAAATCACGGGGAGACAATCCCTCCAAGCTCTGTCAAAATGTGGCCGAAAACCCAACCCGGACATACGGCGCCCAGTCCGAGGAAATGACTTTGAAGTTTGCTCGATAGAAATCGAATTGCCTATACGGCACGAGACCTCCCTCGATGTCAAGCTTGACTCCATTCCAGATATCCCAGGTCAGTCCTCCACCTCCGCGGACTTCCCAATAATCCAAGATGGCGTTGTTGAGTTTTTCCAGATGGACGGAATGGCCAAATTCATTGTCCATGCGAAATGTTCCGGTCCGCAGATCCGCTCCCGCGAATAAGGTTATTTTGTCGGAAACACTGAATTGCAGTTGGGGACGCGGCGCAACCCCGTCTATCAGCCAACGATCGGATACTTTCCAGTGAACCCCGACCGCAGGAATCACCGGAATGTCGGAGTCAGGATCCACACTGAGGCCGGCAATGAAGATCAAGTCAGGACTCTGGAAATAGGACGCCCCAATGGTAATCGGCACGTTAAAAAGTCGGGGTGTAGCGTGTTTAAAACTACCATAGACACCCGGATGTGCTTCGACCCTGAGCAGGATCGCCGAGGTGAGTTGGATATCCGCCCCGACTACCGCATTCACTGCCTCAATTGCGTCCGGTATCGGCGTCACCGGGCTACTTGTATCGAATGCATAGCGCTCCCATTCCACACCCAGGCGTAGTATAAAATTATTCCGGATCTGATCCGATACCACAACGCTCGCAGAACTGTTGATTTCGGAAAAGTTTCCATAGTTGGCTGGGCCATGGGTGGCCTTGCCATCGCCGATGTATGAGCTTTCAGCCTCGAACTCGTAGGAGAAGGGTGAAACCGTCGCACCCCGCGACGATTCCGTTGGCCGGGGAGCGACCGAAAGAGTCTGACCATGGACGCTTGACAGCGCCAGACCAATCGCGGCTACGAAGAGGACATGCGCGGTACACCTGAGCGAAGAGTGGACATTCATGAGGGAGGGCTTCCAATGCCCCAGCCAGACTTATTTACCACGAGGCGCGTCCTTAAGGAAAGCTCTTACGTTGGTTTGTATTTCCCGCATCATCGCGGCGCCTGAGCCAAGTCGCTCCGCACCGCGTAGTTCAGCCAGGGGTGCCGAAGATACCAGATCGACCCGCCAAACCAGGGTCGCCTCACCTCCGTCTACTTGTACCGGCCAGAGCTGATGCAAGGTCACCGCCGCATAGTAAGCACCGCTCGAGTAAAATCCAAGATCCCCAGTTTGCCAGCCATCGGCTGCCGGCCTTGCATAGAAGGCGTCCAAACTGACCGCGGCTAGACTCACTGCGCCTCGCGCACCGCCGTGAAAGAGTTGCCAGGTGAGAGATGGTGTCGCCGAACCACGTCCTCCTCCGATTGCGGTCGAGGAAATCAGCGACGAGAATTGTGATCGAACGTTGCTTCTTTCCTCCAGTAAATGGGCTACTTCGTCTGCAGCCAGGATGGTAGAACCGGAGGTCTGATAGGGCGGCTGTGCGGCTAGACCACCAGAAAGAAAGCTTTTGGCGCGTTGCGCCAGTACTTGGCTCCAGAATGCTACCACTGGCGCGGGGATCGTTCCACCGCCGGGCGAACCTCCGCCCGCATATTGCTTTACCTCAGCACTGCTCAGTTGCAGTTTCGAGGCATCACCAGGAAGCTTCTCAGTCGCGTCAACGAATGCTTTCACCGAAGAATTGGAGGGGGCAGACGCGAGGTTTTGAAAGTCGTTCGAACCCACCCTCGCGGAAACATCTTCTTGGAGATACACTCTCAATTCGGGGTGCTGGGTTGGACGCCACTGCTGAATCAGTCCAACCACCGTCTTAACCGGGGCTCTCACGATATAGGCGCTTTCTGCCGATCCGCCACGGGCAAATCGCATGCCTGGTCCCTGTGAAGCCAGAACGTCGCCGGCCGCCAATTTAGCCAAATCGGCATTTTTGAACACCGACAATGAACGTAGTTCGGTGATCGGGTCCGCGTGAGTGGTTAATGTGGGCGTTATTACTCCAGCCAGGATCAGGACGACACTGCCAAGAAATCCTCGCTTGGTATTTCTAAGTCTGTTGTTCATTACTATTTCGGTTCTAGCAAATTCTCATGCTAATCTTAGGCATAAGAATTCTACGGCACTATAACCCGTCTGGCTAGTTCTGCCGGTACCCGAAGGATTACCAGGCATCGACGAAAAAAGCGGAGGCTGCGACAGTCCCGGAGGGATCCGCTGAACAGTTGCGTCGAAGCGTTGCTTGATCGAGGACCCGCTTTTGAAATCGGGACAAGCCCCCACCAAACGGGCGCATAGCGCGGTCGCGGGAATCATGGCCCCAGGCTTCCGACCCAGCCGGGCTAAGAGTTCGCACAAAAACCCAACCACAATTGTCCCGAAGGTGGCGGCTCATTCGTCGGATCATTGAACTGCAAGAAAAATCCCAGCACCCGAATAAAAGGAACATTAGCTATGGCAACGAGAAGCAAAGACCGTCCGAGAGTCGTATCGCCAGACGAATGGCTTGTGGCTCGCAAGAAGCTGCTAGCCAAAGAGAAGCAATTGACCCGTCAGCGTGACGCGGTGAATGCCGTGCGTCGGGATCTACCCTGGACCAAGGTGGATAAGCAATACGTCTTTGATGGGCCTAACGGCAAAGAGACCCTCGCCGATCTCTTCGCCGGCCGAAGTCAGCTCATTGTTTATCACTTCATGTTTGGTCCCGATTGGAACGAGGGTTGTCCGAGCTGCTCGTTTAACATGGATCACACCGACGGAGCCCTGGTGCACCTGGCGCAACGCGATGTGGCGTTTGTCGCGATTTCACGAGCACCGATATCCAAGATCGCGCCATTCAAGAAGCGGATGGGCTGGCGCTTCCGTTGGGTGTCTTCGTACGGAACCGATTTTAATTACGACTACCACGTATCATTCACAAAGGATGAAATGACCAAGGGCAAGGTATATTATAACTTCGATCTGAATGAGTTCCCAAGCGAGGAAGCTCCTGGAATCAGCGTTTTCTACAAGGACTCGAGCGGTGACATCTTTCACACCTATTCCAGTTATGCGCGGGGGACCGAGACGGCCCTTGGCACCTACAACTATCTCGACCTGGTTCCCAAGGGCCGTGACGAAGACGGTTTAGCCTTTACGATGTCGTGGGTTCGTCATCATGATCGATACGACGATGGTTACCTGGCCGATCCCACGAAGCCGTATTGGCCTGCGAATGCCACCTCGGATTCTTGATCGCTAGAAGGCGAATTCGGTCGTTCGCACTGCGACGCCCACTGTCAAAACAGCCCGGGCGATGGAAGGTCCCGTCGTCCTGGCCATTCGGGGGACTACCGAGACAACCACCATTTGATGGAAATTTTGCGTCCGGACGCGCTCAACTGAGCCGACCTGGCCCGACTCGGTGAAGGCGCCAGTGGGCGAAGGGCGTGACGGGTAACGTCTGGCTCAAACCCGGCGCATAAAGAAGCATAACGAAAGGGCGCACCTAACTAAAATCGCCGAGGTTTTTCGCCTTACCTTAATGGGCAGATACATGCCGTCACGCCCTTCGCCGCGTCGCCTTAATGCCGGCAATTGGGACAGTAAATCCGGCAGTCATGACACAAACCGGCCGATGGCTGAAATCACAGCGTTTATTGCTAACCAATCGCCGAACCGGAAGGGGTTTTCTGCCTTCGACGAGGAAAGAATCACAGATAAAAACGGCAAGAGACGACGTTATGACGACCGCCCTAGAGGCTACAGACAAAGATTTCCAAAAGATGACGCAGATGCTCACCGGCTTCTTCGTGACTCAGCTAGCCGGTGCTGTGGCTACCTACTCGATCGCGGACCACCTCGCGAACGGACCGGCGACTGGAGAAGACATTTCCAAAATGGAAGGCATTGATCCAACCGCGGCTTTCCGCCTGCTGCGCGCTTGTGCCTCCCTTGGGCTTGTAACCTTTGACGGGCGTACGTTTAGCGCGACTCCACTACTTGGCACTCTGCGGAGGAACGTGCCTGGTTCGCTGCATAGTCTCGCAATCGCCTGGTCGGCACCGGGACACTGGCTATCTTGGGGTAAGTTTGCGGACGCGGTACGGACCGGCGAATCCCAGACTGGGCCAGCCCCCGGCGCCAAAATCTGGGACTATTATGCGCAAAACCGCAAAGAAGGCGCGGCTTTCACCCGCGCGATGCATGGTTTCACGTCTGGCATAGCCCAGGAAGTCGCGCGGGTGGTCGATACTTCAACTGCAAAACTCGCAGTCGACATCGGTGGCGGGAGCGGAACACTCGTTCACGGTCTGCTGATGGCCAATTCGCAGTTGCATGGCATCGTCCTGGATTTACCGGACGTGGTGCCGAGCGCAACCGCCGCGGCGGCGGCCCTGGGACTCGCCCAGCGTAGCAAAGCGCTGGCGGGAGACTTTTTTGCTTATGTCCCGGAGGCCGATATCTATTTGCTCAAACATATTCTGCATGATTGGAACGATGGAGAAGCCGTTCACATCTTGAAGGGATGCCGAGAAGCGTTGCGACCGGGCGGCCGAATCATCGTGATCGAGATGCTTCTCGGGGAGGTCGGCCAGCCGGAGTTTGCTCCGCTCATGGATCTTAACATGATGGTGATGCTAACAGGTCGCGAGCGCTCGCTAGCCGAGTACACCAGGTTGCTGAAGGATGCCGGTCTCCGTGTCTCCAAGAGCACCCCTATCCGCTCACCGATGGCCGTGATTGAGGCGGTGGCAGCGTAACGGTACTCATTGCAGCGAGCAGTTACCTGAAATGCGGCTAGGACCTTGAATCACCAATGATTACCTCAATCGGAAGCAAGTGGTTGATGACGTAACCGGCGTAGTTCTCATCATGTTGGCTGGGCTGAACGTCGCCATTGGCATCTTTGGCCCGGGACAGCAGTGTGCATTGACCGGGCTTCTTCGGCGTAACCCAATCAAATTTCCACCGTCGCCACGCATGGCGTTGAATCGGATCTATGAATTCGGCCCGGGCCCAGGTCCGGCCACCGTCAGTGCTTACCGAGATCTCGGTGACATCCGTCTCCCCGGCCCAGGCAGCGCCAAACACGGTGTATACCTGGTTCGGGGCAACTGTCTCATAGACGGTTGGTCGGAAGATCTCGGATTTCAGCTTCATTTCTCGTAGCGGCCGCCGCACCGGCTTTCCATCGACATAGTCCCAATACCCGTAATCTGACGTTTGCCAGTAACCTTGAAACGGTTCTCTTACAGCGTAGATCCGGGTCAGCCACTTGACCGAATCCATCGCATAATGGCCGGGTACAATTGCTCGTACCGGGTATCCATGATCCCAGGTGAGATCATGTCCGTTCATCTGGTAAGCGATCAGTACTTCCGGTTGAAGTGCTTTTGTTCGAGGCAAACTCCGGGCGTAAGATATCGAACCGGGAGGCGTCGCCCCTTCCTTCGGTACTGCGCGATCCGGTCCTTCGAGTACGATCTCGCAGGCGTCCTCTTCCAACCCGGCGCGCTCCAGCAAAACGCGCAGAGGCACCCCCGTCCATTCTGCATTCCCGACCGCGCCGAGTTCCCATTGGGCTCCTTGAACCTGCGGAACCAGGAAGACTCGACTGTTACCGGCGCACTCCAAGAGGGCGACGCCGGTCTCGGCCGGCATGTCTCGCAATTCCTGATAGGTTAGCGAGAGCGGATTTCTGACCGCACCATCGATTTGCAGCCGGTAAGATGCCAACTCCAGATTTGGTGCCGATGAGTGACTGCGTATATAGAACAGCTCCGTCGGAGTCACAAACGAGTCAACCTCATCGAGCGGAGTCTCCAACACCTTTGGCTCTTTCTGTCGAATGATCAGTCCCGTCGAAGAGGATGGACCGGCATTGTTAATCTCGTCTCTGATGCAGTGCTTTTGCATATTTTCCATGCTTGCTTTCCTAACTAAATCGGTTCGGTACTGCTGTTGATTAGAAACGGGGACCAAGAGGCCCGCCGTCGGTCCGAAGTTCGATTCTTTATGTGTTTAGGTACCAGCAAAACAATCCCACGGGTAACTCTATCTTATGATTAGATATCACGTCTGCTGATAGCCATTATTACCAAGCTTGTAGAAGTCAAGGCGAGGGAGAGGTTCGGGGGTACGACCCGCCAGATGTAACGCTTCGGCCTTTAATGCCAGGTGATATCGAAGGGTTAGCATCCTACCAGTCGCCCGAATTGGTTCGGAAAGGAGGTCGTGTTACAATTTAGAGAGACGGTCCAATTCGAGAAATATGAGCTCAGATAACCTTCCGCCCGTTGTCGGCATTAGCCGAAGAGAACTTCTGAAAAGGGGAGGAAAGGTTGCCGCAGCCGCAGCGATATCATCAGTGTTCTCACCGTTTGTTTTTACTGTAAAAGCCGCTCCAACAAAAACACTCTAATTCTGGCAGTTCTATGCTCCCGCCAGACAGGTGGGTACTCAGAGCAAATGGTTTGAGGACTGTGTCAAGGGTTGGAATGCGACCCACGATGTCAAGGTCGAGCTGCGGTTTGTCCCAGTTCAGGACTATATAGGTGATTCCAAGCTACAGACCGCTTTCGCCGCGGGTCAGGGTCCTGATATTTTCATAATCAGCCCCGGGGACTTTCTTCGTTACTAAAATGGTGGCGTTCCGGTCGACCTCACTCCTTACATGGAGGACCCCAGCGAAAAAGGACTTTTTTCCAAGCGTGATGGAAACCCGGATCGTTGATGAAAAGATCTATGGAGTCCCGTTCGACGTCGTACCCTTGGCGATGTTTTACAGCCTCAAGGCATTCGAGGCGGCTGGACTTTCGGAGAGCGATATCCCGAAAACCTGGGGACCAGTTCCTCGAAATCGCGCACAAGCTGACCAAAGGGAACCGATTTGGCTGTCTATTCGAAACTAAGCCGGGTTATTACCAGACGTTCACTTGGTACCCGTATATGTGGCAAGGAGGTGGTGAAATCGCTATGCCAGACGGAAAACACAGCGCCTTCGCATCGCCGGCCACCGTTGAGGCTCTGAAGTTCTGGCCAGACACCGTTCAGCAAAATGTCGCACCGCGCAACGTCTTGGGCAACGATGGCGGGGACGTCGTAGCAAAATTTGGCCTCAGGCTTCTGCGCCATGCAAAATCTGGGTATCTGGGGAGTCAGCGCCTTGCGGGACAACGCTAAGGACTTCCAATGTGGCGTTTCTTCCCTTTTCCCTGACCTCCAAACGGCCAGGAACGAAACATTTTCGGTGGACGGGCCTTCCGTCGCCAATGCGAAGGGCAAAAATCCCGAGGAAGCGGCAAAGTTCTGTGTTTGGGCAGTGGGTTCCATGCAGGACGATTGCATTCAAAGAGTCGCAGCGCCCGGTGTTCCAACAGGTGCAGGAAAAAAACCTTGGGTTAAGTCTTGGGCATCGTCCGGGGAATGCCCGCACCGCCGAGCGAAGACGTAGAGCGGATACCAATAGAGCCGACACAGTTCGGCTAAAGCCCCCGGCCCCCCTTGCACCTGGCTTTGCGCGGCCTGAATGACAATCGTCCAGCGGGTGGTGTGAAAACTCGCAGCACCCTCCGCTGGCGGACTATGGTCCCGCTTCACAAAGAATCGCCTATTTCACTGACAGTAGCCCACTAAGCCAGGTTTCGGACCCAAATTCCAAGCGATCGCAAAGGTCCTGAAACTCGAAAGACGCAATCCATTTGTAAAGGGGTGATGAGCACGAGCTCCACCTGGACGGCCCTAGGAAACCCGGCTTTCAGAAGACTCTGGATTGCCACGGTGATCTCCGGAACCTGCGAGGCCGCTCACAATAGCGCAGCGACCTGGATGATGAACGTGGTCACAGGCTCGGCGTTTTTGATTTCGCTCATGGCAACTGTGGCATCGCTCCCTTTCTTTTTGTTCACCCTGCCCGCCGGCGTCCTCGCCGATAAGGTGAACCGTCAGAAGTTCGTCTGTGGGATCAATCTTTGGTTGGCGGCTATGGCCGCCGGATTAGCGGTGCTTGGTTGGCTGCATCTGCTTAATCCTTACACCATTCTGGCCAGCATGTTTCTGGTTGGAGTTGGTTTCGCTTTCAACGCACCGGCCTGGACCTCGATTGT
>DASTDH010000683.1:0-2684 GCA_035710445.1 Chthoniobacterales bacterium
GCCGCGCACGAGAGCTGCTTGGAATCGTTGAGTCCACAAAGCCGAAAGTTTGGTGGCAACATAACGGCGGCGGCGACCACCGGCCCGGCTAAAGGTCCGCGACCTGCTTCGTCGATCCCCGCGATACGATTGATGCCTTGCTGGTATAGTCTTCGCTCAAACCGAAGGGAGCAGGAGAACTTCTCACCGGGCTTTTCTACCACGTTCGCATGTTGCAGCACTGCGACGAATTGGGCAATGGTAAAGGCATAAGCGAAGCGAGGTTTTCCACCAAAGCACTTCGTTTCGTACTGGGCGATTCAGGCGCGAAGCGGAAACAAGATTATGGCTTGGCAGCCTTTGGGACTTTTGCAGTCCGCTGCGCTTCAATTGTTGCGATCCCAAAGTCCAACGGTCTCCCGGGTTTCAATTACGGAAACGTACCGTTAAACAGTCACCAGCGCCGATTCAGTACTGCGCTGATTCTCGAGGTGTCGAGATGCGATCATCTCGATTTCGGCGATTGAGATGACCTTTTGGAATGCCTCGCGCAGGGATCGGCCGTCCGGCATACCCTTTGAGTAAGCCATCAAACGACCTCTCATTGACGCGATCACAAAACGTTCAGAGCCGTTTTCCTGAACCGCCAACCGGCAGTGGCGGAGCACATGCGCCCACCGCTCCATTAAAGAAGGCCCCGGAGCCGGTTCGGTGGTGTCCAAAAACAGTCGAGTCTGGCGAAACAGCCACGGGCTGGTCATCACCGCACGACCGAGCATCACGCCTTGGATCCTGGTTTGGGCCAACCGAGCACTTATTTCCTCGGCCGTGCGAAGATCGCCGTTACCAATTACCGGAATCGTCACGGCTTCGGCAACCCGAGCAATCTGATCCCAATCGGCCAAACCGGAGTATCCCTGTTCTTTGGTTCGACCGTGCACCGCAATCGCGCGAATCCCACTATCTTCCAGGATGCGTGCGGTCTGCACTGCATTGATCGAGGCGGCATCCCAGCCGAGGCGCATTTTGGCGGTGACCGGGATCGGATCAAGTGCCCGAACGACCTGCGCAGCGACTTTCTGCAGAAGGGGGCAATCGCGGAGGAGGGCCGAGCCACCATGCCGGCAGACGACTTTGTTGACCGGACAACCGAAGTTCAAATCAATGAAATCAGGCTGCACCCAGTCGACCACCGCTTTGGCTGCGTTCGCCATCTTCTCCGGGTCGGCGCCAAAGAGCTGGACCCCGATAGGCCGTTCTTCCGGCCGAAATGCGACCATTTCCCGAGTCCGCTGGTTTCGATGAAGAATGCCGTCGGCAGAAACGAATTCGGTCACCACCACGTCAGCACCCTGTTCTTTGCACAATCGGCGAAAAACTGAATCGGTGACTCCCGCCATCGGGGCCAGGTAGAGAGGAATCTGTCTCGAACGAAACCAAGGAAGCATAGCGGCACCTCGTGGCGGCGGGCGATTATCGATGACAAACAGCAGATAGCAGGTTTTCGCTATCTTTCATTCTTATGGACGCGCAACGGCGTTCATAGCGCTTTCGCTATCGTCGAAGATCAAAAAAAATTTGTCCAGCCGCGCAATTTGAAAGACCATCGCTACGTTATCCCGGAGCCCTGCCAGGGCCAATTTGCCACCATAGCGCTGGATTCTTTGCATTGCATCGATGAAAATTGCCAGGCCGGAACTATCGACGTAAGATACTTTAGATAAATCGACCACGATAGCAGGGCTCTGTTTCTCGATGAGTGGATCCAAGCGCGCCGTGATTTTCGGCTTCTCGTTCAGATCTATCTCACCCTGAAGTACCAAGAGTTCGACCGCCATGAGAGGCCGAGGTTATAGCACTGTTTTGTCCGGGCAGCAACGGCAAAGCCGGGGCGGGAAATTAAGAGTTGCTCCTGTGCGCGGGCGACAGTAGCATGATTTTTACCATAAATTCTGTAATTCAAGATGTATTTGACAGGAATTTCGGTATGGCTCTGAAACGCAAGCTCGGTTCGGCCCGAAAACAAACAATGCGTTATCCGCGGCTCTATTCCATTACTGTCTTTACTAACAAATGGCGGGAAGTTCGTGATTTTTACACGCGCTTGCTCGGAGGTGGAATCATCAGTGAGCGCAAGCATCGGTACTTTGATCTATTGATCGGCGGAATGCCAATTTCGTTCCGAGCTTGTGAGGATGGAGAGCTTGAAAGCCATTTTCATTTGTATCTCGCGTTGCGCGATCGTGAAGCTCTCTTGGAAAGACTGAAAGAGGCGGGAATTATTGTGCGAATGGATGGTCCGTATGCCAGTTTCCTCGATCCTGATGGCCGGACCATTAAGCTCTCCGAGGATGTTGCGGTATTGGCGTGATTGTAAACGCCGGTAGTAAGAATCCTGCCGATGCTGGGAACTCGTTTTCCAAGAGAATCAAAGTCTCTGGTTATCTGAAGTAGGGCGCGACGCTCCGCGTCAAGCTAGGGCGCCCGGACCGCAAAAGTCAGCAGCGCACTATCGCTCGATTGGACCTGAGAAACTCACTCTACTTCAGGAATAGCTCACGGCCCAGCTCGCGTGGCGCGACTCGGCGCGCTGAGTCGGACCGCCCTAGCTCCTAAGTCGCTCGCTGATCCAGTCCAAGGGCGACCAGCACTGCCTGCGTTTTGCTCAGATCATCGAAAAGATAATCTGGTTTATGAGCCGCCAA
>DASTDH010000684.1:0-3569 GCA_035710445.1 Chthoniobacterales bacterium
ACGGCGCCGGATTGCTCCGGCAATTTCGGCCGGCGGACCAAACAGATGGGTGCAGCCCGCAACGTCGGCGAAGGCCTCATCGATGGAAATCCGCTCAACGAGGGGCGTAAAATCATTAATTACCTTGATGGCCGCATCGCCAAGCCGCTGGTAGTCCTGGAAATGGCCGCCAACAAAAACGAGCTGCGGGCAGAGTTCGCGCGCCCGTCTGCCTGGCATACCCCCGCGGACCCCGTAGGCCCTGGCTTCATAAGAAGCAGCGAGCACGACTCCCCCACCGACAGCGATAGGCTTGCCACGCAACGATGGATCGAGCAACTGCTCGACCGAAGCATAGAACGCATCCAGGTCCGCATGAAGAATCGTGGCAGTCGTTTCCAGCTGTTCTTCGTTCACCAAGAGCAACTATATCCTCGGTGTAAATTGAGCGAGCTCATAAATACCGAGCGTCTTTTCAATGGAAGCCCGAGTCCCAGATAATCCCGAAACAGCGGGCGAGACATCGATTCCAGCCCCATGATTGAGATTTGGCGACGGCCGCTCATACCCAAACACATACCCCACCAAATCCGTGCGGAATGGCCCCACATCCTCCCACTGTGCATAACATGATTTGAGACCACGCCGGATTTCGAGCCAGCGCCCGTTGCAAACGCTCGTATAATTAGCTTAGGAAGAAAAGTACACGGAAGAGAACCGGATATGGAGACTTCATCGGGAATCAAAGACAAAGTAGTCGTAATCACGGGCGCAAGCAGTGGTATCGGCGAGGCGACTGCGCTCCTGCTTGCTGAGCGCGGTGCGAAGCTCGTGCTCGGCGCGCGCCGATCGGATCGCCTTAAGGCTCTCGCTGACCGTATCGCGGCAGCGGGTGGCGAGGCAGCTTACACACCCGCAGACGTAAAACGGCGCGACGACTTATCCAACCTCGTCAAGTTGGCCTGTGAGCGGTACGGCAAGCTTGATGTTCTCGTAAGCAATGCTGGCATTGGACCAATTTCTCCTCTCGACGACCTGCGCGTTGAGGATTGGGAGGAGATGATCGACGTCAACCTCAAAGGTGTTCTGTACGGCATCGCCGCAGCGTTGCCTGTCTTCCGCAAGCAGGGTTTCGGGCATTTCGTCAACACCGCTTCCACAGCTGGACTTATCACTAAGCCGACGATGTCGGTCTATTCCGGCACGAAGTTCGCCGTCCGTGCCATCTCCGAGGGTTTGCGCCAGGAAGCCGGTGATAAGCTGCGCGTGACAATCATTTCGCCAGGCTTCGTTCAGACGGACTTTGCGGAATCCTTATCAAATCCGGAGGTGAAGGCTCAGATCGTCGACACCATGCACAAGATGGCAATCTCGCCGGATGCGATTGCCCGCGCCATTGCGTTCGCGATCGAACAACCGGCCGATGTTGATGTGGGCGAGATAGTTATTCGTCCCACTGCGCAGGGTTAAATCCGCCTCTCCGAGGCGGGCGCGGCTTGCTGTCCGGCTAGGCCCAGGGCACATCAAGAACCGGGGTCGATCTTGGTTGCGATCGCGACTGAGTGCACAGCAATCGGACGTGACTGCAGTGCAAACACATACGGAAAGATGCGGCGACGGCACGATGCCGTTGCATTTTTCGGATACAGGTTGAAATGCGGGATGCGCTACTTGTGAGCAATGTAGTCATGTAACGCGGCGCACCCAGCGGGTCTGCTGTCTTGCGCTCTACCGCTTTCGAATCCTTCAGCCCTACTTGAGTAGCAGAGGCCGTTAAGCACGTCGAATACTCCTCCCGATCGTTGCAAGATTCGGCTGGTCATGCCCGATTAAATTCGACGCAATAAAGTTAGACCATTGATCCAGATTTAGACCATTGACCCAAACATTTCCTGGGCGTGTTTGCATAAACCCTGCTGGTGAGCACTGTTTCCTACACCGAAGTTAGCCAAGGAAGAGTTATTCCCCTGCTAGCAGGCGCGAGGGTGTTCCCAAAGCGCAGCCCCGAGAATGGGCCGCTACGGCGGACAACTCGTCGGAAGGGGCTGGGTAATAACTCTGGAGTAAAGACGCAGGGCTTTTGCGTGTGTTCTCGCTTGTCTTTGGAGCCTTTCTTTCAACGGTGACGCTGTATCCGTCCTTGACCAGAATGTCGTTGACCGGTTTCCAGCCCGAGCCGTCGGCCTAGGCGCCGTGCACCACCACGATGCTCTTGACCGGGGCGGCCAGCACGGGAACCGCCCTCCCGGCGAGGACGAGCGAGGCGGCGGCTGACACGAACGAATTCTTTAGGTTATTGAAAATCATAATAAGAAGCTGTTGCACTGTTTTCGTTCGATCTTGCTCAACTGGACGTTGCTTGTAATTAGCTATCTCTACCGTTGAACATTAGACAGGTGAGCCGATGTCAGTAACTTGGCAAACGACAGTTTAAATATTACGTTGCCTTATATGTTTCACGCCTCCGAAGATGGCGGGACCAACCGGCCGGAATTTATTTTTGTTGGCGGGCATCCTGCGGTCGATTTTGCTAACACCCTTGTCCCCCCGCCCGGCCCGGGAATCGATTTTTTGCGGGCGTGGCCTGACGTGATCGATTGGCTCGGGGAGGCGAAGATTTCAACGGACGTACGTTTGGATGTATCCGCTGCTCGCCGGCCCGTGGCTCTCAAAAACGTATTGGAACTTCGCCGAGATTGGAAACAAGTGCCGGCATCGCTTGTCGCTGGCGGAAAAGTCGGCGATCATTTTCTCACGCGACTTAACCGGATCTTGGCTGTCGACAGTTTTCACGAGGTGTTACACCGAGTCGGCAAGAAGCAATTCCATCTTGTCCGCTCAACCTCCGTGTTGCAAGGGGATGTCCTCGCCCGCGCCATTCTCGCCCGCCAGATTGCTCTCTTCCTCGCCGAAGCGAATCTGAGCTATCTCCGTCGTTGCGCCGACACCAGCTCGTGCGCCCTTTATTTCTACGACACGACGAAAAATCATCGCCGCCAGTGGTGTAGCGTAGCGACTTGCGGTAATCGTCACAGGGTTGCGGAGTTTCGTCGTCGGCAAAGCGAAGCTAAGGAATCGGTTTCTTCCCGCTAAGGCGGTTGTAGCGTCACCGGCGCGCGGTGATAATTAGCTACTACCGGCATCATTCGCCAAATAGGCGTTTAATCTTCGATGCTCGTTCCTTCCTAACTGGCTCAACGAATTCGGTAGGATCTTCGGTGATGACGCTGTCTCTCTGGGGCGGAGTACGCCGGTCGAGAGGAGACGCGTCGCGAACACCTATCCGAGTTGCGCACCCTGCTTGTTCTAAGGCCTTGCGGGTTGAAAGAGTTTCGCCATTTCGCCCGCTGGTTGAGGGATCTGGCGTTGCAGACTAACAAAGGGTCGGTTCTAGCGACTTCGCTCATTCAGCAAGTTCGTGAGGAAAGGATCGTTCTGCCACCGCAAAACTTTCTGCGTCTCTGTGCTTGTGCGAAAGGAGTTCCTTATTGACGCCAAGATACGTCCGCACTTCCGGAGGATTTGGACCCAGGTGCAGGGACTCTGCCTGCGCAATGACGTCGCCATCGGCTTTCGTCATTCGTTCTTGC
>DASTDH010000685.1:0-3190 GCA_035710445.1 Chthoniobacterales bacterium
TTGCGACGGAATTCCGCGCTTTCGGAGAACCCGGCGTTTCGGCGGCTGCTGCCTGAAGAGAAATAGCGTGTCGGAAAGGAGATCTCACGCAAAGACGCCAAGACCGGTAGCGGCGACTAGCTTGTCCGACATAGTCTCGATGCTTCAGTTGTCGCGTTGCCATCGTCAGGACGACGTCGGATCCTCCCGCAAGCCAAACGCGCGCCGAGTAAGGGTTCTGGAAACGAAGGAATTAAATGAGCCGGGCCATGGATGGCAGTCGCCTTGGTACGGTCCGCCAATTTACGGTTGCATGTTGACGTCGCGGATCGCCAATGCGCCATACCATTTAACTAACCAACTGCTCCGGGTTTAGCCCGGTCAGCTCTTTCTGGACAAACAAACCGTCTTTACGGACAAGCCGGTCATCAAAATAGATTTCGCCGCCGCCGTATTCGGGACGTTGAATCGCAACCAGGTCCCAGTGAACTTGGCTGCGGTTGCCGTTGTCGGCTTTCTCGTAGGCTTGCCCGGGCGTGAAATGAAATGAACCGGCGATCTTCTCATCAAAAAGGATGTCCCGCATGGGCTGCAGGATGTACGGATTAAACCCGAGCGCGAATTCGCCGATATAACGCGCCCCTTCGTCCGTATCCAGAATCTCATTGATCCGCTGGGGGTTATTACCGGACGCCTCAACCACTCTTCCATTCTTAAAAGTCAATCGAACCGAATCGAAGGCTGTTCCCTGATAAATAGTCGGAGCATTAAACTGGACGTGACCTTCAACCGAATTCTTCACCGGGCAGGTAAAAATCTCGCCGTCCGGAATGTTGTGTTCACCGCTACAGGGAATGGTCGGAATACCCTGAATACTAAACCGCAGATCGGTGCCCGGACCGGTGATGCGAACCCGATCGGTATGATCCATCAGGTCCTTCAGCGGGCGCATGGCTTTTTCCATCCTGGAATAATCAAGGGTACAAACCCGGAAGAAGAAATCTTCAAATCCTTCCGTACTCATGCCGGCCATCTGCGCCATGGCAGCGGTAGGCCAGCGGAGCACGACCCATTTGGTTTGATTCACCCGCTGCTCTAATACCGGTTGGAGGAGTTTCAATGCGAGCTGCATTCGATCAGATGGAACATCAGAATGTTCGGTGACATTATGACTTCCTCGCAAAGCGATATAGGCATCCACCGCTGCCATTCTCGCCAGCTCATACTCCGCCATCACTCGATATTGATCTTCCTGGGCGCCCCGCAGTAGTTCACGGTTCACGGCGTTGCTCTGCAGGTTCACCAAGGGAACGCCGCCTTTGGCGCGAGCTCTTCGAATCAGCGATACGATCATCTGGTGCGGGATATCGAAACCGTCGATAAGCACCTTCTCGCCCTTTTTCAGCCGGGTGGAAAAATCAATCAATACCTCCGCCAGACGATCGAATCGAGGATCTAACATGATATTATTGCTATAGACTTACTTTCATAAGCTGCTACTGCAAATTTCACGGCATGCTGAAGATATTGCCAGAATCCGAGGCTGCGAACCTTCGGGAAAAATATGCGCCGGAGCAAATCGTTTTCACCAATGGTTGCTTTGATATCCTTCATGTGGGCCACGTGCGTTACCTACAAGCAGCCAAGCAACTAGGGGACCGGCTGGTGGTCGGGCTGAATAGCGATCAGTCGGTGCAAGCGCTGAAGGGCATCGGCAGACCGATTAGCAACGAAGCCGATCGTGCCGAGATCCTGGCAGCGCTGGCTGTAGTCGATCACGTTATCATTTTCAATGATCCCCGGGTTACCGCATTGGTTAAGGAGTTACGGCCGCATATCTACGCGAAGGGAGGAGATTACACGATTGATTCCTTGAACCCCGAAGAACTTGCTTCACTACGAGAGGTCGGCGCCCAGATAAAGCTTCTTCCGCTCGTGCCGGGAAAGTCGACGACAGCACTCCTTCACGCTATTCAAGGAAGATGAAAAAACGACTCAAGCTGGGAATGCTGGGATCCGGTAAAGGTTCCAACTTTCGCGCCGTCGTCGAACAAATTAACGATGGCAAGCTCGATGCCGAAGTGCGGATCGTTATCTCGGATGTGCCCGATGCGGGTATCCTTTCTTACGCTCGTGATTATCAGATTCCAGCGCTCTACGTCCATCCGGGGAAATATCGAACCAAATTAGAGGAGGAAGTGGAGCGAGATATCGTCCGGTTATTCCAAGAGGCAAACGTTGAATTGGTGGTGCTAGCCGGCTTTATGCGAGTCGTGAAACAGCCGCTGCTGGAAGCCTTTCCTCGCGCGATTATTAATATTCATCCGTCGCTGCTACCCGCTTTTCGCGGTCTGGAAGCCTGGAAACAAGCGCTGGCGGCTGGCGTATCGGAGACTGGCTGCACTGTGCACTATGTCGAAGCAGGCGTTGATACCGGCGAGATTATCGATCAGCGAACCGTGCCGGTCTTGCCTGCAGACACACCGGAATTACTTCATGCCCGGATCCAGGAGGCGGAACACGAGCTTCTACCGGCGGTAATTCGGAAACTGGCGCGTGGATAGAGCTGTCGTAGCCTGATGCCTCCGCTTCAGTAACCGGTAATCCGTAGTCGGTATTCGGTGACCTGGCATTGGGTATTTGGCGGCGTGACGCAACTGGTAGCGGCGACTGTCCAGCCGCAAGCCAAACGCGTGCCGAGCAAGGCGGCTTGAACGAAAGGAGTTAAATGTGCCGGTCCATTGAATGCAGTCGCCTCGGCAGGGTTTCCGAATTTAGGCGCATGTTGCTGTTAGCGACAGGGCGTGACGTTCGGTGCAACGGGGTGACGCCAATGGCAGAGGCAACTAGCTTGTCCGACGTAGTTTGGATGCTTTCAGGTGTTGCGCTGATTCGCTGGGACGATGTCGAATCCCGCTATGATCCTGGACGCTGCAAAACCCACAAAACTCACCGGAGCCGCTTGTCTGGACCTACCAAGAACCCCAGTCGCCATCGTGTCGCTGAACCTAGCGATTGACTTTTGGCGTTCCTCGATTCCTCTCGCTCTCATATGTAGCCGGAATTCGCGAACCCTGCCAAGGCGACTGGTGAGATGGACGATGGTGGGAGAATGTGAGTGATGATTGGGCGAGTGTAAGGGCGTGGCGGAATTGGTAGCGGCGACTGTCCAACCGGAGCCCTCGACCGTGCGAAACTAGAAGGCTCACCG
>DASTDH010000686.1:0-2860 GCA_035710445.1 Chthoniobacterales bacterium
TGCGATGGCACCACTGGCTCCTACCGCAATATAGTTGCCGGATTGCCGGCTAAATCACCGGGAATACGTAAGTTCAGCACTCGCCCTTCATACTCACTGACGGTTAGCGCCAGCGTGGCTCCAAAACTCGCACCGGAAATCTTGAACGATTAAGTCTTCCCTTGGAATGTTAGCGTGCCCTCACCACTACCACCGCCGGCGACAACGCCAGCCGCGCCGAAGACAACACGCACGGTGCCCGTCTCGGCTTGCGATGGACTTACCGTGGCCGTCCAGGCTGCGAGGGCCAAAAAAGCACAGGTAATCACGCTGAGAACGTCACGCATGTTTCTGCCCTATTGAAACGAGGGGATACACCGGGTTCATTCGGGCAATCCCGCTTTCCGAAGACCCTCAAGCGCGACCTTAGATTCTTGGTCTGAGAATCCTTGAGACGGCGAGTCCAACAACCGCGTTGGGTGTGATGTCAAGATTAAGATCGAAACGGCGGTGCGAATGGAGTGGGATCTCCTGATTTTTAGGCAGAAGTGAAGGGCTCGCGGAGGGCGGCGAACTGGACCGGGTTGCTTTGAGATGCCCGGTCTGTGATGGGGAGAGGCCGGCAGAGGGGTCAGGCTGCCGCCAGGAGATCGACGATTTTTTCGATCGCTTTGTCGGCGCGGTGATAGGCGAGTTCGAGGTGGCTGTCTGGCCGGTGTTGCGGATTCGGCCGGTGGTGAAAGCGGCTGTTGGCGAGCGGACCACACAGGCGCTTGTGGAAGAACAGCAAGAGCAATGCGATCTGAACGCCTTTTCGGGTGAGGCGGTAAGCGTAGCGGGCGCCGTCACGTTCGAGGAGGCCGTGTGCCTTGAGTTTGCGCAGGTCGTAACGAAGTTGGTTGAGGCCGTAGGCGTCTGCAGAGAGATCGAACGTGGTGAGGATGGCGTTGTGGATCTCGCGTGCCGTCCAGCCACCGACTTGGGTGCCGGCGTGCAAGAGAACCTCGAGCAGGCGGATGATCCGGGTGTCCTGGATTTTAATGCCGGGGTGGCGGACCGCGCCGACGGTAATGGGCAGGGCGATGCTCTGCAGCAAGGGAAAGTCGGTGTGGACGTTGAGCCACTGGGCCTGGAAACCGGCAAACCGGCTGATGATGGTCTGGAACCTGTGGCGGACCTCATCCAGATGATCCAGTCCCTTCTTGAGACCGAAGTCGTAGAGGTTGTTGGAACAGAGTTCGTTGCGCAAGAACATCGAGAACTTCTCATACTGCCGGAGAACGGCATTGCGGAAGTAGGCGCGGAACACGTGGTGGCCGTGCTCGACCTGATCGATGAGGGTGAAGAGCTTGCCGCGGTGGTTGCGCCTCAGGCGCGTGCCGAATACCTCGGCTATTTTGTGGGCGGTCAATCGCCACAAGCCAAGCTCACAGCTTCGCTCGAACAGCTTGTGGATGGGAAAGTTGCGCTTGAAGACAAAATTGAAAGCAGTACTCGACCTGACTGATCGCATAGCTGCGTGATAACTTGACCTGCCTGCGCTCCTTGGCGGAGAATTTCGGGCCGAGGATGAAGGTCCAGTAGTCGAGTCGCTTGCGAATGATTTCCGGGCTGAGCTTGTCGGCAGCGGCCTGCAGCGCCGCCACGTCGCCGACCGCGAGAAACGCGTTGTCGTCCTTGCGGAAGTCGACGTTGGCAGCCTTGAGCTGATGCTCAATGAAGCTATGGCCGTTGAGGTAGTATGTGGCCTGGAAGGGGAGGAACGAGCCGATGCGCATCACGATGGGGCCGAGCGTCTGATCGCGAATGTAGAAGTAGTAGTGCGTGAAGCGGCTGCGCTGGTGAGCGATGATGCGGTAATTGGGATCCTGGGTGGGATATTTCGGCGCCGAGATGCGGAAGGTCGGTCCCAGTTCCATGCTTTTGAGAATAAAATACACGCCGTAGGCATTTTTTCGCACCATGCGGCGTTGCCAGCGGAGGACAAAGTCCTCCTTGCGGACGCCCTTCTCGGCCCATTCTATCGGGATGCCATGATTGCGGGCGAAGGCTTCAACCCAGCTCTGGTAGCGATGGGTGCGCTCGCTTAAAATCTCCTTGCTGATCACTGGCGCGCCGCCGACTTCGCGGAAAAAGTGCACCACGTGCTCAGGGCGGGAGAGACCCGTCAGGTAACCGTGAATGACGATGCGGTCAAAGCAGTGATAGACGAACGCCAGCAGATCGCCGAACAGCCGGGTGAATAGATCCATGGCCAACACCACGACACGCGCTAAAGGTCGGAAAAGGATAAAACGGGGACTAGGCAAACGGATGGTGGACGGCAAGAGTTTTCGCCTTGCCTATGAGGTGCGTTACATTCAGCGTCGGGCTGCCGAGCACGATGAGCGCATTGTTACCGTTGGCCAGCTGGTTCTCTTCTCGACCGAAAGCGGCGATGCATGGCTGCTCGATGCTCTCGACCACCTGGCCGCGCGGCTGGCCCGTGATGGCGATCCCGAGCCGATCCACATCGAGGACACCGACACTAGCTTCGCGATCGAGTGGAAGGGGCGATACCACATCGAGGGAGGGATCTTTGTCTACGTCGATGATCTTGGTGGCCGGCTGACGGCCATCGCCGGCTACCCAACGCACAAGCTCGCTCAGCTCGGATAGCTTGACGAAGCCAACATATCTTCTCAGCCGCCGCGTCCATAAATGGCAAAGGGCTGAGGACATGCCGACGACCGCGGAGCAAATTTCAAATATATTTGGCTAGCCTTTGCCATGACCTTGGGCTTCGCTGAGGCGGCCTTCCGTGGTGGAGTCTTGCGCGCGGCGGCCTTTGCCGGCTTCGCAGCGACGAAGTCGAGCAAGCGCTTCACCCATTTCTTGAGCT